>JAWOIB010000139.1:0-19161 GCA_046484845.1 bacterium
TGCTGGTGTACCAGCATTACCCGCGGGTGAAACGGGAACCCTACCGGGCCCGGCTGGCCGACCGGCTCTGCCGACTGACCGGGACCGGCTCCGCCTGGCTGTTCTCGACCCCGCAGGTGCTCTTCCTGCTCCTGCCCCGGCCGCGGCACCGGCGCCGGCTCGACGCCCGAGCCGCGGCGTTCCGTGACGGGCCGTGGACGACCGCGACCGGCGGGTTCCGGGTATCGCGCTACCGGCCGGGCCGGGTGGCCCGCCTTACGGGGTAGCGGTCCGGCGCTGATTCTGCCGGCCGGTCGGCCAGGGCGAGCCGGCCGGCTCCCCGACGCCGGCGACCGAGTACGCGGTCGAGCCGACCATGAAGTACACGTTGCCGCCCGCTTCGAGCAGCGCGGAGTAGAGCACCGCGCCATCGCCCTCCACCCGCCAGAGCAGTTCATCCGCCTCGTCGAGCGCGTAGAGCCGGTTGTCGTACGAGCCGAGGTACACCCGGCCGTTGTCCGCCAGGGTCGGGCAGGCGCGCACGAACCCGCCGGTCTCGAACCGGCCGATGATTTCCCCGGCGCGGCTGACCCGGTAGAGCCGGTTGTCGTCCGCCCCGAACCGGATGCTGCCGTCCCACCCGACCGCCGGCTCGCCCTTGACCCGGCCGTCCGCCTGGCAGGACCAGAGCAGCTGCCCGTCGGGGCTGACCGCGTACAGCCGGCTGTCGTCCGCCCCGATGTAAACCTCGCGGTCCGCGCCCAGCGCCGGGGCCTGCCGGAGCCGGCCGCCAACCGGGTAGCGCCAGCGCAGGCTGAAGTCCGGGTTGACCGCGTACAGGTTGCCGTCGTCGCACCCGAACAGGATGACCCCGTCCGCGCGCACCACGCAGGGAGCCCGGACCGGTTCGTCCGCCTGGAAGAAACCGAGGATGCGGCCGTCGTCCTGGTCGAACGAATACAGCCGGCCGTCGGTCGCCCCGGCGTAGAGCTGCCCCTGCGGCCCGAGCGCGGGCGCGAAGCACCCGAACCCGACCAGCCGCTCCCAGGCCTTGACCCCGCCCGGGCCGTAGGCATACACCCGGGTGTTGGCGCAGGTCACGAACAGCCTGCCGCCCGCGCCCGCGGCCGGGGTGCCGTTGATCTCCCCGGGCAGGGTAACGCGCCACTGCTCCGCGCCGGCGGTATCCAGGCAGACCAGCCCGCCGCCCGCCAGCGGGAACACGATGTTCGGCCCGGTCTGCACCGGCGCGCCCGCCGCCGGCCCGCCCAGGTCAACCGACCAGTTGATGCCCCCGTCGTTCGCGACCCGGAACTCCCGCGCCGGCGACCAGTCCGACTCCCGGCCCCGGGCGTCCCGCGCCCGGACCCGGACCGGGAAGCTGCCGCCCCGCGGCCAGGTCGCGACCTGGCTGTCCGGCACGCCGGACGCGACCAGCCCGGACCAGCGCGAAAGCCGGTTGCTGCCCCAGCTGAACTGGTAAGCGAGCGAGTCACCTTCCGGGTCGGTAGTCACCGCCGAAAAAGTGTGGGGGAAGTTGGCCCGGCCGCTGTCCGGCCCGGCCGGCGCCGCCGGGATGACCGGCGCCCGGTTGCAGCCCGCCGCGAGCAGCGCCGCGCCCAGCGCCAACCCGGTCTTCATCCGCACCGCCGGTTCCCGTCTCCCCCGGGCTCAGTCCAGCTTGACCAGCTTGCGGAGCTGCACGACCCCGCCGGCTTCGAACCGGCAGACGTACACCCCCGCGCCCAGCGGCCGGCCCGCGTCATCCCGGCCGTCCCAGCGGGCGGCATGCCGCCCGGCCGGGACCACGCCCCGGGCCAGTTGCCGGACCGCCCGGCCCGCGGCGTTGTGGACCGTGAGCCTGACCTCCGCCGCCTGCGGCAGCGCGTAGCTCAGCCCGGTCCCGCCCCGGAACGGGGTCGGCCGGACACCCTCCAGCGCGAACGCAATCGGCAGCCCGGCCGGCTCCTCCACCCCGACCTGCGGCAGCACCTCGACCGAATCCCGGAGCATATCGTTGGCCGGGTTGATGTCCCCCTCAAGCCGGGTGAAGCACACGACGTCCTGCCAGCCGAGCCGCTCCGGCAGCCAGTCCCGGAAGCGCACCGTGTCGCTGGCCCCGGCCCCGAGCGTCACCCGGGTCGAGTCGAAGTAGAGCGTGCCGATGCGGAAGTACGTCGGGAAGCTGACTTCCTCACTGCCGTAGTTGCGGACGATAGCGGTGGGAATCTCCACCCGGCCCGAATCCGCGGTGCCCTTCGGCGCGAGTATCTCGACCACCCCGACGTCCCGGTCCGACACCGGGACCACGACCACCCGGCCGAACAGCGTGTCGTTGGTCGGGTCCTGGTCGCCGGCCAGCGCGGTCGTGACCATGATGTCCAGCGTCTCGGCCGGCGCCGCCCGCCAGGTGTCGAACACCGCGAAAGCGGTCGCCCCGGGGAGCAGGTTGCTGACGTAGGCGGTGTCGTGGTACCCGGGCGCGTCCCCGATGCGCAGCCGGACCTCGAAACTCGAGCGGTCGTTGCCCGGGTTGCGCACCCGCACCCGCGGCACGACCGGCTGGCCCTCGCCGACCGTCCCGGCCGGCGCCAGCAGCGAATCCGGCTTGACGTCGCGCCGGGGCAGGAAGAACCGGAGCGCCATCATCTGCAGCGAGTCCACCTGCTGCCCGCGGCTCTTCTGGCCCGCCACGAATATCCGGGTGGTGTCCCGGGCGTAAACCGCGCTGCCCACCGAGCTGCCCGGGCCGGGCTCGAGCGCGACGGTCTTCACCCATTTCTCGTACTTCGGGCTCGCGTTGGCGTCGGTGTAGCAGAGCAGCGCCAGCTCGTTGCCGGTCGGACCGCTCTGGCCGGTGACGTAAACGTGGCCCTGCGCGTGGTGGACATCGTACCCGATGTGCGGGTAGTTGCCCCCGTGACTCTGGTACTGGGCACCGGCCGCGCCCCAGCGGGCGACCAGCTCATTGCTGTACTTCATCGTCACGATGCGCTCCGCGCCCTGTGCCGGCCCGTAATCGAGGAAGCCGGTGACGTAGAGGTTCTGGGGCGAGGCGTTGTCGATGGCGATGGCGGTCGCCCACTCATCGGCGTTGTAGGGCGCGTTCAGCGTCGCGGAGTTCAAGAACACGCCGCCGGAGCTCATCCTGATGACCAGCCAGTCGTAGGCGGAGGCGTCCGCCTCGCCCATCCCGGCAATGTAGATATCGCCGTTGGCCACCACCGCCAGGTCGAACGCGGCATCGTCGTAGTCCACCGTCGTGCGGCCGTGGTGCTGGGACCAGAGCCGGGTACCGGCGGTGTCGTACTTCATCGTCCACATCTGGAAATCCCGGAGGCCGTGGTACCCGTACCCGGTCGCGACCACCCGGCCGTCGTTGGGCGCGATCGCGATCGCGGTGCCGCAGTTGTCCCAGTCATCCCAGGCCTGGTACCATTCCGGGTAGCGGTCGGTGCGCAGCCGGCGCGGCTCCCGGCCGGTGCGGGCGTTGAGCGGGTCGAGCATCGTGTCGCGCAGCCAGACCAGCGCCCCGGTCTGCTCGTTGAGCCGGGCAACCGCGAACGCGCCGTAGCCGTCCCCGGGCGTGACCCCGCTGACGTACACCTGGTTGTTGCCGACCGCGATCCCGAACGCCATGTCGTCGTCGTCGATGCCCGACACCCAGGTCCAGAGCGAATCGCCGTCCGGGCTGAACTTGGCCACGACCATGTCCCGGTCCGCCGGCGGCGAATTGTCCAGCGCGCCGGCCACGTAGACGTTGCCGAGCAGGTCCACCGCCAGCGCGTGGCCGATATTGTCCGCCCCGTCCGGCGCGCTGCCGCCCAGGTAGCGCACCCAGAGCGGGTCGCCCCATTCGTTGAGCTTGGCCACCACCAGCTCCTCGGCGCTGCCGCCGGGCGGCTGGGCCCGGCCGCAGAAGTACGAGAAGCCGCTGCCGTCGGCGTAAACGTCGGTCGCGAAACTCCGCAACTCCCCATCGCCGATCGCCCGCGCCCAGGCGGTGTCACCCGCCTGCGCGAGCAGCGCCGGCGGCAGCAGGGCCAGCGCCAGCAATATCAACCCGGTTCTCCGGTTCATCTCTACCTCCTACTTCGCAATCAGGATCTTCTGTTCCGCGGTCAGCTCGCGCCCGGGCAGGCCCAGCGTCAGCCGGGCGAGGTACACCCCGCGCGCCAGCCCGGCACTGGACAGCGTCAGCCGGTGACTGCCCGCCGGCCGCTCCTCGTCGAGCAGCCGCCGTGCCACCCGGCCGGCCACGTCGTAAAGCACCAGCCGGGCCCGGCCGGCCTGCGGCAGGCTGAACCGCAGTTCCGCCCTGCCCGCGAACGGGTTGGGCGCCGCGGTCAGCTCCGGCGCGCGCGGCAGCGCGGCGGGCCGCGCCATCGGGCCGCCCAGCATACCGCCGCCCGGGTTCAGCGGGAAGTTGGCGTGGTAGCGCCAGAACTCCGGCGTCTTGTTCCCCTTCAACAAGTACACCTTGCCGTCGCCCATCGTCATCGCGCTGCCGTTGTTCGGCGGCCGCCGGGAATCGCCCAGCGGAATCGTGTCGCGCCCGATTTCGACCCAGGCATCGCGGGCGATGTCGAAGTACCACCACTCGGTCGATTTCCCGCCCTTGGCCGCGTAGAGCCGCTCGTTGACCGGGTCCCAGGCCATCCCGGCGCCCTTCTTCACCTTGCGCCGGCGGCCCTGCTCGCTGTAAGGCAGGTCCGGCTTCGCCACCCAGGTGTCCCCGGAAATCGAGTAGGCCGCGAACTCCTGGTAACCGCCCTTCAGCAGGTAAATGGTGTTGTCGCCGTCATAGACCATGCAGGTCCCGTACTTCGCGCGCCGGCCGCGCGGCCCGGGCAGGACGTCCGCCCGCCGCAGCCAGGAATCGGCCGCGACATCGTAGGCGTAGAACTCAAGCGTGTTCGAGCCCTTGGCGGAGTACACCCGGTTCACCGCCGGGACGTATTCCAGCCCGGTGCCGCCCCGGACCCGGCGGGTCTTCCCGGTCGCATCAACCGGGTACTGGGCCAGCTCGGCCCAGCCCGCGCTGTCGCCCGCGCTGGCGTAGCGCCAGAACTCCAGCGTGTTGTTGCCCTTCAGCGCGTACACCCGGCCCTGGCCGTCCGCGGACAGCCGCGCGCCACGCCGCACCCGGCGCCGCCGCCCGGACGACCCGAAATCGGGCAGCGTCTCCAGCGCCACCCAGGTATCCCGCAGCGTGTTATAAAGGTAGAACTCGGAGGTATTGTTGCCCTTGAACGCATAGACCAGCGAATCGTCCGCAAACGCCAGCGCCCCGCCGTCCCGGACGTCCCGTGCCCGGTTGGTGGCGGAATAGGGCATCGGCGCCAGCGGCTCCCAGGCCGGGACCGTCGTCACCCGGCCGGTCAGCGAATCATTGCCCGGCTCGTGGTCCCCGGCCAGCGCGGTGAAGAACAGCACCTCGTGGTCCCCGACGTCGCGCACCTCCCAGGGCCGGAACTCCACCAGCAGCGAATCGCCGGCCGCCAGCCCCTCGACCATCCGCACGTCAAAGTAGAAATTGCCCACATAGCACCAGGCCGGGAAGCTCGCCGGCACCGGCGAATTGTTCCGCACCCAGACGCGCGGTCGGACCTCCGCCCCGACCCGGAGCGTATCCAGCGGTGACAGCACCCGGATGGCCGCCGCGTCCTGCTGCCCGAACTTCCAGACCGCGAAATCCTCGCTCCCGGACCAGAGGTCCATCCCGCCCACGTAAATACCACCGCGGCCGTCGAGCAGGATCGAGCTCGGGTTGTCGTCCTCGTCCACCACCCCGACCGTCGTCCGCCAGACCTCCTGCCCGGCCGGGTTGTACTTAACGATCATCCAGTCCCAGGCGCCGGTCGGCTCGGTCACCACCCCGGTCGCATACACGTTGCCGTACGCGTCCAGCGCGATACCGGTGCAGCTGTCCGCCTCGTACAGCCCGCCGTCCCAGACCCGGAACCAGTCCGTCTCCCCATCCGGCCTGATCCGGTAAACCAGGAAATCCTGGTCCGAATCCTCTTCGTAATCGAACGTGTACCCGCCGCAATAGACGTGCCCGTCCGCGCCAGCCGCGACTTCGCCCGCGCCGTCCTCGTACAGCCGGCCCGCATCGAACCGGTGCACCCAGCGCTCGTTCCCATCCGCATCCCAGGCCACGGTCGTCGCGTCGTACCAGGTCCCGTACTCACCGGCCTGGCCGGTGACGTAGATGCTCCCGTCCGGGCCCACCGTGACAGCGTGTGCCCGGTCGTCGCGCGGGTCCCAGGGCGAGGCCGCGCCATTGTAGGTCCGGGTCCAGGTCGTATCGCCGGTCGCCCCGTCCAGCTTCACCAGCCAGTACGCCTCTTTGTCGGTCGCCCCGGTCCAGCGCCAGCCCGCGGCGTACACCTCGCCTGCCGCGCCGGCGGCCAACGCCGCCGCCCCGGCACCGCCGCCCGTCTCGCCCGCCAGCCGGGTCAACCAGCTCGCGTTGCCGTCACTGTCGTAGCGCGCGACGACCAGCTCCGGCTGGCCCGATGCGCTGGTGCTCTGCCCGGCCACGAAACAGCCCCCGGCCTGGTCGGGCACCACCGCGGTCGCCGCGTCGGCCACCAGGTGATGGTAACGCACGCTCCACTCCTCGTTGC
This sequence comes from bacterium, assembly GCA_046484845.1. Classification (GTDB taxonomy): domain Bacteria; phylum Hydrothermota; class Tepidihabitantia; order Tepidihabitantales; family Tepidihabitantaceae; genus DSBX01. The sequence goes on from JAWOIB010000139.1 coordinate 6,612, forward strand.
CGTCCGTGTCGTATTTCAGCACCACCCAGTCGGTCGAATCCGGGGTCCGCGTCACGCTCATCCCGCATACGAACGCGTTCCCGGCCGAGTCCACCGCGATGCCGGCCGGCTCGTCGCGCGAGCCGGACAGCACGTGGTGCCGCTTCGCCCAGGCAACCTGACCGCTGTCGCCGGTGAACTTGACGGTGGCGAACTCGAACGTGTTCCAGGTCACCTGGCTGAACCCGGTGGCGACCACGTCACCGCCCGGCGTCAGGGCCATATCGGTAATCTCGGCCCAGTTGTAGAACCCGGGGTTCCAGCGTGCCTGCCAGACCGGCACCTGCGCCCGGGCGAGGCCGCCCGGTACGGTCCCGGCCAACAACACTGTCAGGAACAAGGCAAGAACATACTGACGAATCATCTTGACCTCCTCAGGTCAGCGTCATAATCGAATGTATCAGGGCGGTAACCCATCACCCGCGGCGAAGCCGGGTCGGCTGACACCGGGCAGGACCACGCTCGACCCGGTTGAGTAGGCATTGCATCTGCGCCGGCGGTACCCGCTGACGCTGAATCATACTAGCAGGGCCAGCCCGTGTGTCAAGCCGGGGCGGGCCGGCTGGCTGCTCCCGCCCCGGAAGCCAAGCAGTTGACCTGCGGGTGGTTGCGGCTATGCTTGAACCGCTTAGGTAGCGGAAGACCGGGTAACCGGTTGCCTGCGCCGCCGGCCGCGAGGCCCGCGGTACCGGGCACAGGGAAAGCCGTGCGAATCGGCTGCGGTCCCGCCCACTGTCAGCATCGGCGCCCGCGGGCGCTGACCTGCCATCGCCACCGGTGTCGAACCGGGAAGGCGGTAGGCCCGGCCCACGCCGGGATGCGAGCCAGGAGACCTGTCCGCTGCCCTGCCTGGTTGAACCTGCGAGGAAAGGAGCAAACCATGTCGCGCAGAGTCATCGCCATCATGTTCGCGCTGCTGCTGGGCAGCACGGCGCCGGGTACGGACACCATCGACACCGGCGTGTCCGCCGGCTTCGCCGGCCGGGTGCTGGACGCCCGCACCCGACGGCCTGTTCCCGACGCCGACGTCACAATCACCTTCGCCGAGAGCGTCACGACCGACGCCGAGGGCCGGTTCACGGTCGCGGCCGGCCCTGGCCCGCTGACCATCCGCATCACCCGCATCGGGTACCGCGCGCGTATCTGGACCGGGGTCTTCCCCGGCGGGGTCACTGAGTTCCTGCTGCTGCCCGAACTCATCCTGCTCGACGGAGTAACGGTCACCGCCGGCCGGATGCCGCTGCCCGAGGCCGCCTCCGGCCCGGTCACCATCGTCGAACTCGACGGCCGGCAGGCTGCCGGGACGGCCGACCTGATCGGGCTCCTGCGGCTGGCGCCGGGCGTCACCGGGCAGGACTACGTCAACTACAGCTCACTCTCCCTGCGCGGCACCGGCATCGAACACACCCTGCTCGCGCTCGACGGCATCCGGCTCAACTCGTCCCAGAGCGGCACCTTTGACCTGACCACCCTGCCGTCGGGCATCGCCCGCCGGGCAGAAATCGCCCGGGGCGGCGGCTCCGCGCTCTACGGCTCCAGCCCGGTCGGCGGGACGGTCAATCTCATCACCGCGGAGCCGGAACGGCTGGCTGCCCGCCTGCGCACCGGGGTCGGCGCGTTCGGCCGCCGTTACTTGGCGGCGACACACGAGAACCGGCGGGCGCCGCTCGGCTACCTCGTCGGGGTCGCGGCCGACGCCGCGGCCAACAACTACCCCTGGCTCGACGACTCCGGTCGGGTGCGGGAGATGGCCAACGCCGACCGCGAGGCGGTCGGGCTGTTCGCCAAGGGTTCCTGGCGCGAGGGCGGGCACCGCTTCAACCTGTTCGGCAGTTGGGGCGCGACCGGACGCGGCGTGCCCGGTCCACGCGACTGGCCGTCGGACTCCGCCCGGCGCGACGACCGGCAGGGGCTCGCCTACCTCCGGCACACCTTCGAACCGGACGAACGGCTGCTGCTCGACAGCCGGCTGAGTGCGGGACGGTCATGGCAGCATTACCGCGACCCGGCGGGATTCGCACCGGCGAGCGACACCCACGCGCTCGCCACCGCGGGCGGCAAGGTTGACGCAACCTGGACCCCGCGACACTGGCTGGCGCTGATGGCCGCGGCTGAGCTGGACCAGGACCGGCTGGTCAGTTCCGCGGTCGGCAACGCCTCCAGGTCCGATATCGCCGGCGTCGGCCAGGCCCGCCTCACCTGGCAGGGACTGGCTGTCCAGCCCTCGCTGCGCGTCGAGCGCCTGCGCCGGGAACTGCGGACCGACGGCGCCTCGCACCGGACCACCACCGACGTCACCAGCCCCAGGGCGACGCTCTCCTGGCACGGCCCGCTGCCGGTCGCGGCCTGGGCCTCGTACGGCCGCTCCTTCCGCGCCCCGACCTTCAACGAGCTGTTCTGGCCCGAAGATGCTTGGACCCGGGGCAACCCGGCGCTCGAACCGGAATGGGCGACCGGGTACGAACTCGGGCTCAAGTCGGCGGGCAGCGCTTCATCCTGGTCCCGGGCAGCGTACCGCGCCAGCCTCGGCTGGTACCACAACACGCTCACCAACCTCATCCAGTGGCAGCCCGACGACTCCTTCCGCTGGCGGCCGGTCAATGTCACGCGCGCGGACATCGCCGGGGTCGAGGCGGAAGCCGCGTTCGAGTTCGGACGGGTCGGCTTCGCCGGCAACCTGAACTGGTCGCGGGCGCGGGCGGCAGGCCGGCGACTGCTCTACCGGCCGGAGCTGACCGCCCGGGCCGCGGTTTGGGCCGGCGCGCAGCTGGGTCGCTTCGACACCCGGCTCGACCTGGCCGCAGACATCTCCGGCGACCGGCTCACCGATGCCGCCTTCCCGGATACCCTGCCCGGCGCGATACCGGGCTACGCACTCCTGGACCTCGGGCTTCTCTTCGGCTATGAACCCGGCCCGGTCCGCTTCTCGCTTTCCACCGGGGTCCGCAACCTTGCCGACCGCCGGGTCGAAACGGTGCGTGATTACCCGCTCCCCGGCCGGAGCTGGTATGCGGAACTGGAGCTGACGCTCCCGGGAAGTTATCGGCGGTAACGACGGCTGGCCTGCGCGAAGCAGGGTCAGGGAGCGAAACTGGTTTCGCTGGAATCCGGGGCCGGGACCGGCCTCAGCACCTGTTCGATCTCCGCCCGCAGCCGGTCGCGCAGCGCGTCGAACTCGGCGCGGTAGGCCTGGGCCACCGGCTCCGCCCGGGGCGGAATCAGCTTCAGCGGATTAACCGGGTTGCCGCCCTGCCGGGTCTCGAAATGCAGGTGCGGACCGGTTGCGTCCCCGGTCATCCCGACGTACCCGATGGTCCGTCCCTGACGGACCGTGACCCCGCTCCTGATGCCGCCTCCGAACCGGGAGAGATGCCCGTACCGGGTGAGCAGCCCGCCGGCATGCCGGATTTCAACCAGGTTGCCGTACCCGCCCCGCCGGCCGGCGAAAGTGACCGTCCCGTCCGCGACGGCGCTGACCGGGGTGCCGGTCGGCGCGCCGTAGTCCACGCCGTGGTGCTGGCGATACACCCGGTGAATGGGATGGAACCGGCGCCCGAAATGCGAAGTCACCTTGCTGAACTCCAGCGGCGAGCGGAGCACCGTCCGGCGCAGGGACTGGCCCTTGTCGTTGTAGTAATCCCAGCGCCCGCGCGGGTTGCGGTAGTAGAACCCCCAGGTGTTGGCATTGCGGCCCCGGTAGTGCGCAGCATGGACCCGGCCGTACCGGTAGAACCGGTCCCCGATGCTGAGCTTCTCGACCACCAGCGCGAAACTGTCGCCGTCGTGCGACTCGGAGAAGAAGTCGATGTCGTAGCGCAGGATGTCGGTGAATGTCATCACCAGCGCGGCGCCCTCGCCCATGTTGACCAGCGAATGCCAGATGGACTCCCGGACGATGCCGGTGACGACACAGCGGGTCGTGTCCACCGCCGCCTCGCTGCGTTCCGCGACCACCCCGGCCGAGTCGAACCTGACCTCGTACCCGGTCATCAGGTCCTTGTGCCAGGTCAGGCCCTCGAGTTCCAGCCCGCGGTAGCGGAGGGTAACCGAGTCGGTCGACCGGAGCGTGCGGAAATTGAAGTCGGTCCGCCGGAGCGCCGCGGCCGCCTGCTCCGCCCGGACCGGCGACACGCCCAGCCGGCCGAGCATGGTGTGGAAGAGCTCGCCCTGGCGCATCACGTCGCCACCGAAGTAGAGCGAGTCCGGGCAGGGCAGTTCCGGGCCGCAGGGATGCCGGGGCGACCGGTACGCCAGCCTGATGATGAGCAGGGCCACCGCCAACCCGGCCAGCACCGCCAGCACCGTCACAGTCGGAGAAGCGAACCCGCGGCGGCGGGCAGTCGGCGGAACAGCCGGGCCGGGAACCGGGCCCGGCAATCAGTTCTCCGCGCCTGCGGCCGGGCCCAGCACCTCGACCTGCCCCGGGTCGGAGATGATGATCTCGGGCGCGCCACGGTACTCCTTGATGATACCGGTCACCCGTACCCGCTTGCCCAGGTAGTAGTCTTTCGCGTCCGTCGGGAACCTGGGAAGGTCGTTGACGAATATCGCACAGACGAAGGTGTTGCGGTAGTCCTCGTGGAAGTTGAGGAACAGCACCCGCTCCGACTGATAGGTACGGATGATGTCACCCTCGACCACCGCCGCCTTGCCGATGTAGTCCGCCGCGTCCACCCAGGATATCACCCCGGAGTCGTCCGGGTTGTCCCGCCTGAGCCGCTCCCGGATGAGTTCGAGGCTGGGCGGGGTATAGACGTTGAACGCCCAGAGCCCGCGGCCGCTGCGCGCGGCCTGCTCCTCCACCACCTTGAGCGTGTCCTCGTACTTCAAGCCTTCCTGGTAGAGCCGGACCGGCGCGTACCCCCGGTCCACCAGCAGCAGGTTGACGTTGGTATCCCCGACCCAGACCCAGCGGAGCAGCCGGCCGAAATGGTCGGTGTTGGAGCGGTCCGCCTCGAGCCGGACCGTCCGGCCCAGCACGTACATCTCGAGCATCTCGCCCGCGACGTCGCCCCCGGCCTCGTAGCTCTCCGCCGCGTCAATCCCGAGCAGGCGGACGTTGTCGCCGTCCTCGGTGAGGAAGGTGTCGCCGTCGTGGACCTTGACCACCCGGGTGACCTCGTCCGCGGCCGCGAGTCCGCAAAGCAGGCCGCAGAGCGCGATAACTCTCAGCATCCGGTCAATTCTACCCCGCCCTGCCCGCGGTTCAACGTCCAATCGCCGCCTCGGCCGGCACCGCCCGGCAGTGCGCCACGTACCGCTCGAACTCCGCCCGGTCTTCCGCTGCGACCTCGCGTTGCCCGCTGGGCAGTGCATCGAGCGGATCCACCGGCCGGTCCTGGCGGCGCGTCTCGAAATGGAGGTGCGCGCCCGAAGAGAAGCCGCTGGAACCGACGTACCCAATAGTGTCGCCCTGCGCGACCGCGGCCCCGGCCCTGATGCCTGCCGCATAACGGCCGAGGTGCGCGTACCGGGTGGTCAGCCCGGTCCGGGGGTGCTCGATGTCCACCACCCGGCCGTACCCGCGCCGGGCTCGCGCCCGGCTGACAACCCCGGCCGCCACCGCCCGCACCGGCGTGCCGTGCGGGGCCTCGTAATCGAGGCCGTTGTGCTGAACCCGACGTCGGGCCAGCGGGTGCAGGCGCGGCCCGAAGTCCGAGGTCCGGCGCGCCCCCGGAATCGGCGGGTAATCGAGCACCCGGGCCAGCGAGCGGCCATCCGCGTCGCAGTAGAACGTCAGCCCGTCCGGCCGGGCGTGGTGGAACGCCTCGACCGCCGCCGCCCCGCGGTACCTGAGCGCGTGGACCTGGCCGAACCCGTAACTGCTGTCCCCGACCGCCAGCCGCTCGACGACCAGCCGGAACGAATCGCCCGGCTGCATGTCCCGCAGGCGGGGCAGGCGGTGCCGGAGGATGCAGGTGTAGGCCGCGGCCAACCGGTCGTTCGCCCCGGCGTCGAGCAGCGACTGCCAGAGCGAACCACGCACCACCCCGGCCAGCGCCACCACCGTGGTCTCGACCGGCGCCATCACCCGTTCCACGACCGCCCCGCCCCCGGCCCAGCGCACCTCGTAATGCGTGGCCAGGTCAACCTGGTAGCGCAGGCTGATCGGCACTGAGTCCACGGACAACAGCGTGACCGAGTCGCCCGGCATCAACCGCTGGAAATCGAAATCGGTCCCGGCCAGCGCCGCCTCGGCCGCCCGCGCCGCTTCCGGCGGCAGCCCGAGCCCGGCCAGCACCAGCGCCAGGTTCTCGCCCGGCCGCAGGGCCCGGCCGGTGAACTCGCCCGCAGGCGCAGTGTCCGGCGCCGGCTCCGCGACCGCCGGTTCGGCCGGCGCCGGGCCGACCCGGGAACAGAGCAGGCCGATGACCCCGACCGCGAGCGCAACCGGCAACAGCAGGATGGAAAGCCGGCGGCGGCGGTATCGGCGGGGATGCGCCACCGCGGCCGCTACTCGATGACCTCGATCTGCCCCGGATCGTTGACGACTATCTGGGGCGCGCCCTGGTACTCGCGGACCAGCCCGGTCACGCGGATGACCCGCTTTTTGTAGTAGTCCTCCGGGTGGGGCGGGAACTTGCCGATGTCGCCCGGGAAAATCACCGCCTTGAAGTACCGGCGGTAGTCCTGGTGAAAGTTCATGATGAACACCCGGTCGGTGCGGTAGGTCGCAACCACCGTGCCCACCACCCGGACGATGCGGCCGTAGTATCGGTCCGCCCGGTCGTAGCTCACCGTCTCCAGCCACGGGTCCGCGGCCGAGGTGTCCGCCAGCCCGGGCTCGCGGCCGGCGTACCGGGGCGGCGGGAAGATCCCGAACGGCCAGAGCCCCTTCTCGACCCGGGCCGAACTGCGCTCGAGAATGCCCAACGTGTCGTGGTACCGGCCGCTGTCCGCCGGCGCCAGCGCCGCGTAGCCCTTGCGCACCATCATCTCGTTGACGAAGGTATCGCCCGCGAACACGTGGCGCAGCAGCCAGCCCTCCGCGTCCGCGTCCGGCCCTTCCACTTCGAGCCTGAGCGGCCGGCCGGTCACGAACTTCTCGAGCACGTCCCGGCAGATGTCCCCGCCCGGCTCGTAGACCCGGGGTGTCTCGACGCCCAGCAATCGCACCCGCAGCCCGTCGTCGGTCAGGAACGAGCGGCCGTCGATGACCGCGGTCGCCCGCGTCGCGGGCGCGGCCGCGGCCAGCAGCAACAAGAGGAAGATGACCGGTCGGCTCACGAGCAAGATTCTAGCCGAGCCCGGGGCGGGGTTCAAGCCCGGCTCAGTTCAGCACCAGCAACCGCCGTGCCGCGGTCCGCACACCATCGCCCGCCCGCAGGAAATACACGCCCGCCGGCAACCGCCGGCCGTCCGCGTCGCGCGGCTCGAACTCCAGCTCCTGCTCGCTCCCGGTCAGATCGAGCCGGCGCGCCAGCCGGCAGCGGCCCGCCCGGTCGTAGAGCGCGAGTTCGAGCGCGCCCGACCCGCCCGGCGCGACCGCCAGCCGCACCCGGCCCCGGGACACCGTCGCGCCGCGGACCTCGATGCCGTCCTGCGGCGCGGACCCGACCCGGCCCGCGCCCAGCTCGGCCAGCTCGCTCCCGGCCAGCAGTTCGGCCCAGTACCGGCCGTCTGGTCCGACTGTACCCGAGTCCGGCTCCGCCGAGGTCTCGAACAGCCGGTCGGTCGTCCAGCTCCGGTACAGCAGCCGGTGCTCGCCCGGCAAGCGCGGCCGCAGCTCCGCCCAGAAAGTCACCGTCTCCCCCGGCCGCAGCCGGTTGGCCCACTCATACCCGCCCTGCCAGGTCAGTACCTGGTACCCGGGCAGCCGCATCCTGCGCGCGACCCCGACCCCGCCGCCCTGCCGCTGTGCCGCCCGGACCCGCCAGGCCGCGGTGTCGAGCGCAAGCGCCAGCCCGTACTCATACGGGCTGTAGCCGTCGCGGTTCTCGACCTTCAGCTCCAGCCGGACGTAACCGTCGTCCTGCTCCAGCTCGCCGGACCGCTGGCCGGTCACGTGCCGGGCGGTCGCCTGCTGTCGGAGCCGGGTCGGGCCCAGCTCATAGCCCCGGCTGTTGATATATATCGGGTTGGTCAACACCGCGAACCGGAAGTTGGTGCGCTGGAGCTGGGCACGCACGAACCCGGAATCCTGTGCGCAGAGCAGTGAACTCCATTCCAGCTCGAAATCGCCGGGCGCGTCGAACCGGCGCCGGAGCAGTTCGCCGCTCCGGCCGAACACCACCAGGTGCTCGCCCGCGAGCACGCTCTCCGCCTCGACCCGGAAACGCACCGGCCGCGCACCGCCCCTGAGGACAATGTTGTCGCCCATCGCCAGGTCCCAGCGGCCGTCGCCGCTGGTATCGGCATACAGGTAGAGCCGGCTGCCGTCCGGCCGGTCGCAGGCCATCACCCGTCCGAACTTGAATGCGCGCAGCAGCGTGTCCGGGTGGTTGGCCGAGGCCCGCACCCGCGCGCAGGGTTTGAGCGGCCGCTCGTGCGGGTTGTCGCCGTGGAAATCCGAACTGCCCACCCCGGCAATCGTGTGCCCGGCCGCGAGCAGGCTGTGCCACCAGGCAACCGCCAGCTCCTCGTTCTCGGTGAAACCGGTCCGGCCGTTCATCAGCTCGATGCCGTCAATCCCCGGGTCGAGCACCGGGTACCGCCACCAGCGGTGGTCCGGCGCGCACGGGTGGTTGATATGCACCAGGCTGCCGCGGAACTTCGCCTCGTCAATCATCTCCGCCACCGCGCCCTGCGTCGGCACCGCCGCCCGGCCCCGGATGCCCATCAGGTTGGCATGGCCGGAATCGGTCGTCCACTCGGTACCGCGCATCGGCTCGCACCGCCCGAACCGGCGGAACGCGGTGTCCGAGCACTGCTCGAGCGTGTTGTGGTCGGTGATGCCGAGAAACCGCGCCCCATCCCGCTCCGCCCATTCCAGCAGGTCGCGGACACCCAGCGCGCCGTCGGAATACAGCGTGTGGGTGTGCGACGAACCCAGGTACCACGACTTCGGGCTGGCCCAGTACCGGACGGAGAAGCTGTCCGCCTCCGTGGTTGCGACCAGCTTCAGCCGGTTACCCGCCGGCCTCAGCAGACCGACCCAGTCCGACAGGTCGAGCGCCCGGAGCAGAGTACGCGGGGAGTTCCCGGGCTTAATGGTGGCGAGCAGCGAATCGTTCAGGAACACCCGGAACCCCTGCACCCCGGCCACCGCCAGGTACAGCCCGGCCGGCCGGGCGGAGAAGAGCGCAAACTGGTGGGACCAGGTGTCGCCGAGGAAGCAGGCCGGTCCGTCGTAGATGACCTCGTCATCGGCCATCGGCACCAGCGCGGACGCGGACCCGGCCGCCGCGACCAGCAGCAGGATAACCGGCAGTAACCTCGTACGCATCACCGTGTGGAAATCAAGGCTAAGAAAACGCCGCTCCGATGTCAAGCGGCGTCTTGCCCAAACGACCGGGGGCCGCCGGCTGCCCGGCGGCCCCCGGTGAAACTACTGACGGCCCGTCCCGGTCAGGATTGCGCGCAGGCTGGTCGTGCGCCGGCCGTCGGTCAACCGGAACAGGTAGCTGCCCGCCGCGGCCTGGCGGCCGGCTTCATCCCGGCCGTCCCATTCCGCCTCGGCCCGGCCCGCGATGTCCAGGCTCCGCACCAGCCGGCCGGTCGCGTTGTAAACCCGGAGCCGACTACCCGGCCGCGCCGGGGCGGTCAGCCGCACCCGGAACCCGTCCACGCCCACGCTCGGCCGGACCTCGACCAGCCCGGCCGCCCGGGACGGAACCGATCCCTCCGCCAGCCCGGTCAGCGGCGAGGCGCCGGCCAGCCGGGCCAGCGACGCCACCGCGGCCCGGATCGTGTTCGTCGCCAGCGGCAGGTTATTCGTCCCGCAGTTGGCGTAGTACAGCGGCCCGATGGTATCGCCGATGGTGTGATACTTGGGGGTGAAATCCCGCTCGATGGCCATCATCGCGTGAAAACCCTGCTTCAGGAAGGAGGCGTGGTCGGAATTCGCGTCCAGCGTGGAACGGATGATGCGCCGTATCTTCAGGGCCGTGAAAGTGTCCGCGTGGGCGATGTAGAAATCGGCCAGCCAGGTCGCATTTGGGTTCGAGCTCTGCCCGTACACGTTCAGCGAATCCCGGTTCTCCCGGCCGTAGGAAATCATGTCGAAGTTCAGCATCGCCATGATCGAGTCCCCGCGGTTGCGGCAGTACTTCGCGAAGCTGTCCGAGCCGTACAGCCCCTGCTCCTCGCCCGAGAAGGCCATGAAATAGACCGTGTTCTCGAACTCCATGTCCTGGTACACCCGGGCCGCTTCCAGCACCGCGGCCGTTCCCGAGGCGTTGTCGTCCGCGCCCGGCGCGGTCAGCTGGGGCTGGGTGTAAGTGATCGCATCGGCGTGGCCGCCGATGCTGTAGATGCGTTGCGGGTTGAGCTTGCCGTACCGGATGCCGATGGCGTTCGGGGCATACCCGGGCCGGAACGGGAACTCAAACACCGTGTCGCAGCCGTACGCCTCGAGCCGCTGGGCCACCCACTGTATCGCCGCCCGGCAGGAATCGGTCGTCGAAAGCCGGGTCCGGAAATCCTGTAGCCGCTGGATGAACGATTCGACCGTGTCCTGCGAAACCGCGTTGACCAGGTCCCAGAGCAGGCTGTCGTTCACCGACGGCACCGGCGGGATTCCCGCTTCCTTCCAGGAGATGTGGACCGGCTGCAGGTCGATCCGCGCCAGCTCCACCGGCAACCCGGCCAGCCGCTCCGCCCGGGCCTCGTCGGTCAGCAGCACCGCCGCCTCGACCGATTCCTCGCCCTCGTCGCGGTACGCCCGGTGCAGGACCGTGCCGAACTCATCGAGCGCCGGCAGCGGCCCGCGCAGGGTCACCACGTACATATAATGCTTGCCCGCCGGGTTCGCGTCCAGCCGCCGGACGCCGAGCGTCGGGGCCAGACCGGCCAGCGCCGCCTCGTCCGCGGTGACCAGACAGCCCCGCTCCAGCTCGAACACCACCGTCGCGTCGGTCGCCGCGACCGTGAACACGCTCTCACCCGGACCGTACTCGACGTACGCCAGCCAATCCGGGCCGGCCGCGTAAGCGGCCACTGCCAGCGCCGCACAGAACAACGCGATTCTCTTCATCTGATGCGCTCCTGTTGGTTTGTCGAACCCCGGCCGCGAATCATCACGCCACATAAGATTGTAAGTCCCCCCGGTCGCCCCGTCAAACCGCCGGCCGCTCAGGCGAGCAGGAACAGGCTCACCGCCATCACCGCCATCCCGGACACTATGCCCAGCACGCTCAGGTGCTCCCGGCCGTAGGCGTAGGAGCCCGGTATCAGCTCGTCGAACGAGATGAACACCATCAGCCCGGCCACCACCGCCAGCACGTAGGAAAGCAGGGTCTCGGTCAGGAACGGCAGCAGCACCAGCGCCGCCAGCCCGGCCCCGACCAGCTCCGCCGCCCCGGACGCGGCCGACCACAAGAACGCCTTGCGCCGCGATCCGGTCGCGCAGAACACCGGCGCCGCCACCGCGATGCCCTCCGGGACATTGTGCAGCGCGATCGCTGCCGCGATCGCCAGCCCCAGCCCCGGGTCCTTGATCGCCGCCGCAAAGGTCGCCATCCCCTCGGGCAGGTTGTGCAGCCCGATGCCGATGGCAATCAGCACGCCCGTGCGCATCAGCCGTTCGGGCGGAACAACCTCGCCGGACCCGCCCCGGTACCGGCGGCCGTGACCCCGCCCGCCCGCGCCGGCCGGGACCACCGGGTCCGCGCAATGGTCCACCCCGCTGACATGCTCGCTGATGAACATGTGCGGCACCAGCAGGTCCACCACGAACATCAAGAGGATACCGCCGAAGAACGCCAGCACCGCGGGCGCGAACCCCAGGAAACTCACCGACTCCCGCAGCAGTTCCGCGAAACTTACGAACATCATCACCCCGGCCGCAAACCCGAGCATGTACGCCATCACCTTCGGCCCGGGCCGGCGGAACATCATCGCGATGAAACTGCCAACCGTGGTCGCCGCCGCGGCGCCGGCGGAAATCGCCAGCGCGAGCAGGATGTCACCGTGCATTGTCGTCCTTCCTCGTCCGCGGCCCGGGCGGTTTCCGCCCGGCCGAACGCCGCCTCTCCCCGTCCTTCTCCCCGCCGGCCACGGCCAGCCGCCGCCTCAGCCTCGCCCTGGCCCGACCCCGGAACGCGCCGACCAGCAGTTCCAGCCGCTCAACCGTCTCCGGGCTGAGTACGTGCTCGACCGCGCAGGCGTCGGCCGCGGCGGTCGCCGGGCCGACCCCGAGCAACTCGCGCAGAAACTCCTCCAGCACCACGTGCCGCCGGTACACCCGCTTCGCCGCCGCCAACCCGTCCCCGGTAAGCTCCCCCCCGCCGTACCGCTCATGAGCCACCAGCCCGCGCCGCTCCAGCTCCGCCAGCCCGGCCACCACCGACGGCTTGCTCACCCCCATCCGCCGGGCCAGCGCGGTCACCCGCACCTTCCGGCCGGACCGGGA
>JAWOIB010000153.1:0-31287 GCA_046484845.1 bacterium
AAGCTGACGAACCGGGTGTCCGGCGACGCGGCCGCGCTGGAGGCCGGGCGGCTTAAGATGAAGTGGCAGATGCGCGGGCTGGACCCGGCGTTGCTGAGCCGGATAGGGTATGAGGTGTTCAGCCTGAAGGAGGCGTGAGGAGGGAAGGGCGGGGAGTTGACAGACAGCGGCCAGGCGGGATAATGGCGTCGTGATTGGATTCGCAGTTCCTTCCCCGGCCCGGGCCGAGCATCTTTAGTCTTCTCCCCCGCATCATCATGCCTACGCCTTCAAGCGAGTTTGAGAAACGCCTGGCCCCGGTGCTGGACCGGCTGGCCGAGGTGGAAGCGGGATTGTCCTTGCCCGAGGTGAGCCGGGACCCGGTCCGGCTCCGGGAGCTGACCCGGGAGCTGAGACGCATCGGCGTCCTGCGCGCCCGGCTGGATGAGTACCGCCGGGTGGAGCAGGAGCTGGCCGGGGCCGCGGAGATGGCCCGGACCGCGGCGGAGCCGGAGCTGCGCGAGCTGGCCGAGGCGGAGAGCGCGGAGCTGGCCGCCCGGCTGGAGGGGCTGGACGCCGCGTTCCGGCAGGAGCTGGTGCCCCGCTCCCCGGACTGGGACCGGAACTGCATCATCGAAATCCGGCCGGCCGCGGGCGGCGAGGAGTCCGCGCTTTTTGCCGGGACCTTGTTCCGGATGTACTCGCGCTACGCCGAGACCCACCGGCTGAAGGTCGAGGTGCTGTCTTCCCGGCCGAGCGAGCTGGACGGGTTCAAGGAGCTGTCCTTCGCGGTCGAGGGCGAGGAGCCGTTCCGCCGGTTCCGGTTCGAGTCCGGCGTGCACCGGGTCCAGCGGGTGCCGGAGACCGAGGCCGCGGGCCGGATTCATACTTCCACCGTCACCGTCGCGGTGCTGATCGAGCCGGAGGAGGTGGAGCTGAAGATCGACCCCGGCGACCTGCGCATCGACGTGTTCCGGGCCGGCGGCCACGGCGGCCAGCACGTCAATGTGACCGATTCCGCGGTGCGCATCACCCACCTGCCGTCCGGGCTGGTGGTGTCCTGCCAGGACGAGCGGTCACAGGGCCGGAACAAGGCGAAGGCGATGAAGGTGCTGGCCGCCCGCCTGCTCGACGCCCAGCGGGAGGCGGAGCAGTCGCGGACCGCCCAGGCCCGGCGCGGGCAGATCGGCACCGGCAACCGGAGCGAGAAGATCCGCACTTATAATTTCCCCCAGAACCGGGTGACCGACCACCGCATCAAGTTCACCGCCCATTCGCTGGACCGGGTGCTGGAGGGCGCGCTGGACCCGGTGTTCGCCGCGCTGGAGCAGGCCGAGGCGGAGCTGAGCGCGGGCGGCTAGGCGGTCGTGGTTCGCGGTCCCGGGGGGCGGGTGATGGCAGTGGGGCAGGAGCCGGGCGGCACCCCGCGGGAGCTTCTGGCCGAGGCCCGGGTCGCCATCGGCCGGGCGGACGCGGAGTTCCTGCTCGCCGGCCTGCTGGGCCGCCCCCGCCACGAGTTCTGGTTCGATTCCCGGCCGCTCTCCCCTGCCCGCGCCGCCCGGTTCCGGCGGCTGGTCGGCCGGGTGGCCGCGGGCGAGCCGCCGCAGTACGTCACCGGCCGGGCCCCGTTTCTTGATTTCGAGTTGCGGGTGGACCGCCGCGCGCTCATCCCCCGGCCGGAGACCGAGGAGCTGGTGTTGCGCGCGCTCGCGCTCCGGCCCGCGCCCCGCCGGGTGCTGGATTACGGGACCGGCTCCGGCTGTATCGCGATCGCGGTCGCCCGGTTCTGCCCCGGCGCCCGGGTGCTGGCCGTGGACCGTTCCCGCCGCGCGCTCGCGCTCGCCCGCCGGAACCTGCTCGAGCACCGGCTGGCCCGCCGGGTGCGCCTGCTCGCCGCCGCCCGGCCGGACGACCCGGCCCTGCGCCGGCGCCGGTTCGAGCTGGTGATTGCCAACCCGCCCTACATCCCGACCGCCCGGCTGGCCCGGCTCGCGCCCCGGGTGCGGGAGCACGAGCCGCGGTCGGCACTTGATGGCGGCCCGGATGGGACTAAGATTCTGACGATGCTGCTCGACCGGGGACCGGCCCTGCTCGCGCCCGGCGGACTGCTGGCGGCGGAGGTTGACAGTTCCCACGCCGCCGCGCTGCGGCGCCGGTATCCCGGCGCGCGGCTGGCGCGCGACCTGGCCGGCCGCGACCGCTACCTGTTCCTGGCCCGGGAGGAGGACCGATGAAACTCGGCCTGCTCGTCAACCGTGAGAAGCCCGCCGCCCGGCGGTTCGTGACCGGGCTGGCCGGCTGGCTGAAGGCCCGCGGCCACCAGCCGTGGCTCAGCCCGGACACCGCCCGGGAGTTCAAGCTCAGCCTCGATACCGCCCGGCCCGCGGAAATCGTCCGCCGGGTGGAGCTGGTCGTCGCGCTCGGCGGCGACGGCACGATGCTCCGCGCCGCCCGGCTGGTCGGCCGGCGCGAGCTGCCGATTATGGGCGTCAACCTGGGCGGGCTGGGGTTCCTGACCGAGTTCTCGACCCGCGAGGCCCGCGCGGGCATCACCGCCTTCGCCCGCGGCCGGCATTGCGAGGAGCGCCGGATGCTGCTGGCCTGCGCCTACGGCCGCCGCCGGGGGTTCGCGCTCAACGACTGCGCGGTGAACATGGGCAGTTCCGGCCGGGTCATCAAGCTCATCGTCCGGTCCGGCGGGGCGTTCATCAACCGCTTCGCGGGCGACGGGGTGGTCATCGCCACCCCGACCGGCTCGACCGCCTATTCGCTCGCCGCGGGCGGGCCGGTGCTCTACCCGACGATGGCCGCGATCCTGCTCACCCCGCTCGCGCCCCACGCGCTCGCCGCCCGGCCGCTGATCCTGCCCGCCGCGGCCGGCCTCGAGGTGGAGCTGGCCGAGGGCTCGGAGCCGGCCACCCTGAACCTCGACGGCCAGCAGCGCTGGCGCATCGCCCCGGGCCGGCCGGTGGTCATCACCGAGGCCGGGTTCCGGGTCCGGCTGGTCACCCCGCGCCACAAGACTTATTACAGCATCCTGCGCGACAAGCTGAAGTGGAGCGGGAGCCAGGTGTAGCGTGCTCGCCGAGCTCCGCGTCCGCAATTACGCGCTGATCGACAGCCTGGCGGTGGAGTTCGGGCCCGGGCTGACCGTGCTCACCGGCGAGACCGGCGCGGGCAAGTCGATCATCATCGGCGCGCTCTCGCTCGCGCTCGGCGAGCGGCACGACGCCACGATGATCCGCACCGGCGCGGAGGACTGCACCGTCGAGGCGCGGTTCGCCGGGGTCGGCGCGCTCGCCGGGTTCTGCCGGGAGCAGGGCATCGAGCCCGCGGGGGACGAACTCATCGTCCGCCGCCGGGCGGGCGCGGACGGCCGGTCCAGCGCCTGGCTGAACGACAATGCGGTGACCGTCGGCGCCCTGCGCCGGCTGGGCGACCGGCTGGTGGACCTGCACGGCCAGCACCAGCACCAGTTGCTGCTCAGCCCGGACGCCCAAATGGAAATCCTCGACGCCGCCGGCCGGCTGGACGCCGCGCTCGCCCGCTACCGCGCGGGCTACGACGAGCTGCGCGCGGCGGAGGCGGAGCTGGCCGCGCTGGCCGCGGAGCTGGCCGAGCGCCGCCGCCGGCAGGACCTGACCGAGTACCAGGCCCGGGAGCTGGCCGAGGCCGCGGTCGTCGCCGGCGAGGCGGACCGGCTGCGGGCGGAGCAGGAGCTGGTCGCCAGCGCCGAGCGCCGCTGTCGGCTGGCCCGGGAGCTGGGCGAGCTGTTGTCCGAGCGGGAGGGCGCGGCGGTGGAGCTGGCCGCGGCGATCGCGGACCGGGTGGCGGAGCTGGCGAAGCTGGACCCCGCGCTGGCCGAGGACGTCGAACCGGCCCGGACCGCCCGGGTCCTGCTCGACGAGCTCTGGCGCAGGGTCAGCCGCTACCAGCAGGACGTGCAGTTCGCGCCCGAGCGGGCGGACGAAATCAATTCCCGGCTGTTCCTGCTCGAGAAGCTGGAGCGGAAGTACCAGTTGCCGGCCGACGAACTGCCCGCGCTGGCCGAGAAGCTGGCCGGCGAGCTGGCCGCGACCGGCGACGACGAGCAACGCTGTGAGGAGCTGCGCCGGGGCATCGCGGCCCGCGGCCGGGAGTTGCTGAAGCAGGCCGGCGAGCTTTCCCGCCGGCGCCGGGAGGCGGGCGCGGAGCTGGCCCGCCGGGCGGGCGCGGAGTTCCGGGTGCTCGGGCTGGAGCAGGCCCGGCTCGAGGTCGCGGTCGAGACCCCGGCCGAGCCGGCCGCGCCGGACCTCGGCCCGCGCGGGCTGGACGCGGTCGAGTTCCGGTTCTCCGCCAACCCGGGCGAGGAGCTGAAACCCCTGCGCCGGGTCGCTTCCGGCGGCGAGCTGTCCCGGGTGATGCTCGCGCTGAAGAGCGCGCTGGCCCGGGTGTCGCTGGTGCCGGTGATGGTGTTCGACGAGATCGACGCGGGCATCGGCGGCCGGGTGGCGGAGGCGGTCGGCAAACGGCTGGCCCGGCTGGGCCGGAACCAGCAGGTCATCTGCATCACCCACCTGCCCCAGCTCGCCCACTGCGCGGACCACCATTTCCTGATTGCCAAGAGCACCAGCCGCGGCCGCACCCGCACCGACCTCCGGCCCATCGCCGGCGAGGAGCGGGTCGCCGAGCTGGCCCGGATGACCGCGGGCGAAACCGTCACCGCGACCGCGCTCGCCCACGCCCGGGAGCTGCTCGGCCGGCAGGAAGCCGGTGATTGACCCGGCCCCGCCCGCCGACAACGCCGCCCGGCGGCTGGTCACGCTCCCCAACCTGCTCAGCCTGTCCCGGCTGTTCCTGCTGCCGCTGATCCTGTACCTGCTCGCCCGGGAGCGGGACCTGCTCGCGCTCGGGCTGATGGTCGTCGCCTGGCTGACCGACGCGCTCGACGGCTGGCTCGCCCGGCGCCTGCACCAGGTGTCCGACCTTGGCCGGGTGCTGGACCACCTCGTGGATAAGATCTGGATCGGCTCGGTGCTGGTGCTGCTGGTGGTGACCCGCGGCCTGCCCGGCTACATCGCGGTCGCGGTCATCGGCCGCGACCTGCTCATCCTCACGGGCAGCCTGCTGATCATGCGCAGGGTCGGGTCGTTCGTGTCATCCGACGTGCTGGGCAAGATCACCGGGTTCGCGTTCGCGCTGATGATCGTGTACTACGTGCTCAACCCGCCCGCGCTCGCCCGGTTCAAGCACCTGGTGGACAACACCGTCAGCGTGCTGATCGCGGTGTCGTTCCTGAACTACCTGTTCGCGTTCCTGCGCTCGATGGGCTGGTTCCGCCTGCCCGGCGAGGGCAACGGCGGCTGACCCGGCCCGCCGGCTACTTCGCCCTGCGGCCCGCAACCTTCAGGTAGTTGCGCTTGAAGCTCTGCAGCGCCCGGGCCATCGCCGCCGGGTTCACCGGCCCCATGTGGCCGATGCGCACGACCTTGCCGCGCATCTCGCCCTGCCCGTTGGCGAACAGGAACCCGTCCTGCTTGCAGAGCTCGATGACCTTCACCCCGTCCACGCCCGCCGGCATCTTGTACACCGTCAGCGCGTCCGACGGGCTGTGCGGGAACATCTCCAGCTTCAGCCCGGCCAGTTTGCCCCGCACTTCCTGCGCCATCCGCTTGTGCGCCGCCCAGCAGCCGGCCACGCCCCGGGCCAGCGAGTTCCTGAGCCCGACGTCCAGCGCGTAGAACAGCGATATCGCCGGCGTCCACGGGGTCTGCCCCTTCGCCGCGTACTTGCGGTAAGCCTTGAGGTCGAAGTAGAACCGGGTGCCGCGCGCCCGCGCCGCCAGCTCCCAGGCCCGCTCGCTGAGCGCGATGAACGCCAGCCCGGGCGGCACCCCGACCGCCTTCTGCGACCCGCCGACCACGCAGTCGACGTGCCAGTCGTCCATCCGCAGTTCGTCCGCGCCCAGCCCGGCCACCGCGTCCACCACCAGCAGCCGGTTGAGCCGACGGCAGATTTCGCCGATCGCCTTGATGTCGTGCCGCACCCCGGTCGAGGTCTCGGTCAGGGTCGTGAACACGCACTTGATGCTGTCGTTGCCGAGCAGCGCCCGCTCGACCTCGACCGGCGGCAGCGTCTCGCCGTACGGCCGCGACAGCACGTCGATGTGCGCCCCGAACCGGATCGCCAGCTCGCGCCAGCGCTCGCCGAACCGGCCCGCAGTCGCAATCAGCGCGGTCTCGTTGGGCAGGACCAGGTTCGCGACCGCCGCCTCCATCCCGCCCGTCCCGGAGGAGGTCAGCACGAACACTTCGTTCTTCGTCACCATCAGCCGCTGGAGGTTCTTCTGCACCGCGGCGTAGAGCTTGCAGAAGCTCTCCTCGCGGTGGTAGACCAGCGGCGCGGACATCACCGCCATGACGTCGTCCGGCACCTGGACCGGGCCGGGGGTGAACAGCCGGTACTTCGGCGCGGGCCGCGCGGCCCGTCCCTTCCCGGCCCCGGCCCGCTTCGCCTTCGGTCGGGCAGCCTTCGCCTTACTCATTGAACGTCTCCTTGGTTCTTCTGATTGCGCAGAATTCACCGCACATCGTGCAGACGCCGCTGGTCCGGGAACGGTTGGCCTCGAACACCGCCCGCGCCCGCTCCGGGTCGAGCGCTTCCTTCCACATCTTCGGCCAGTCGAGCGCCGCCCGGGCCTTCGACATCCGCAGGTCGCGCCGCACCGCCGGCGGGTGCCGGCGGGCGATGTCCGCCGCGTGGCCCGCAATCCGGGACGCGATCACCCCGAGCCGGACGTCCTCTTCCCCGGGCAGCCCGAGGTGCTCCGAGGGCGTCACGTAGCACAGGAAGTCCGCCCCGTACCAGGCCGCCAGCGCCCCGCCGATCGCCCCCGCGATGTGGTCGTACCCCGCCGCGATGTCGGTCACCAGCGGCCCGAGCAGGTAGAAGGGCGCCCCGCCGCAGATCTGCTTCTCGAGCCTGACGTTAGCCTCGATCTGGTCCAGCGGCACGTGCCCCGGGCCCTCGACCATCGCCTGGACCCCGGCCGCCCGCGCCCGCTCGACCAGCTCGCCGATGGTCAGCAGTTCCGCCACCTGCGGCTCGTCGGTGGCATCCGCCAGCGCCCCGGGCCGGAGCCCGTCGCCGATGCTCAGCGCCGCCCGGTGATGCTTCGCCATCGCCAGCAGGTCGTCGTAATATTCGTACAGCGGGTTCTCCCGCCGGTTGTGCTTCATCCATTCCGCGGTCATCGAGCCCCCGCGCGACACGATGCCGCAGACCCGGCCGGCCGCCCGCAGGCGCTCGATGTTCTGCCGGGTCACCCCGCAATGGACGGTGATGAAATCGACCCCGTCCGCGAGGTGCTTCTCGACCCCGGCCAGGATCTCGCGCGGCCGGGCATGGAGCCAGGACCGCCGGCGGCCGCGGGCATCGAGCGCGACCTGGTAAATCGGCACCGTCCCGACCGGGACCGGCGACTCGGCGATGACCGCCCGCCGGACCTCGTCCACGTCCCCGCCGACCGACAGGTCCATCACCGTGTCCGCGCCCGCCTTGACCGCGACCCGGAGCTTGGCCAGCTCCTGCCCGAGGTCGCTGCAGTCCGGCGAGGTCCCGATGTTGGCGTTCACCTTCACCCGGGTCCCCTCGCCCACCGCCAGCGGCTCGATGTCGTGGCCGCGGCTGCGGAGCAGCACCACCCGGCCGTCTTTCACCGCCTGCCGGAGGCCGGCCGGCCTGATGCCCTCCCGGCGGGCGACGCGCTCAATCGAATCAGCCTTCACTGGTAATCTCCTCAAGTGCCACCACCTGTTCGAAATCGTCTTCGAACTTGACGTTCACCCGGCGCGCGGGGACGTTCACCGCGGTCACCTCGCCCATCCCGCGGTCGGTCCGCACCCGGCTGCCGACCCGGGGCATCTCCTCCAGCGCCTGCCGGTAGGTCTCTTCCTCGAACTTCAGGCAGCAGAGCAGTTTGCCGCAGACCCCGGAAATCTTCGCCGGTTCCACGAACAGGTTCTGGAGCCGGGCCATCCGGAGCGCAATCGGCGACATCTCGGTCATGTGCGTCCGGCAGCAGAGCTCGCGGCCGCACGCCCCCAGCCCGCCGGTCATCCGGGCGTGGTCGCGCGACCCGACCTGCTTGATCGCCACCCGGATGTTCAGCGCCGACGATATCACCTTGTGCAGCGCCCGGAAGTCCAGCCGGTGCTCGGAAATGAAGTAGAAGCAGATCTTCTTCCGGTCCCACCGCCAGTGCGCGTCCACCACCTTCATCTCCAGCCCGAACTCCTCGGTCTGGCGTCGGAACAGTTCGAGCACCCGGCCGGTCTTCTCGGTCAGCTCCTGCCGCACCGCCAGGTCCTCCGCAGTCGCCCGGCGCACCACCAGCGCCTCGGACTCGTCGTTGTCGGTCACGGCCAACACCCGGCCGAGGTCCTCGCCCTCGTCGTCGTGGATGATGACATCGTCCCCCGGCTCCAGCGCCAGCGCCGCCGGGACCGCGCAGACTTCGACTCTGAACGGGTGCAGCTCGACACGCACGCAGGCGGGCGGCTCGGCGGGCGCCCCCACCCGGTCGGCCGGCCCCCCGCAGCCGCCCGGCCCGGCTTCCATCATCGGAACGTCTCCTGTTCGTCCTGCGTCAGCAGGCTCTCGTAGCCGGTGCGCGGCTCGGCCGGGCTGTTGGTCCAGGCCAGCCGGTAGTCGTCGCTGCCGGTGATGTCGATGAACACAAAGGTGTACCCGTTGGCGTAGTACTTCCAGTACTCGCGCGGCCGCCGGTCGACCTCGATCACCCGCCGGTCAACTTCGTCCGGCTCCCCGTACTTGACGTATATCCGCCCCCGGTCGGTCCGCAGCCCGTCGGTCCCGGCCGAGCGGTAGCGCTCGCGCGCGGTCTCCATCCGCCGGGCGAACTCGGCCAGGTTGTGCCGGGCCCAGAACCGCGCCAGGAACACCTGCTTGCCCGAGTCGCTCAGCGCCCGGTAGTAGGCGAGCTCGCGCGGGCTGGCGATGTACTCGAGCTGGTCGTGGTACTTCGCCTCGAGCTGGGTCATCCGGAGCTGGTGCGTCGCCACCGGCGCCGCCTCCTCCGCCCCGGCAACCAGGAACCCCGCTTCCCGGGTCGCGCTGCCGCCGGCACGGTCCACCAGCATCACCACCAGCCGGTACTCGCCCGGGGACAGGCCGACGACGCTCACCCCCAGCGCGACCGAGACCCGCTCGCGGTCACCCTTGAACCGGGCCTGCCGGCTCTCGACCAGCGTATCCGCCGGCACCCGGCCCGGGCGCGCGCTGACCACCGCGATCGCAAGGTCGTAGCTGTCCGCGGCCGGGCTGAGGTTGTAGCCCTCGCAGTAGAAGTAGACCCGCTCCAGCCCCTCCCCGCCGTAAACGCGAGCCGGGTTGGGCACGACCGAGAACCCGCCGGTCAGGGTGTCGTGAATCACCCCGGACGCGAGCTGGAGCGTGCTCAGGTCCGGCCGGCCGGCAAACGCCGGCACGACGATGCTGTCGGTGCTGCTGTCCATTTCGACCAGCCCCGGCTCCTCCGCGGTCACCGCGGTCTCCATCACCAGCAGGTCCACCCGCAGCTGGTAGCGGCCCGGTACCGCCGGCAGGCTGAACCCGTCCACGAAGGTCCGGTTGGCCTCCTCCGCCGCGCGGAACGACGGGATGGCCGCCCGGCGGTAGAGCGTCGCGTCCTGCTCGTACCCCGGGCCGGTGACTCGGAAGCGCACCGCGAACATCGCCTCCAGCCCGGTATCCCCCTGCACGTAGTTCAGCAGTCCATAGGGGACCGAGTAGAACACTTCGACCCGACTGGAATCGCCCTCGCCCAGGAACGCGGCCCAGTCCGAGCTCAGCCGCGGCTCGGCCGCGGCCGGCAGGGCGAGCGCGAGCGCCAGGATGCCGGGCAGGACCGGCCGCAACCGGCGGCCGGACCCGGGAAAACGAGTCTTATCTTGCTTCATGGGTAACTCCTCGGGCTGTCCAGCACGTACTCGCCGAAGCCGTAGCGGTCGACGAATACGAATCTCAGGTTCAGCGAATAATAGTTCCAGACCTCAAGCGCGTGGGAATCGAGCTCGAAGGGCCGGACTTCACGCTGGTCGGGCGCTCCCAGCTTGACGTACACCCGGGCCCGGTCGCTGCGATAGCCCCGGTCGCCCCGGCCGAAATGCTGTTCCGCGTAAGCGATCCGCTCGAAGTACTGGTCTTCCGGGTCGGTACGGCCCGGGCTCACGGTCGGGTCGACCTCGCGCCAGAACCCCCGCCAGGCCGACTCCCGCTCGCCGGGCGGCAGCCCACGCAGCCCGCGCAGCTGCTCCGCGCTCGCCACCCAGAGCAGGCGGTCGACCTTGTCCCGCCAGGCCTGCTCGTCGTAGTAGAACGGCACCCTGAACCGGAACCCGGCCTGCGCCTGCAGCCGGGCCGGACCGCCCACGCCGGTCGCTTCCAGCAGGTACTCCCCGCCGGGGAACCGTGCCACACCCAGCGAGTCGGCCAGCGGCTCGGCCAGCCGGGCCGACGCGCGCCCGCCCGAGTCGGTCGTCGCCACCGCCCGGCTCAACACCACCCGCCGGCCGTCGCGCACCACGAACCGGATGCTGTCCGGCCGGCCGGGCTCGAGCACCCGGGCCCGGACCTCAAGCGACTCACCCAGCTCGTACACCCGGGCCGGGCTGGCCGCGCCCCGCTTCAGGAACTGCAGCCTGAGCCCGGTGCCGCCCTCGACCAGCGCGAAACCGGCGGTCGCCCGGCGCTGGCTGCCCAGGTCGGCGACCTGCAGCCGGACCCGCCGGGCATTTTCGGGGATGCCCACGGTAACCACCCCGACCAGGCTGGCCTGGCGGTCCACCGTCAGGTCGTATTCCTCGACCGTCAGCCGCCGCTCCCGGAACTCGCTGCCGACCGGGTTGCCCCGGCCGTCGAGCAGGTCGAGGCCAAGCCGGAAACCGGCGGTATACCCGGTGTCGGTGCGCCGGAAGGCAAGGGAAGTGTGCGGAATGTCGTAGGATAGCTCGAGCTCCATGCCCGCGCCGGGCGTGGCGAATGCCGCCTGGTCCAGGGTCATCGGCAGATTCCCCTGCACCGGCAGCACCGCCAAGAGGAGCAGTCCGACAGCAAACATCGGACAGGAAGTGTAAGCCTGCGCCGGGGCAAGTCAAGCCGGCCCGGCCCGACAGCCGCCCGGCCCCGTTGACAGTTCCGGGCCGGTCGGGTATTCTCACTCACCTAAGGAGGAACCCGATGGTTATAATCGTGGTCATTGCGTTCGTTGTCCTGCTCGCCATCCTGGTCATCGCCGGCTACAACACGCTGGTCGTCAAGCGCAACCGGGTGAAGAACGGCTGGCACCAGATCGACGTCCAGCTCAAGCGCCGGACCGACCTGATCCCGAACCTGGTCGAGACGGTGAAGGGCTACGCCGCCCACGAAAAGGGCGTGTTCGAGCGGGTGACCGAGGCCCGCGCTGCGGTGATGAAGGCCCAGGGCCCGGCCGAGTCGGCCCAGGCAAACAACATGCTCAGCGACACCCTGAAGTCGCTGTTCGCGGTGGTCGAGAACTACCCGGAACTCAAGGCGAACCAGAACTTCCTCAAACTGCAGGAAGAGCTGACCGCCACCGAGAACAAGATCAGCTTCGCCCGCCAGTTCTACAACGACGTGGTGATGGACTACAACAACCGCATCCAGATGTTCCCGTCCAACGTCATCGCCGGGATGTTCCGGTTCGAAGCCGCGGAGTTCTACTCGGTGCCCGAGACCGAACGCGAGGCGCCGAAGGTCAGCTTCACAGGCTAGCCCCAGCTTGGCCAGGGACCGCACCGACCTCTACCGGCTGATCGGCCGCAACAAGCGGGCGACCGCGCTGTTCATCGTCCTGATATCCCTGCTGCTCGGCGCGGTCGGGGCCGCGCTGGGCTGGTACTTCGGCTGGGGACTGGAAATCTACCTGCTGTTCGGGGCCGGCATCGTCATCTACAACCTGGTGCTCTACCACAACTCCGACCGCATCGCGCTCGCGGTCAACCGCGCGCGCCCGGCCGACCCGGCCGAGCATCGCCAGCTGCACAACGTCGTCGAGGAAGTCGCCATCGCCGCCGGGCTGCCCAAGCCGCGCGTCTACGTCATCCCGGCCGACGCGCCCAACGCCTTTGCCACCGGCCGCAACCCGAAGCACGCCGCGGTCGCGGTGACCACCGGGCTGCTGGCGATGATGAACCGCGAGGAACTGCAGGGCGTGGTCGCCCACGAGCTCGCCCACATCCGCAACTGGGACATCCTGCTCCAGACCGTCGTCGCCATCGTCGGCGGGCTGATCGTCCTGCTCCGGGACATCTTCCTGCGCTGGGGACTGTTCTTCGGCGGCGGCCGGCACGACCGGCGTTCATCCGGCCGGGGCGGCGGCCAGGCCGGGTTGATCATCGCGCTGGTCGGCATCGCGCTGGCGATTCTCGCCCCGTTGCTGGTCGCGCTCATCCGCGCCGCGATTTCCCGCCAGCGCGAGTACCTGGCCGATGCCTCGGGCGCCTTCATCGTCCGCAACCCGCACGGTCTCGCCTCCGCGCTGGCGAAGCTCGGCGGCAGCCAGGCGAAACTCGCCACCGCCTCGGACGCCACCGCGCACATGTTCATCGCCAACCCGTTCGCCCGTGACCGCGCCGCCTTCGCCGGCGCGTTCACCTCGCACCCGCCGCTCGCCGACCGGGTCCGGCGCCTCCGGTCGCTGACCGTCCCACAGGAAACCGAACCGGACAGCTAGCCGGTCTTGCTCGGCCGGCGCCGCCGCCGGAAGCCGGTCTCGACCGGCGGCAGGTCGCCCCTCAGTTCGACCGCCCGGTCGCCGAACAGCTTGCGCAGTTCGTTCACCAGCCGGTTGACCGGCCTGACGTTGAGTTCCTTCGCCCGGTGCAGGCGGTACCGACCCGAACCATCCCTGCACCCCAGGTAGAGCATCGTCTCACCGGGAGATTCTGCCACGAGCTCGCGCAGGCGGGCCAGCTTGGCGTCTTCGGCGAAACCGGCGGGCAGGGTGATGACCAGCACCCGCACGTACCGGTCAAGGTCCTCGAACAGCATCACCCGGTCCGCCCAGATCTGGGGCACCCCGACTTCGTCCCGGATCTTCACCCGCCCCTGGACAACCACCAGCCGGTCAGTCTGAAGCCGCCCCCGGTACTTCTCGAGCTGGTCCGCGAATACCATCACTTCGACCGAACTGACGAAATCCTCCAGCGTCACGATGAAGTACTCCCGGTCGCGCTTGTCCTTGCGCGACCGGCGGCTCGTGATCACCCCGCCGACCGCCACCGCGTCACCGTCCTGGCGATCGGTGAGCTGGCCGGTCGGCAGCAGGTCGAAGCCCTGGTACTCCACCCGCCACGGCTCCAGCGGGTGCGAAGAGAAGTAGAACCCGAACGCCTCCTTCTCGAACGCCAGCAGTTCGTCCGTGCCGAACCGCGGCTCCGGCGGCGGCGCCGCTTCCGGCGCGTCGGAAGCGAACATATCCCCCTGTAGCTCGCTCAGCCGGAGCCGTTCGGAACCTGCCCGCGCCAGCTCGACATCCAGCCCGTCCAGCAGCCGCTGCCGGTTGGAGTCGAACCCGTCGAACGCCCCGGCCTTGACCAGCGACTCCACCGCCTTGCGGTTGACGGTGCCCCGGTTCCTGACCAGGAACTCGAGCAGGTCCTTGTACTGGCCGCGCTCCTCGCGTTCCTTGACTACCAATTCCGCGGCCTTGCCCCCGACGTGACGGACCCCGGCCAGCGCGAACCGGACCCGGCCGCCCTCGATACTGAACTGCGCCAGGCTACGGTTCACATCCGGCCGCAGCACGTCGACATCCATGTGGCGCGCCTCGGCGATGAACTTGGCCAGCTTCTTGGAGTCCCCGATTTCGCTCGCCAGCGTCGCGGCGATGAACTCAACCGGGTAGTTGGCCTTCAGGAAGGCGGTGGCGTACGACAGGCAGGCATAGCCCGCGGCGTGAGACTTATTGAACCCGTAGCCGGCGAACTTCGCCAGCAGTTCGAAAATCCGTTTGGCCTTGTCCTTCGGGATGTCGTTGGTCCGGGCGCAGCCCTCGATGAAAGTCCCGGCCTGCGCCGCCATCTGCTCCGGCTTCTTCTTGCCCATCGCCCGGCGCAGCAGGTCCGCGCTGCCCAGCGAGTACCCGGCCAGCGCCTGCGCGGCCTGCATCACCTGCTCCTGGTAAATCATGATGCCGTAGGTCTCGCAGCAGATCGGCTCGAGCAGCGGGTGCTCGTACTCGATCTTCTCGCGGCCCTCCTTGCGGGCGATGAAGGCCGGTATCAGGTCCATCGGCCCGGGCCGGTACAGCGCGATGAGCGCGGTGATGTGTTCAAGGCTCTCCGGTCGCATCCGCCGGCACAGGTCGCGCATCCCGGCGCTCTCGAGCTGGAACACGCCGCCCGTGTCCCCGCGCTGGATCAGCTCGTATGTCGCCAGGTCGTCGAACGACGCTTCCGCCGGGTCGTAGCTCCCACCCGTCTCCTGGATGAACCGTGCCGCCTGCTCCACGACCGTCAGCGTCCGCAGCCCGAGCACATCCAGCTTCAGCAACCCGACATCGTCGAGCGAGTACATGTCGAACTGGGTGCAGACCGCGCCGTCCGGCATCCGGTAGAGCGGCAGCACTTCCATCAGCGCGTCCGGGGCGATCACCACCGCCGAAGCGTGGATCGAAGCGTGCCGGTTGAGCCCCTCAAGCCGGAGCGCAACCTTCATCAACTCCGAGTACACCGGGTTCTCCTGCACCGCCCGGCGCAGCTCGGTCGAGCTGCCCAGCGCCGGTCCCAGCTTCATCCCCGGCGGGATCAGCTTCGCCAGCCGGTCCACCTCCGCGATCGGCACGTCCATCACCCGGCCCACGTCCCGCACCGCCGCCCTGGACTGCATTGTGCCGAAGGTAATCGTCTGGGCCACGGTATCCTCGCCGTACCGCTCGCGGATGTAGTTGACAATCTCCTGGCGCCGGTCGTCGGCGAAGTCGATGTCCACGTCCGGCAGCGTCACCCGCTCGGTATTCAGGAACCGCTCGAACAGCAGGTTGTGGCGCAGCGGGTCTATATCGGTGATACCCAGGCAGTACAGCACCAGCGACCCGGCGGCCGACCCGCGGCCCGGTCCGACCGGGATGCCCTCCCGGCGCGCGAAGTCCACGATGTCCTTGACCACCAGGAAGTAGCCTGGGAAGCCCATCTCGTTGATAACCCCGAGTTCGTGCGCCAGCCGTTCCTCGTACGCGGCCGCCGCCCCGGGACAGCGCCGGCGCAGCCCCTCGCGGGCCAGGTGCTCGAGGTAACCGGGCATGTCCTCGAAACCCTCGGGCGGGTGGTAGCGCGGCAGCCGGAACTGCACTTTGTCGAAATCCAGCTTGAGCTCGCACTGGTCCGCCACCGCGCGCGTCTGGCGCACCGCCTCGGGCAGACCCGAAAACGCCTGCGCCATCTCGGCCGGGGAACGAAAGAAGAGCTGGGCCCCGCTCATCCGCAATCGGCCGTCGTCATTGAGCTTCTTGCCGGTCTGGATGCAGAACATCGCGTCGTGGGCCAGCGCATCGTCCTGGCGCAGGTAATGACAGTCGTTGGTCGCCACCACCGGCACGCCCAGCGTTGCCGACAGCTCCACAACCCCGGGAATGACCGCGTCCTGGCCTTCGAAACCGTTGCGCATGACCTCGAGGAAGTAGCTGTCATGCCCCATGATCTCCTGGTACTCGGCCGCGGCCTTCAGCGCCCGCTCCGGGTCGCCCCGGTTGAGATGGTAGTTCACCTCGCCCTTCAGGCAGCCGGACATCGCAATCAGCCCGGCGGAATGGGCCGCCAGCAGTTCCTTGTCGATCCGCGGCCGGTAGTAGAAACCCTCCAGGAACCCGAGCGACGACAGCTTCATCAGGTTGTGATACCCGGCTTCGTTCCGACAGAGCAGCGTCAGGTGATAGCTCGCCTCGGCTACCCCCGAGCCGCCCCGCTCGTGCCGACTGCCGGGCGCGACATAGACTTCGCAGCCGACGATCGGCTTCAGCCCGGCCGCCCGCGCCTGCTTGTAGAACCGCACCGCGCCGTGCAGGTTGCCGTGGTCGGTGATCGCGACCGCCGGCATCCCGAACTCGACCGCCTGCGCGACCATCTCCTCGATTCTCATTGCCCCGTCGAGCAGGCTGTAATGGGTATGGTTGTGCAGGTGGACGAACTCGGCAACCGGGGATTTCCTAGCCACGGACTATATTTAGTCCGGTCCCGGCCCGGCTGTCAAACAGAACCGGGTCAACCGATGAGACGGGTCGCGCCTCGCTGCCGGGCTACGGCTTGTACTCGAACTCGAGGTGCAGCCGCAACCGCTCGCCGGTGAACTCCGGCGGTAGCTCCGGCAGGTTACCGGTGACCAGTAGCGCGCGGGTGCAGGACGCATCATAGGCGCGGTCGCCCGAGCCTTCCTCGAGCCTGACGTCGGTGATTCTGCCGTCGCGCTCGATGACGAAGAACACCCGGGCGAGGAAGGCGCGGGCCTGGCCCTGGTACGGGTTCAGCCAGTTTTCGGAAATCCGGGCCAGGATGGTATTGAGGTAATAGTTGTACCCGAGCGCCTGCGCGCCCTCGATCCGGGCGCCGAGGCCCTGACGCCGGACCATCTCGTCGCGCGGCCGGGGCTGAACCGGCTCCGGCCTTGTCTGGGGTTTGGCCTCTGGCTTGGGCTCGGGCTTTGTCTCCGGCTTCGGCTCCGCCCTCGGCTTGGGCTCGACCACCTCGGCTCGCTCCGGCCGGCGCTCAGGACGGGGCTCCGGTGTGCCGCCACTCACCATTGTGACCTGGTATACCTGAGGCCGCGGCCTAGGCCGGGCCGCGCCGATGGCAGAGGCAATACCGAGCACCGCGAGCAGCACGACATGGACAACGGTCGAGAAAACAAGCTCACGCTTCATCGCCGGATTCCCCGGAGATACGCCGGCCGGCTGGGAGTCATTCCCGGCCCCCGGCGGCTACCGCTCCGGCAGGGCGACCAGGCCGATGTTGGTGATGCCCTGCTCGCGCACCCGGCCGATGACGAACATCACCAGCCCGTAGTCAACGACGCGGTCCGCCCGGATGTAAACCCGGTCGTACTCGCGCCGACCCAGCTGCTCGGTGAGCGCGGCCTGGAATCCGGCGCGGCTGGTGCGCTGCCGGTCCACGAAGATGACCCCTTCCGGCTGGATGCTGATCTCCAGCCCGGCCTTTAGCTGGGGCTCCAGGGTCGAAGCCCGGGGCAGGTCCAGCTCGACGCCCTGCCGCCGGGCGATCGCGGAGCTGACCCCGGCGATCAGGAAGATGATCATCAGCGAAAAGCTGACGTCCGCGAGCGAAGTCATGTTCATCTCGGCCATGAACTGCAGCCGCCGGCGGCGCATGCTAGAGACGCTCTTCGTCGCGATGCGGACGAGCGATGTGCCCGGTCAGCGTGTGGCGCCGGAAGATGCCGGTCAGCTCCGAGATGAACCTCGTCATCTCGGACTCGAGGTCGCGCACCCGGGCGGTCAGGCTGTTGTAGAAGAACGCTGCCGGGATCGCCACCAGCAACCCGACGACGGTGGTGATGAGCGCGTCGGAGATGCCAGGCGCCAGCACCTGGAGCGTGACGAACTCCTGCCCGCGCAGCGCCAGAAAGGACCGCAGCACCCCCTGGACCGTCCCCAGCAGCCCGAGAAACGGCGCGACGCTGGCGGTGATGGCGAGAAACGCCATCCGGCTTTCGAGCCGGTCCAGCTCCCGCGAAGAGGCGCGTCCCATCGCCTCCGTGACGTTCGGGATGAGTTGCTGGAGCAGGCCGGCCCGATCCGGCTGCCCGGCCAGGTGCTCGTCGAGACTGTTCCACTCCGCGACCCCGGCCAGCAGCATCGCCGACAGCGGCGACGCGGACAGCTTCCGAGCCATTGCCTCGTAGTCGGACAGGCGGGCGCCGTGCCGGAACAGTGACTGGAACTCCCGGGTCTCCTGCCGGGCCCGACGCAGGCTGCGTGACTTACCGATGATGACCGCCCAGCTGATCACGGACGCAGCCAGCAGCAGCAGCATGATAATCTGCGCGAAGATGCCCGCGCGCAGGAACGGATCGAAGAAGCCGCCGCTCGCGGCCGGAATTGTTTCGGCCATATTCTGTGCTACCGGGTTAGACGTTCCCGGGCGAGTTTCGCTTCAGTCGTTCCCGGGTATTTTTCAACGACCGCCTCGAACTGTCGCTGGGCGGCGTCGGCCCGGTTCTGGGCAAGGTAGACCAGCCCGAGCTTGTACGTCGCGGCCGGCACTTTGTTGCCGGCCGGGTAACGGATGAGAACCTTCTTGAACTCCTCTTCGGCCCGGCCTAACTCGCCCTCGGCATAGAAACACTCCCCGATCCAATACTGGGCGTTATCCGCAAGGTCCGAGTCCGGGAACATCTGGATGTACTGATCGAACCCGGCGATGGCTATTCGGTACATCCCCCGGGTGAAATCCAGGTAAGCGGTGTTATAGAGCTGGTCCGGGTCCACCCCGGCCGGGGTCTCCAGCCGGAACTCGGCGGTATCCGGCGCGGGCCCGGGTTCTCCAACTTCACCCGAGTCCGTCCCGGCGGCCGGGTCAACCGGCAGGCTCTCCTGCGGCACCGTCGCTGTCTGCCAGACCCCGAGCCTGCGACCGATCCGGGCTATGCGCTCGTTCAAGTCCACCAGCCGGTTGTCAACCGCCGCCTGCTCCTCCCTGACCCGGTCAATCTCGGCCAGCAACTGCGCCTGCATCCGACGCGACTCCTCACCCTGTCGCTCGATCCGGTCATTGCGGACCGCCAGCGAATCGAGCACGACACCCTGCCGGACCAACTCCCCATGCCAGCCACAGCCCGGAAGAGCCGCAATCGCCAGCAACCCGACCAGGCAGGCGGCGAAGAACACCGCCCCCCGGTGCAAACTGCTGGCGACTGCGGTCAGCAATCCTTGCCCGGAAGGCTACTTGGCCTGCTCAGGCTTCAGTTCAACCCGGCGGTTCTGTTCGTACTGGTCCGGGTTGGTGGTGACCGGCTTCTCTTCGCCGAAGCTGATGGTCGTCAGCCTCGCCGCGGGCACCCCCAGCTTGACCAGGAACGCCTTGACCGACTCGGCCCGGCGCATGCCCAGCGCCATGTTGTAGGCCGCGGTGCCGATCGGGCAGCTATGACCCTGGACGATGACCGGCGGCGTGGTGCCCTTCTCCGCCGCATCCTTGATCAGCCGGGCACCGGCCTCAAGCTTGGTCACCTCGCCCGCCCGGATGGCGGAATTGTCGAAATCGAAGTAGATGGTCGCGAAATTGAGCTCCACCGGCTTCTCGATTACCGGCTCCGGCTCCGGTTCGGGAATCGGCTCGGGTATCGGGGCCACGACCTGCTTCTTCGGGCAGCCGACCATCGTGACCAGCAACCCGACTGCAACAAGCACTGACAGCAGTCTGATGGTTTGCTTCATCGATCTATCCTCCCAGGCTGCTCATCTCCAGCAGCCGATTTGTGTTCTTCCTCTTCCGCGCTCTGCGCGGTTTACTGCAGCTTGAACTCGACCCGGCGATTCTGCTCGTACTGCGCCGGGTCGGCGGTAACCAGCTTCTCCATCCCGTAGCTGACGGTCGCCAGCCGGGCCGTGGGCACGCCCAGCCGGACCAGGAACGCCTTCACCGCTTCCGCCCGGCGCATGCCCAGCGCCATATTGTAGGCCGCGGTGCCCAGCGGGCAGCAATGCCCCTCGACCGTCACGCTCTTTCCCTGCGCGGCCGCGTCGTTGAGCTTGCGGGCGTTCTCTTCCAACTTCCGGGCTTCTCCGTCCCGAATCTGCGACATATCAAGGTCGAAGTAGATCGTCGCAAGACCGAGGTCGGAACCCGGTTCCCCGATATCACCAAGGATTCCCGGCAACTCCTCGGGCAGCGGCGGCGGGGGAATCGGCTCCTCGGGCCTGACGCATTTCCTCGGGCAACCGAGCATCGTCAACACGAGCCCAACCCCGATTGTCAGTGCCATCAGCTTGGCAACGTTCTTCATCTGCCTTTCCTCCTTGGCTTCGACGGACAATCTAGACGTTTGTTCACGAGACACTTAGTCGTGGCTGGCCGCCACGGCAGCACTTCTTTCATCGTGAGTAATCTAGCCGCCAATCCCCTGACTGTCAAGCGCAATATTGGACGCCGGTCTGGCCCGACCCGCTTCGCCCTCATCCCCACCCTGCTTCCCGGGGTCGCCCCGGGGTGGTCCGCGCAGCGGTCCTCGAAGGGATCACCGGGGTCGTAGGGAGACCGAGGGGGAAACGGCCCCGGGGATGCCGCCCCGGTGGCCCCGGGAAGCAGGGTGGCAGCGGACGAAACGGCATAAGTAACCGATATTGTGCCCGCTATGCCGGGCATCCCCGGTCAGGCGGCCGGCGGCGGCGAGGCCGCTGCGGCACCCTCGGCCAGCTCGGCAGCGAGTGTGACATGCCCGTCCTGTACCCAGCCCTGCCGCTGTCTAACTGCGTTCGCACCGCGCCCGGCCCGCGGCTTGACCGCCCGGCCCGGTCGGTTACCATCTAGCCTGCTCTGCTGCCTCGCGGGCGGAGTATGCTGTCAAACATATCATGGGTCGCTTGAAACGTGAGAGTCTTACCGGCCTGCCCCGGCTGGGCGCCCGGCTGCGCGAAATCCGCGAGGCTGCCGGCCTGTCCCAGACGAAGGTAGCCGAGCTGATGGGTTTCAACCCGACCCACGGCTACAAGTACATCCTCAAGATCGAGAAGGGCACGGTCCCTAACCCGACCCTGCGCACCATCGTCAGCTTCCTCGAAGTCTGCGGCGCGGACTGGCCCGGGCTGGCGGATGCTCTCCCCCACGCCGGGTTCAAGTCCGGCGCCCGCCCCCGGCCGACTGAACCCCCCGAGCCCACGGCCCGGCCCGCCGCCCCGGCAAGACCGGCAACCGGCGCGCCGGCCCGCTGCCGGCGGCGCGACCCCCGGCCGCTCCGGGTCCGGCTCCGGGACGAGCGCCTCGCCGAGCGCGAGCGCCGGGCGCAGGAGCTCTGGACCGCGGTCAACCGGGCGGAAAGCGCGGCCGGCCAGCTGTTGCGCTCCGCCGCGCCGCGCACCGGGCGGCACCGGGAGTACCTCGCGTTTGTCCGGCCCTGCTGCGCCACGCTCCAGGCCTTCGCGTCCGCCCGGCCGAAGGTAATCGAGAACGAGCTGTCCCGCCTGACGGACGCCGCGGTCAAGGCCGGGCTCGACCGGGCGCTGCTCGCGGAAATCACCCGGCTCTGCCGCGAGAGCCTGGCCGCGGCCGGATCGTGATGGCCGGGCTGGGCCTCGCGCTCGCGCTGCTGCTGCTGGCCGCCCCGGGCGGCTTGGCCGTCCGCTACCGGGTTGACTGCGCGCTCGTCGAGCCGCGCACCGTCACCGGCCACCAGTCGGTAACCGTCCGGAACGAGACCGGCTGGCCGCTGGCCGAGCTCTGGTTCCAGCTCCACCCGCGGGCGTTTCGGAACCGGGAGACACCGCTCGCCCGCGACCTCGCGGACCAGAAGCGTTACGAGCTCGCCTGGGCGAAGGAAGCCGACCTCGGCGACCTGACAATCCGGGAACTGCTGGTGGACGGGCTCGCCCCGGTCGAGACCCTGCTCCACGAGACCGAACTCGAACTGCGGCTGCGCGCCCCGCTCCGGTCCGGCGACTCACTGGTGGTCGAGTTCGCCTTCGACACCCGGCTGCCGCGCTTCTTCACCGCCGCCATGGGCCGGCAAGGGCGGTTCTACTTCCTCAACCACTGGCATCCCCAGCTAGCGGCCTGGCGCGGCCGCTGGCATGCCGACGGGGTGCACTCGGCCGGGCTGGCGCCGGCCCAGGACGCGGACTACGACGTCACCCTGACCCTGCCCGGCGACCTCCGGGTCGCGGCCACCGGCCGGATGGTCGAGCCGGACCCGGTGCTCGAGCTGGCCCGGCTGGCCTGGCCTCCGGGTACCGGCCCGCGCGCGGGCCGGGAGCCGCGCCGGTACCGGTTTTCCGCCTCGGGCGTGGCCGGCTTCGCGCTCGTGGCCTCGCCGGAACTGGTAGTCGAAACTGCCCGGGCCGGCGGCACGACGGTCGAGTTCTACGCCCGCGACCGCCGGCAATGGCCGGGCGCGGCCGGGCAAGCCGCGGCCATCATCGCCACCTGCACCGGCTGGTACGGCCCGCCGCCGACCGACCGCCTGGCAGTGGTGGACGCAAACGGCATCCTGCCCGCGGACGTATCGGTGCCCGGGTTGGTGCTGCTGAGCCAGCGGCCGGTGCCGTTCACCCGGCTTGCAGAGCGGGCGCTCTGCCGGCAGCTCGCGCTCCAGTGGTTCGCGCCCGCCGGCGCGCCCGACCCGCCCGGCTCTTCCTGGCTGGTCGTCGGGCCGGCGGTCTTCACCCAGGTCCGCTACCTGGAGACCCGCTACGGCCGGTCCGGCCTGCTCGACCTGCCCTGGCCCGGCCCGCTCGCCGGGCTGGGCGACGAGTGGTACAACCGGCTGCTCTACTACCTGGCCGCGTCCAACAACGCGCTCGGCTCACTGGCCGAGCCGAAGTTCGACTACACCACCAACCCGCTCAGCTACTCCGACTCCCGCTACGCCCAGGCCGGCGGGTTCTTCCTGATGCTCCAGCGCCGGCTCGGGACCGAGGCCTTCGACCGCGCGCTGCGCGACTGGGCGGGCCGCGCCGACCGCCGGGCCGCGCCCGATTCCGCCTTCATCGCCGCCTGCTCGGATGCGGCCGGCCAGGACCTCGGCTGGCTGTTCGACCGCTGGCTGCCCGCCACCGGCCCCTGCGACTACGCGGTCACCGGGATCCGGCGCCAGGATGACGAATACCAGATCAGCCTCCGCCGGGTCGGGGCGGTCCAGATGCCGGTCGAACTCGAGTTCCGCTTCGCCGACGGCAGCCTGCTGCGCCGCGAATGGAACCTGCCCGCCGCGGCAGGCGTGGTCGAGATCATCCACCCGGCCCGGCTGAAGTCGGTCGCGCTCGACCCGGACCGGCGGCTGTTCGAGTCCGATCGCTGGAACAACTTCTGGCCGCGCCGGGTCAGCATCCAGCCACTGGTGGCCCTGCCCAGCTTCGAGGAATACCAGCTCTTCTACGGCCCCTACCCCTGGTACGACGACTATCACGGGCTCCAGCTCGGCGGCTGGCTCCAGGGCCGGCAGTTCATCGAGGCCGGGCCGCTACGCGGACGGCACTCCTGGAGCGTCATCCTCACCCGGGTGTTCCGGCTCGACGACTGGCAGACCGGCGCCTGGTACGCCACCCCGCTTCCGTTCCTGTCCGAGCGGCTCCGGTTGTCGGCCGCGGGACGCTACTCACCCCGGGCCGCCAGCGTCGACCTCATCCTCGAGCAGGGGCTAAGCCCGGTCCTGCGCCAGGACGGGGCGACCGTCCAGCTCACCTGGCTGCTCCAGGACCTGCGCGACCCGGTCGCCCGCGACCCGCGCGCCTGGGAGCAGGCCCGCACCTCCGAGCTCGGTTTGCGGCTGCTGCACACCGGCGAATCCCGCCGGCTCCGGGAATCCGGCTCGCTCAACCTCGGCTGGGGCAGCCGCGCGCTCGGCGGCGAGTACGACTACGGCCGGGCCAGCCTGGAACAGCACGCCGCGCTTCGCCTGAGCCGGGACCAGGGAATCGGCGTCCGGGTGTTCGCGGGCGCGGTCGCCGGCACGGTGCCGCTCCAACAGCGGTTCTACCTTTCCGGCGGGCTGGTCGCGACCCCGGAAGAACCGGCCAGCTGGGCGTACGCGGGCCCGGCCGCCGGCCAGGAGCACTGGCATTACACCGCCGACGTCAACTGCCGCGGCTGGGCCGGCGAGTACCTGGCCGGCCGTTACGGCTGGGGCGCCAACTTTCACCTGAACCTCCTGCCGGTCGTCCAGCCGTTCTTCGACATCGGCAACGTCGCCGACGACCCGCTCGCCCCGGAACTGCGCCGGCCCCGGATGGACGCTGGGATCCGGCTCAAGCTCTCCTGGCTCTACGCCGACTTCCCGCTCTGGCGGTACGAGCCCGGCGCGGGCGGTGAATTCATCTTCAAGTGGATGCTCGGGCTCAACCTCGCCGGGTTCGCCGACTTCTAACCGGTGGCCCGCAACAACCGCGACCCACGCGTCGAAGCGGGCAACCCGCTGCTCCGGTTCTTCACCGGCGGCGTCCTGCCCCGGACCTTCGCCGCCTTCCATTCCCGCAACTACCGGCTCTACTGGTTCGGCAACGCGGTCTCGCTGGTCGGCACCTGGATGCAGAACGTCGCTCGGGGCTGGGTCGTGCTCCAGCTTACCAACTCGCCGCTCCTGGTCGGGCTCGAGACCAGCATCACCTGGCTGCCGGCGCTGTTCATCTCGCTGCCCGCCGGCGTCATCGCCGACCGCTACAACAAACGCAACCTGATGGTCATCACCCAGGCGCTGCTCGCGGTCCTGGCGCTCGCACTGGCGGTGCTCTACTGGGCCGGGATGCTCCGCATCGGGCACATCCTGGTCATCTCCGCGCTAACCGGGGTCATCATCGCGTTCAACTCGCCGGTCCGGCTGGCGATCGTGTCCGAGCTGGTGGACAGGAAACTGGTGCTCAACGCGGTCGCGCTCAACTCTGCGGTCTTCAACGCCGCGCGGATAATCGGCCCGTCCATCGCCGGGGTCGCGCTGGGCACCATCGGGGCCGGCGGCTGCTTCGCGATCAACAGCGTCAGCTTCCTCGGCATCATCATCGCGCTCGCGTTCGTCCGAATCGAGCATGTCCCGCCCGCGCCGACCGGCGAGTCGGTCTGGCAGCGCATCGCCGGCGGCCTCCGCTTCGTCGGCCGCCACCCGGACATCCGGGTGCTGATGGTAATGATTGCGGTCTTCTCCAGCTTCGGCATCGTCTACCTGCCGCTGATGCCGGTTTTCGCCCGCGACGTGTTCGGAGCCGGGCCGGGCGGCTACGGCCTGATGATGGCCAGCCTCGGGGTCGGCGCGCTCGCCGGGGTACTGGTGCTCGCGACCATCAGCCACACCCGCCACCGGGGCCGGATCCTCATCGCCGGCACGACCCTGCTCGGGCTGTTCCTGGTCGTGTTCGGGCTGGTGCGTGAGTTCAGGGCCGGGATGCTGGTGCTGGTCGCGCTCGGGTTCTGCCAAAGCTCGGTCGCCTCGCTCACCAACAGCATCATCCAGGAACTCGCGCCGCAGGAATTCCGGGGCCGGGTGATGAGCGTATTCGCGCTCAGCTTCAACGGCATCTACCCCTTCGGCAGCTTCCTGGCCGGCGCCATCGCCCAGCGGTTCGGCGCGCCGGTTTCGGCGCTGGTCGGCGGTTGCGTGGTCCTGGTCAGCCTGGTCGTCGTCAACCTCGTCCACCCCGGCATCCGGCGGCTGTAGCCGGGCGCGGACTCAGCGGCTGTCGTCGCCGAGGTCCAACCGGGCCTGGCCGTGACCGGTGGGCCGGCGGTCGAAATGCCGGTACGCCAGCGGGGTGGCCACCCGGCCACGCGGGGTGCGCTGGATGAACCCCTCCTGGACCAGGAACGGCTCGTACACCTCCTCGAGCGTCCCGGCGTCCTCGCCCACGGCCACCGCCAGGGTAGAACCGCCCACCGGCCCGCCCCCGAACTTGTCGATGATCGTCAGCAGGATGCGCTTGTCCATATCGTCCAGCCCGCGGGCATCCACCTCCAACTGGGTCAACGCGTACCGGGTGATTTCCAGATCCACCCGCTCCCGCCCCTCGACCTGGGCGAAGTCCCGCACCCGGCGCAGCAGCCGGTTGGCGATGCGCGGGGTGCCGCGGGCCCGGGCCGCAATTTCAAGCGCCCCGTCGTGGTCCACCGGGACGTCGAGAATCCGGGCCGACCGCTCGACGATCAGGACCAGGTCCTCGGCCGGGTAGTAGTCGAGCCGGAACGACATTCCGAACCGGGCGCGCAAGGGCGCGGTCAACAGACCGGAACGGGTCGTCGCGCCTACGAGCGTGAACCGGTTAAGCCCGATGCGCTCCGAGCGCGCGCCCGGCCCGCGGTCGATCATCACGTCGATGGTGTAATCCTCGAGCGCGGGATACAGGAATTCCTCGACCGCCTTGTTGGTGCGGTGGATCTCGTCGATGAAGAAAACGTCGCTCGCCCCCAGCCCGGTCAGCACCCCGGCCAGGTCTACCGGCCGCTCGAGAATCGGGCCGGAACTGCACCTGATGCAGGCGCCCATCTCGCCGGCGATGATGTGGGCGAGAGTGGTCTTGCCCAGCCCGGGCGGGCCGAACAGCAGCACGTGCTCCAGCGGCTCGGCGCGCATCCGGGCCGCCTCGATGAACACCCGCAGGTTCTCCTTCAGCCGCGGCTGGCCCACAAACTCGTCCAGCCGCCGGGGCCGGATCTGCTCGTCGAGCGCTTCCTCGCCGGTCAGCTGCCGGGGCGTCACCAGCCGGTCGGCTTCGCGCACGCCTTACCCTCGCTGCTGGAGCGCCAGCCGGAGCACCGCCGGCAGGTCCAGCCCGGCCGCATCCGGGACCCGGCCGAGCCGGGTCCGGGCTTCCTTCCGGGTCAGGCCGAGCGACACCAGCGCCGCCTCGGCGTCGGCCAGCACCTCGCTCTCAACCCGGGGCGCCGGGGCGCGCTCCGCCAGTTCCCGCAGCACCCGCTCCGCCCGCTTCGGCCCGATGCCGGGGACGGTCTGGATGACGTCCACCCGGCCGGCCGCGATCAACTCGCGCACCTCGGCCGGGCTGAACCGGGACAGGATGTTGAGCCCGGCTTTCGGCCCGATGCCGGTCACCGACAGCAACAGCCGGAACGTGTCCCGCTCGTCCGCCTCGCCGAACCCGAACAGGTCCATCCCCTCACGGGTCAGCCGGGGCACGACCAGCAGCGACACCTGCTCGCCGACCGCGCCCAGCCGGTTCGAGGTCGAGAGCGGCACCCGGAGCTCGAACCCGATGCCCTGGCAGTCCACGACCACCCGGGTCGGCTCCTTCTCCGCCAGCCGGCCCGCAACCAACGCAATCATCGGACCGGCCAGGCCCCGGACGCCCGGGACACCTGCCCGCCCGCGCCCGGGAATCCCCGGCTCCGCTTGCTCAGGCAGTACGCCGCCGCCAGCGCGTCGGCCGCGTGCTCCGGCACCCGGTCGTCCAGCCCGAGCACCTTACGCACCATGAAAACCATCTGGGGCTTCGAGGCCCGGCCGCTGCCGGTCGCGGCGAGCTTGACCGTCGCGGGCGTGACCTCGGTCACCGGCACCGCCCGCCGGGCAAGGGTGTAGAGGATGACCCCCCGGCACTGGGCCGAAAGGATAACGCTGCGCGCCCCGCCGCCCTTGAAGAACAGGGTTTCGAGCGCGCAGGCCGCGGGCTGCAGCCGGCGCACGACCAGGTCCAGCTCCCGGCCGAGGACCAGCAACCGTTCCGCGACCGACTCCCGGGTATCGGTGGCGATGACCCCGAACTCCACCACCCGCTCCCCCTCGATGACCCCGTAGCCGGTGGCGCCGAGGCCCGGGTCAATACCGATGACCCTGTCGAGGATGTCAGTCCTGCGTGATGCGCTCGAGGACTTCGTCCGGGATGTCGAAGTTGGCATAGACCTGCTGAACTTCCTCCAGGTCCTCGAGCAGGTCCACCAGCTTGAGCACGCGGGCGGCGTCCTTGTCGCCCAGCCCGACGGTGTTGGCCGCGATCTGGGTCATCTCCGCGCTCACCCACTCGATGCCCGCCTCCTTGAGCGCCCGCTTGACGCCTTCGAGGTCGTCAATCGAGGTGATGATCGAATACCCGCCGCTGTCGGTCTGGACGTCGTCCCCGCCGGCCTCGAGCGCCAGCGACAGGATAGTGTCCTCGTCCGCCTTGTCGCGGGCGACCACGATCAGCCCCTGGGGCTTGAACTGCCAGGCCACGCACCCGGCAGCGCCCATATTGCCGCCGTACTTATCGAACACGTGCCGGACCTCGGCGATGGTCCGGTTCTTGTTGTCGGTCAGCACCTTCACCAGCAGCGCGACCCCGCCCGGGCCATAGCCCTCGTAGGTCACCTCCTCGTAGGACACGCCGGGCAGCTCGCCGGTGCCCTTCTTGATGGCGCGGTCGATATTGTCGGCCGGCATGTTGATGGCCCGGGCCGAATCAACCGCGGTCCGGAGCCGCGGGTTGGCTTCAAGATCGCCGCCGCCCATCCGGGCCGCGGTGGTAATCTCGCGAATCAGCTTTGAGAAAGCCTTGCCCCGGGCGGCGTCGGTCTTGGCTTTCTTGTGCTTAATGGTTGCCCATTTAGAATGACCAGACATTACAGTCCTCCTGGGGTGCCGGGAGCCTTGTCCCGGGGCCCCGATTCTATCCGACTTCAGGCCCGAGCGGCAGGCGGGCGCCGGTGGCATCGGTCCGCCGCGAGCGCGGTGCGCCGACTGTCATTCTAGGGGCGCGGCCGAAACTGTCAACTCGGCCCGCGCGTTTCCGCTTGACAGCCGCCAACCGCGCGACTAGCTTCTAATATGGTGTCATTCGCGCTTGTCCTCAGCCTGGTGGCCATTGATCCCGGTGCCGGCACAGCCGGCTTCGATTTCCTCCGCATCACGCCCGGCGCCCGCGAGGCGGCGATGGGCGGGGCCGCGGTCGGCTCGGCCGAAAGCCCGCTCGCGTTCTGGCACAGCCCGGCGCTGGCCGCGGCGGTGCCGGACCAGCAGGCGCAGGTCGGGTACCTGAACTGGGTCGGCGGCATCCACGTCGGCTCGGTCGCCTACTCCCGGCCGCTCGGCGACCGGCAGGGCATCGGGGTCGGGGTGGTGTACCTCAACTCCGGCGCGATGAAGCGCACCGACCCGTTCGGCAACGAGCTCGGCACCTTCGGGATGACGTTCGCGGACCTCAACATCGGCGGCGGCCACCGCCTGACCGACCTGGTCACGCTCGGGCTCGGGCTGAAACTGCTCTACGGCGCCGCCGACACCTTCTTCTCGGTCGGGGTCGCGGGCAACGTCGGCGCCACCTTCGACCTGCCCATCGAGGGCGTGAACGGTCTGACCGCGGGCGTCGCCGCCCGGCACCTCGGGTACCAGGTCAAGGCGTTCCAGGCCGGCCGCGACCCGATGCCGCTCGAGTTCGCGGCCGGGCTCGGGTTCCGGCCCAACCCCTCGCTCGGGCTCGGGCTCGACCTCGTCAAGCCGCTGGACAACCGCTTCCAGGTCCGGGCCGGCATCGAAGGCTGGGTCGGGGACATCATCGCCCTGCGCGCGGGCTACAACACCATGGGGTCGGACCTCGCCTCCGGCGGGGGCACCGACATCCTCGCCGGCGTGTCCACCGGGCTTGGGCTCCGCATCCGCAACTACCAGCTCGACTACTGCTTCGTGCCGATGGTCGAGCTGGGCATGGCGCACCGGCTGTCGCTCAGCCTCGGGCTCTAACGGATGCGCCCGGCCAAGAAACAGTTCATCCAGGAGCTGAAACCGGGCCTGCCGGTTGACGACATCTTCTACCTCACCCGGCGCGACATCAAGGAGCGCCGCGACGGCCAGCCCTTCCTGACCTTCACGTTCCAGGACCGCTCCGGCACCATCGCCGGCATCATGTGGGACGGGGTCCAGGACGCCCTGAAATGCCTGGAATCCTCCGGGTTCTACCATGTCCAGGGCAAGTTCGGCGACTACCAGGGCAAGCCCCAGCTCACCGTCACCGCCATCTACCCGGCCGCGCTCGAAGAGGTCCGGCGCGACGACTTCGTCACCGCCAGCCGCTACGACCGGGACGAGATGCTCGCCCGCGTCCGGGAGTACGCCGCCGCGGTCAAGAACCCGCACCTCCGCCAGCTCCTCGACGCCTTCTTCACCGACGCCGGGTTCGTCGAGCGGTTCGCCAACGCCCCGGGCGGGGCCGCGGTCCACCACGCCTGCATCGGCGGCCTGCTCGAACACACCCTGTTCATGTGCCGGATGGCCGAGACCGCGGGGACGATCCACGAGGAAATCAACGCCGACCTGCTGATGACCGGGGTCATCCTCCACGACATCGGCAAGGTCCGGGAATACACCTACGACTTCGCGCTCGACCACACCTGGGACGGCCGGCTGCTCGGCCACATCGTCATGGGCTACGAGATGGTCCGGGAGAAGATCGCCGGCATCAGCGGGTTCCCGGAAGAGCTTGCCCGGATGCTGCTCCACATCATCCTCGCCCACCACGGCCACATGGAATTCGGATCGCCCAAAACCCCGAAGTTCGCCGAGGCGTTCATCGTCTACTTCCTCGACAACATGGACGCCCGGGTCGCGATGTTCCGCGACGCAACCAACCGGAACAAGGGCGTCAAATGGACCGACTACCACCACTACCTGGAGACCAACGTCTACATCCCCGACCCGGAGCCGGAACCGCCGGACGGGTCCGCGTGACCCCGGACTTCCGCTCCTTCGCCGCCGCCTGCGCCCGGATCGGGCTCGAACTGCCCGAAGACCGCTACCGGCTCCTCTGTCGGTACGCGGACCTGCTGCTGGACTGGAACCGGCGCGTCAACCTCGTCTCCCGGCAGGACACCGGCCGCGTCCTCAGCTACCACGTCATCGACTCGCTCGCCGCCCAGTCGCTGGTCCCGGCCGGGGCGCGCGCCGGTGACATCGGCACCGGTGCCGGCCTGCCCGGGATTCCGCTCGCCATCGCCCGGCCGGACTGCGAGTTCCTGCTCGTCGAATCGGTGCGCAAGAAGACGGAGTTCCTGTCTCTCGTGCTCGACGAGCTCCGCCTCGCCAACGCCGGGGTCATCCACGACCGGGCCGAGGACATCCCGCCGCTCGACTGCGACACGGTCCTCAGCCGGCTCACCGGCCCGACTCCAAAGACTCTGCCCCGGCTCGCGGCGCACGCCCGGACCACGGGCACGGTCGTGCTCTACAAGAGCCCGGCCGCCGCCCCGGACCTCCCCGCCGGCCTGCTCCGCAAGCTCCGGCTCCGGGTCGCCCGCACCGAAGACCTCCGCCTGCCCCTGACCGGGCTCCCCCGCCGGTTCATCGTCCTCGCCAGCGCCTGACCGGCAACCCGCCAAAAAGAAAGAAGGCCCACCCCAGGCCTTCGTTCTTTGTCATTTAAGGATGTAACACTTTCAGCGTGTTCGGGCCATGCGTATTCTCTTAGAAAGGAGGTGATCCAGCCGCACGTTCCCGTACGGCTACCTTGTTACGACTTCGCCCCAGTCATCAGCCCCGCCTTGGGCCCCTGCAAAGAGGGGACTTCGAGCGTTGCCGACTCCCATGGCGTGACGGGCGGTGTGTACAAGACCCGGGAACGTATTCACCGCTGCATGCTGATCAGCGATTACTAGCGAT
>JAWOIB010000160.1:0-34614 GCA_046484845.1 bacterium
CTATTACCGACCTTCAGTCGGGAGTGATG
The DNA here is from genome assembly GCA_046484845.1 of bacterium. Lineage (GTDB taxonomy): Bacteria > Hydrothermota > Tepidihabitantia > Tepidihabitantales > Tepidihabitantaceae > DSBX01. The sequence continues at coordinate 30 of JAWOIB010000160.1, forward strand.
CAGATCTCTGTTTCTGCCGATGGAACACGTCTTGCATTCAATGCTCTCAATCGCGGGTTACCGGACATCTTTTTAATCCGGTCACCGTTCGACCGCAGAATGGACCCCGCCATGATGAAGATCATGAACAAGCGAGTTTGGCTAAACCACACATGGCTAAGCTGATAGGTGTTCAGGTACATCAAGCCAAACATCAGAGTTGCAGACACAGCGATCATTAAGATGAAATTTCTGTACGGATGCATTAATCTCTCCTATGGTGACCAACTTGTTATCAGGCGTCAGAAGTGACGCCTAAACCCTCGTTTACGATTAAGACCGTCATACTTGACGTGTTGTACCCTTTTGGGGAGGTTAGGCGTCACTTTTCGACGGGTTCCCTCTGCGACCTTTTCAATTCTCTCTCATCGCATGGTTCTTCTTGTCAACAGTTTCTGCAGATGACGAACATTTTTCGAAAGAGAACGCTCCGGTTCGGCGGCGGCGGGCGCGCCAGCGGCGTCCGCTGGAACCGGTCATCATACAGCACACCGGGAGTAATGGTCTTTTCCTCCAGGATGTTACAAGCCGGCCCGCTCCAGCCAATACAGCACGAAGAAGATGAGCGCTGCAACGGGGATGACGATTACCCAGTCATTGACTTTGAGCAAGCGCGGGAAGGTCAGGTCGCCAAAATCGCCTTTCATCAGGATGCCCTGTCTGAGTCGCGGGTAAACTGCCGCAAAGAGACCGGAACCGACTATAATCCCCGCCAGTCCTCCGACCAGGGCGTCCAACGCGCCGTTACCGATAGCGCCCGCAATGGTGCCGGGACAGTAGCCCAGTACCGCGAAGCCTACCCCGAAAATCGATCCGCCAATCAGGTTCTTGCCCGCAGAGCCTGATTTGGGAGCAAGCTTCACCCAGCCCAGGGTCTTCATTGCATAGATACCAATCATTCCGACCAGGACTGCGGAGAGCATGATCTTCACGACGGTGAAATCGGTGAGCAGTAGTTGCCCGATAATCACGTCATACTTTGTCGCGCCGCCTTTCTGAAGCAGAAAGCCGAACGCAATACCGAACGCCAATCCCCAGAGCAGGGGCGATATGTCTCTCTTTGGTACGGGTGTCCGCATGGGCTTGTCCAAGGATTCGTTTGTTGGCATGTTCCCCTCCTGCTAACCGATGAAGGTGAAGATAATGTGCGCGGTCAGGATGCCGCCAATGAAGAAGCATATCGCCGAAATCCAGCTTGAAACGGCAAGCTGTAGCGTTCCGCTGATACCATGCCCGCTGGTGCATCCGTCCGCCCATCGCGCACCAAAACCGATGCAAGCGCCGCCAACCAGCGCGACGATGACGCGCAGTAACGCGTTGCCGCCAAAGGCAGCTTCCCAGGATGAAGGAACCCACTGCCAGCGAAAATCACCGGACAGCAGCGCCGAGATCAGCGAGCCGAGGATAACGCCCGACACCAGCATCCATTGCCAGTCGACGGCAAGCCCGATCTTCCGGTAGTAAGGCTTCAGGTCAACCTTCTTCCTCGAAAACAGTTTTTCAATCATGCCGCTGGTCTTGGCAAAGCTTGTTGAACATGCGAGCGGTTTTCTGGAGATGAGGAAGCTGAGCCAGCTCAGGATGCCGATGCCAATCCCAACTGCATAGGGTGACCAGCGCACTTGTGTCAAGAATTCCATCAGTCTGTCCTCCTTTGGCTACTCTGCAGCCTGGTGTTCTTCTGCCTCAGCGAAGTCCGTGAAGAACCTGGAGCCATGCGGGTTGACACAAACCCGGCAGTCCCGGATGTACCCGGCAGCGTGATAGCCGGTCAATCCTCCGGCGACATTATGGACATCGTTGAAGCCATGCTGTTTGAGAATGCTGACGCCGAGCGTGGAGCGATTCCCCGAGCTGCAGATGAGGACGGTCTTCTTGTCCTTGTTCAGCTCATGGTGGCGGGTGCGCAACTCGGCCACCGGGATGTTGATGGCGCCTTTGATATGGGTATCCGCATACTCAGGCTCTGCTCGTACGTCCAGCAGCACAAATTCGGTTGTCCCGGTAATCATATCGTGCAGGTCCTCAACTGAAGTCAGCTCGATCTGACTGGTCCTTAGTCCCGCCACGGCCCAGGCGACCATGCCGCCATCCAGATGACCCACAATCCTGTCCAGACCGACCCGGCGTGCCCAGGTAGTGGCTTCCAGTGCCTTTTCATAGTCATCCGCAATCAGCAGAATATCCTTGTCCGGCGGCAATACCCAGCCGGCAAAAGTCGGGAAGTTGCTGTTGAGATCAAGATGCCAGACGCCGGGTATGTGCTGGCCGGCGAAGGCGTGATAACCACGGACGTCGAGCAGTACAGTATCGGCGGCGCTCATGCGTTCCTTGAACTGGCCCGGGCCCAGTTCCTTCATATCGGGCAGGGCGGTAACCAGAGCAGGTCCATGGCGGTTGATGTCGCTGCAGCGGCTGAAATGATCCGGGGCCGGGGGCATGTCCTGCGTGAGCGATTCGACAAACACGGCTTCGTCCTTGATTTGGAGAACCGGGTTGAAGTTGCGTTCGTAGCCGATGGTGGTGCGCCATTTCGCGCCCACCGCACGACCGCACAGGGAACCCGCGCCATGCGCCGGATAGACTTCGACGTAATCAGGCAGCTTCAGCAGTTTGCCGTGCAGACTGTGGTAGAGTTTCCGCGCCAGTTCCTCCGCCTTGCCGGGAAAGAGGTCCGGCCTTCCCACATCCCCGACAAAGAGCGTGTCGCCGACAAACACGCCGATCGGGCTGTCCGACCGGGATTTGTCGATCACGACATAGCTGAGATGCTCCGGGGTATGACCGGGGGTTTCCAATACCTGGAGAAGCATATCCTCCAGCTCTATGGAATCGCCTTCAGACAGGGCCACGTGGTCGAAGGTACACTTCGCCGATTCCGCTACGTAGATTCTCGCACCGGTTCTTCTCGCCAGGTCCATGTGCCCCGAGATGAAATCAGCATGAAGATGGGTCTCAAGAATGTGGGTGATTTGCACCCCCATCGTCCGGGCTTCGGTGATGTAGACATCGATATCCCGCTGAGGGTCGATGACAGCGCAGGAGTTCTTTCCCGCGAGAAGGTAAGAACTGTGAGCGATCTTACCGACGAAGAAGTGCTTGAGCAGCATGAGGTCTCTCCTTTAGTTTCTGCTATTCATAGATAGAAAAGGTAAAATACAGACACGACAACCACAAGAAACAGCAAGGTCATTCCGCCGCCGGCCTTGAGATAATCTGCATTACGATATCCGCCGGGGGACATCAGCAAAGCATTGACCTGGTGGGTGGGCAGAATAAAGGAATTTGCCGCACACACTGCTGCCAGCAAAGCCAGGGGACGGGGATCGAGTCCACCAATCTGCGCCATGCTCATGACCAACGGGGCCAGCACCACAATCGCACCTACATTGGACATGAACAGCGAAAACAGGGTGGACAGAACCGCAACGGCCAGAAGGATAAGCGCCGGATGCCCCCCCTGAACCAGCGACATCAATTTCTCTGCCAGGAAAGCTGCGGTTCCGGTCTTCTGCATGGCGACCCCCAGCGGAATAAGCCCGGCGAGGAGGAAAACAACCTTCCACTCGATGGCTTGATAGGCTTCCTGGATTGTGAGCACCCGGGTCAGTACCATGGCGATGGCGCCGGTGAAGAATGCCAGCGAGATGGGAGCGCCGGTCATCGCCAAGCCAATGGCGCACAGGAAACAGAGCGCGGCCACCCAGATTCTTGAGGGCGTCTGCTTCTTTTCGACCGTGAACGGTGTCGCCACCACAAAGCCGGAATTCGTCTTCAGATCGCCTATATTCTTCCACAGACCATGGACAATCATTGTGTCGCCGGGAAGTATCTGACGGTCTGAGAAATCACCCCGTATCTCTTCTCCCTTGCTGAACATCATCACCGGCTCCACGGCATACCGTTTGCGAAGTGAGAACTGGCGAATGGTCTGACCAATCATTTCCGAACGGGGCGGGATAATGACTTCTGCAAAACCGGCGCGCTCCGGGTCGTTGAGACCGGAAAAGCGCTCAGCCTGTTCTTGATGTATCAGGTTGTGGGCGGAGGCGAATCTCTTCACATCTGCTTCGTTGCCCAGGAGCGCCAGCTCCTGCCCTGCCGCGAACTTCGCTTCTCGCCAAGGCGCGTATTCCGCCTCCCTGCCTTGCGAGATACCCAGGATATTCAGATTGAACCTGCCCCATACACCCGACTGCTCGGTCGTCTTGCCTGCCAATGCGCTGTCCGGGGGAATGGCATAGTGCCAGATATGATGCGGCAGATGCAGTGCTTCAATGAGTTTGTCCTGTTCCGATACTGATTCGCCCGGAGATTCAGAATGAGGTAGCACGAATCTGCCAAACAGGAAGAAGAAGCCAATTCCAGAGAGCAGCAACAGAATACCCACCGGAGTCACGCTGAATAATCCATAGGGCGCCAAGTCAGCGCTGCGAAGCAGGTCGTTGATCAGAATCAGCGGGCCTGAACCTACCATGGTCAATGTGCCGCCCACTATGGCCGCAAATCCTATCGGCATGATCAAAGCCGATGCCGGGATTCTTTCCCGGCGTGAGATATTGAGAATGCCCGGCAGGAAAAGCGCCGCCGCTCCGATGTTCTGTATAAGCCCGGAGAGCAGCCCCACCGATAGGGACATTGCCCCAATCACGCTCGACTTTCTGGTTCCCACTCGTTCCAAGACTGCGCGTGAAAACCGATCCATGATGCCGGTCTTGGCAATGCCCTGTCCCAGAATCATGACGGCTATCATAGCGATCACGGCGTTGCTCGAAAAACCGGAGAGCGCTTCCTGCGGCGTCAGCACGCCGGTCCATCCCAACGCCAGCATACAGACAATGGCCACAACGTCGATGCGGACAACCTCAAGAACGAGCAGGATCGCAGTAGCGACGAGGATAATCAGAACAGTGATGATGGCTGGATCCATACTAGAAGCTCATTTCATAAGCACGGTTGTCACAGCGCGGGCATGAGGGAGGCATATCCTGCCTGAGCCTGTTGAAAGGCCGACCGGCACGTGTCGTTGCCACCAGCCGGGCGGAACCTTTCCGGAAGCTCCCGTGTCAGCTTCGCCACTTCATCAACCGTCTTGATCTTTCACCCCTCGTTTCCAGAATCAATATAGCCTCCTTCCGCCACCAAATCAAGCACAGGTGCGCGGACCGCCGGCTTCTCTGACCCGGGGATTCTCTTCGCCCCTGGCCTGATGGCCCGCAGTGAGCCGGATGACTCCACCGAGCCACTGCCCGGACGGGATGCGGGATACTTTCCATACTTCTGAGCGATGTCAAGGCGCAACGCGGCTTTGCCGTGAGTGACCTGTTTCCAGGTCCCGGTGGCCAGTCGAGAGCGTCGGTTGACGATGAGCGACAGGCGCGGAACGACGAGTGCCGGATGCGCCGACGGGCGGCTCATAACTTGTGACGTGAAAGAACATGCTTGCCGGGTAAGAGGGAAGTGAGGGTACGCAGCTCGGCATCCGAATCTCAGCCAGAACGGAGTGGTCTAATCAGATAAGGGTAGGGTGCGCGCGGATGAGCGGTGCGAACCGCATCAAACGCATTGTCCGGATTGAAGCGGTGAAGTGCCACACCGGTGATGGGATAGACGGAAGGAGAGGGATGAAGAAGAATGGCCGGGTTGCTGCGATTGCGGTTGCCTGCATCGGTATGAGTGTCGCAGCCGCTACGACCGGTTTGGTTGGCTTGGGGGTTATGGCCGGTGAACCTTCCGGGTTCAGCGCGGAGTTCTGGCTCGGCAATCATGTCGCAATTGCCGGCGGGCCAGGCCATGCGTACCTGTGGAACAGGGCCGGTGTTCACCTGCACGGTGACCCGCTGTTTCATACCGGCAGTCCTCTTCTCTCGCCAGTCGGATTCCTGCCGCTCCATGCGCGCGCAGGCGTTCGCGTCAGGCTCGCGAACGGTGTCGGCAATCCGAGGGAAGTGGGGCACAGAGTTCCATTCGGGGCGGAGTATGCGCTCCCCATCGTTCCGCCTGGCGTCTTCCCCGAACCGGCTCCAATCCTCGACTTTGCTCCGGCGATCGGCTTCAACGGCGCAGTCGGGTTTCGCCACTACTTCGGTCCACGCCGTCGAAAGCCGCAGGCAGGACCACCCTCATTTCAACGAGTTGAAGGGACAGCGCCGCGATGTCGGGAAGAGTCCGTTGGAACATTGGCCTAGCATGCAGTTGCTCGAACGCCACAAGCGGTCGATGCCTCTCGGCGATCAAGAAGGAGAGATATGATGAGCACGATTGCGACGAAAGACGGAACGCGGATCTACTACAAGGACTGGGGCACAGGACCGCCGGTGGTGTTCAGCCACGGCTGGCCTCTCAGTGCGGACAGCTGGGAGGCCCAGATGGTGTTCCTGGCCGCCAACGGTTATCGCTGCATTGCCCATGACCGTCGGGGCCATGGCCGGTCGAGCCAGCCCTGGAATGGCAACGAGATGGACACCTATGCCGACGACCTCTCGGAGCTTGTCGAAACGCTCAAGCTGAAGGACGCCGTCCTGGTCGGCTTCTCGGCAGGCGGCGGCGAGGTGGCGCGCTACATCGGCCGCCACGGCACGAAGCGGATAGCCAAGGCCGCACTGATATCCGCCGTCCCGCCGCTGATGCTGAAAACTGCGGCCAATCCCGGCGGCTTGCCGATGGCGGTCTTCGATGACATCCGCCAGGGCTGCCTCACCGATCGCTCGCAATTCTACAAGGACCTTGCCAGCGGCCCGTTCTTCGGGGCCAACCGGTCCGGCGCCAAGGTCTCGCAGGGCATGATTGACTCGTTCTGGCTGCAGGGAATGCAGGCCGGTCACAAGAATACCTTCGATTGCATCAAGGCGTTCTCCGAGACGGATTTCACCGAAGACCTCAAGAAGTTCGACGTGCCGACGTTAATCCTTCATGGCGACGACGACCAGGTTGTGCCGATCGGCGCTGCGGCCCTCAGTTCAGCGAAGCTGGTCCGGAACGCGACCCTGAAAATCTACGCGGGCGCGCCCCACGGTCTCGCGGACACGCACAAAGACCAGCTTAACGCCGACCTGCTGGCGTTCCTTAAGACATGAAGTGGCTTTGCCGGCGCCGCCTGGCTGGTGGCGCCGGGATAACCAACGGGCCGCAGACGACGCGTCGCTGCAGGGTAACGTTGGACGGAAGCACAAAGAGAAACATGAAGGGAGAATGAGCATGCCAGAATTCGGAACGCCCTTTTCAGGGCTGGCAAACGACAGAAAACTCACGAATCAGGAGCTCATCAGAGCAATTCGTTTCTCGGTGGCCGCAGAGTACGAAGCGATCCAGTTGTACATGCAACTTGCCGAGTCAACCGGCAACAAGCTCGCCGCGGAAGTGCTTAAGGACATAGCGGACGAGGAACGTGTACATGTTGGAGAATTCCTGAGGTTGCTCCGCGAGCTTGCCCCCGACGAAGAGAAGTTCTATGCCCAAGGGGCAGAAGAAGTCGAAGAAGAGATGGCGAAATCGAAAAGGAAGGGACAAAGAAGATGAATCCGGATGTCAAGGAGTCTGCAACCGATCCGGCTGCGTCCGGCGGTTCACCTGCGTTCACGCTGCCGGCGCTGCCCTACGCCCAGGAGGCCCTGGAGCCCCACGTATCGGCTCGGACGATGGGTTTCCACTACTCGAAGCATCATCAAGCCTACGTGGACAACCTGAACAAGCTGGTCGTCGGCATGCCGTGGGCAGCAGGGCTGACGTTGGAGAGGGTTGTCCTGGAGAGCGCAGGCGTGGCGGACAGAACAGCCGTTTTCAACAATGCGGCGCAAGCCTGGAACCACGCATTCTACTGGCGCAGCCTGAGTCCGAAGGGCGGCGGCGAACCTCCGGCGGCGCTGAAGAAGAAGATAGAGGCCTCCTTCGGCACGCTGGACGTATGCAGGAAGGAGTGGGCGACCGCGGCAACCACCCAGTTCGGAAGCGGCTGGGCGTGGCTCGTGCTGGTCGGTGACAAGCTCAAGGTGGTCAAGACCGGCAATGCGGACGTGCCGCTGACCACCGGCATGAAGCCGTTGCTGACCATTGACGTATGGGAGCACGCCTACTACCTGGACCATCAGAACCGACGCGTGGACTATGTCAACGCCGTGCTGGATGAGCTGATCAACTGGGAGTTCGCGGCAGAGAACCTTGGCTGATGGCAACCCGGATGGACGCGTGACCGCGAAGAACCAGTTGACAGACTGGGGGCAGGTCCTCGAACTGACCCAGGTGTAAGTGAATATCTGCTACGAAAGGACAGGCAAATGCTGAAGAGCTTCAGAATAGTCATCACATCGCTGGCCCTGACGGTACTGCTTCTTGGGTTGTCGGGCTGTAGAGGAGCAGGCCCGGCGGAACGCACCGGCAGGAAGATCGACCAGGCGGTTGAGCAGGCCGGGCAGCAGATCGATTCGGCCGTAGAGAGGATCCGGAACGAAGTCCAGGGAGAATAGCCTGGGTATTGGGACGGTAACCGCTTTCGCCCCCCGCGAGAGCGTGGGCTCGGAACCGGACGGCCGGATGAAGGACAGCCCGGCTGTTCCCGAAGGTCCGGCGACGAGCAAGCCGACACGGTTCGGCGCCTTCCCGCCATTCATCCCCGGGAGGCCCTGACGTCCCATGACCACCCGACATCTCCAATCGTATCTTCCGTCGGTGAAGAGCATTCACATCATCATCAACCCCGGCGCCGGAAAGAAGGAGCCGGTTCTGTCCATAATCAACGCCTCCATGAAGGAAGCCGGTATCAGGTGGGAAGCATCAATCACTCACCAGGCGGGCGATGCGACCAGGTTTGCCAAGGCTGCCGCCAAAGAAGGAATCGACGCCCTCGCTGTTTACGGCGGCGACGGCACGCTTAAGGAAGCAATCAGCGGTCTGATTGGATCAGAGGTTCCTCTGGTCATCTTGCCGGGAGGTTCGGCGAATATCATGGCTACTGAACTCGGCATACCCATTGACCTTGAAGAAGCCTGCACGCTGTTGAGCCACGGCCCGATCAGGACGAGAGCTATTGATATAGGACAGTTCGACAAACGGTACTTCATTGTGGGAGTGAGCCTTGGTTTTGAGGCGGATATCGTCAACGGCACGGATAGCGAGACCAAGAACAAGATTGGCGTCCTCGCCTATTTTCTTTCTGCGGTCAGGGCATTGAGGATAACCAAGAAGGCCGTCTACCATCTCAAGGTCGATGGCCAGGAGTATGAGATTCAAGGGCTGACGTGTCTTGTTGCCAATACAGGAAACTTCGGGTTCGGCAGCATATCTCTGGATAGGCACATAGATGTCAGCGATGGCTTCCTGGATGTTGTTGTCCTGCGAAAAGCGAATCTCAGCCTGCTCAGACTCGCGGCAGTCATGTTGCTCAAGCGGGAACGCCCGGACAATCTGGAATTGGTGGAGCATTGGCAAGGCAGAGACATCAGCGTTTCCGCGAGCCCCGAACAGATGATTCAGTGTGATGGTGAGGTGTTAGAGAAGCCCCCTCTTCATATCAAGGTCGTTCCCGGGGCAATCAGGGTTGTGGTCCCTGAAGCGAACTGACCACTCGCCGCAGCAATGCTCCCAGGGCAGTGAAGCCCCTTGACGACCCGACATCCAAGACCGGGTATTGGTTATCGGGGTTATCGGTGACGGTAACCGAACTGGCCGGTAGTTTCCGGCCTGTCCGCGTCGGTGGTTTGGTCAGAGTCCATCGGTGACAGCAACCACATTCTTCGTCTCGCATCCGGCCTGACCGGGCAGGGGGTCAGGGGTGAGCCGGGGTCTGCCTGGTCCGTCTGCATCCGGCGTCCTCACCGTCACGCGGAAGATAGCGAAGCCGCCGCCAGTGCGCGTGTCGCCGGTAGCGGAGTCCGCACCAACCTGGCCGGGGTGGTGCCTGCAGTTGACAGACCGGCGCAGGGTCATAACATACCCGAGAATGGGACGGGTAGTCGGCCGCCTGCTTGTGCTCGCGCTCAGCGCCGCGGCACTGGGGCAGCCGTACCGCGCCCACCAGCGCTGGCAGAACCCCGCAATCAGAATCAGCCCGGTTGATTTCAACGGCGACTCGCTCGACGACCTGCTGGTTGTTTGTGACAGGGGCAATGTCCAGCCAATGGACATCGGCCTAAGACCCGTGGCCGGGAGCCGCTTCTTCGACTACGGGGTGCTACGCTCTGAGAGCGAGGCCGGGGGGTTCTGCGACGGCAGTCTCTGGGTAACGGGCAGGATCAATGATACCGCGTTCGTGTTTCGGCTCTGGCCCTTTCAGCGCATCCCGGTAGTCAGCGGCGAGGACATCGCCCCGCCGACAGGCTGGGACGGCGTGGCAAATGCTGAACTCCTCGACCTGGACGGGGATGGCAGACTTGAGGTGGTAGCTGTCGTGGCTGTCGGATTCGACCTGCGGCCGCGCGGTATCTTCGTGCTCGACTGGGAAACCGGCGAGGAGAAATGGCGGTTTCTGACCGGCCCGAATGTTGTCAGCCTGCTGGCGCGGGATATTGACGGCGACGGCCGAATCGAATTATTGAGCTCTACCAACTCACCAGGTAACGGCGCTTACGCTTCGGGTATGGCCGATACGCTGTCCTACATCTTCCTGCTTGATGCCGACGGTGGACTGCGCTGGATGCGGCAAGTTGGGCGTTATTCCTCAGACTTGAAAATGGCATGGCTGAACCGGTCTGATTCGACCGACTTCCGGGTCCTGGTTTACGAACAGGGCAATCCGGTTCACGAACGTCTTGCGGACAGCATATTCGTAATTGACGCCAGGGATGGCGGTATCCTGGTTCGCGAACAGCACGGTGCCTATAACCGCCAGGTGGCGGTGATTCCTGATGAACAGGGCCGTGCTTGTGTTTTACTGGCCGGGACCGACGACACCCTGAGACTGCTTGATGACAGCCTGCGGGTAATCAGGCAACGCAAGGTCCCGGGCGGGTTTCAGCAGATTCTTTCCACACAAACCGTTCTACGACTGCCCGGTTCAGGGCGTGAAGTTGTTCCTACAGTAACGAGTACCGGCTCGCTGAAGTTGTTTGACTCCCGGCTGCGCCTGCTGGCGGAAGTCGATGTCGGCTTCATCAAAGATATGGCGCCGGTGCGTGTTTCAGATGGCGATATGCTGCTCGTCAGGGTAATGCTTCCCGGAGCGTATCGCTATGAGCTCTACGAGTTCCTGCCGGTTGGTTTCTGGCACCGGTCGGTACCGGTCGGCTGGCTGGTCAGGCTGGTCGGGCTGGCGGCGGCGCTGCTTGTCGGCCTGGCCTACTGGACCGGGTACCGCCGGGCGCGGGATATCCGGGCGGTCATCCGCGGCCTGTCCGGCCAGGCCGGGGTGGTGGAGCTGGACCGGCAGGGCCGGGTGCTGAGAAGCAACGCCCGGGCCCGGGAGGTGTTCCCGGAGCTGGCCGGGCACAGTCTGCCGCCGGACGCCACGCTGGCCGGGCTGGTCCGGGCCGCGACCCGGGACCTGCCCGGCGCGGAGCCGCGCGAGGTCCTGCTCGCGGCCGGCCGGCAACTGCTCTGCCGGGCGACCCGGGTGCGGTCCGGCGTCCTGCTGACGCTGGAAGACCTGACCGCGGAGGAGTTCGCGCGGCAGGTGAGGAGATGGCTGCCGGTCGCGCAGGAGCTGGCCCACGGCATCAAGAACCCGCTGACCACGGTGACGCTCACCGCCCAGCGGCTGGCGAAGACCGTCCCGGACGAGCGGTCCCGGAAGTACGCCGGGGCGATCGAGCGCGAGGCGGAACGCCTGCGCCGGATGACCGACAATTTCATGCGCTTCACCCGGTTCGACCCGCCGGCGTTGAAGCCGACCGACCTGAACCGGCTGGTGCGGGACCGCCTGCGGGGGTTTGAGGGCGCGGACAGCATCCGCGTCCGGCTGGAACTGGCCGGCGACCTGCCTGCGGTGGCGGGCGACGAGGAACAGCTCGACGCGGTCATCAGCAACCTGGCCGGCAACGCGGTGGCGGCGATGCCCGGCGGCGGCGAGTTGGCGGTGACGACCCGGCCGGTGCGGGACGAGGCCGGGCGGCGCTGGGTGGAACTGGAGGTGGCGGATACCGGCTGCGGCATCCCGGCCGGGTACCTGGACCGGGTGTTCGAGCCTTACTTCACGCTCCAGGAGGGCGGCACCGGGCTGGGGATGGTGATTGTCAAGCGGACGGTCGAGGACCACGGCGGCAGCATCCGGCTGGAAAGCGAGGAGAGCAGGGGCACGACCGTGTTCGTCCGGCTGCCGGCCCCGGCATAGGACGTGCAAGCTGACAGGAGAATGAAACCGCGCGTGCTGGTTGTGGACGACGACCCGGGCCTCCGGGACATCCTGCGCGACACGCTGGCCGACGACGGTTGCGAGGTCCTGCTCGCGCCGGACGGCGCGACCGCGCTCGAACTCGCGGCCCGGGGCGAGCCGAACGCGGTCCTGCTCGATTACCAGTTGCCGGACATGGACGGGCTGGCGGTCCTGCGCGGGCTGCTGCAGGCCCGGCCGAACCTGCCGGTGGTGCTGATGACCGGCCACGCTTCCTACCGGCTGGCGGTCGAGGCGGTCAAGCTGGGCGCGTTCAATTTCATCGCGAAGCCGGCCAGCGACGAGAGCCTGCTGGCGATGGTGCGCAACGCGGTCGCGCAGGACTCGCTGCGCCGGGAGGTACGGCTGCTGCGCGACGAGCTCCGGGAGCGGTACGAGATGGTCGGGACCTCGGAGCCGATGCGCCGGGTGGCGGACGCGGTCAGCCGGGTCGCGGCCTCCAGCGCCGGGGTGCTGATCTGCGGGGAGAGCGGCACCGGCAAGGAGCTGGTCGCCCGGGCGATTCACAAGCAGAGCCCGCGGTCGGAGCGGCCGTTCGTCAAGCTCAACTGCGCGGCCATCCCGCAGGAACTGGTCGAGAGCGAGCTGTTCGGGCACGAGAAGGGCGCGTTCACCGGCGCGCACGCGGCCAAGCCGGGCAAGGTCGAGGCGGCGGACCGGGGCACGCTGTTCCTCGACGAGATCGGGGATATGTCCATCCCGGCGCAGGCCAAGCTGTTGCGCTTCCTGCAGGAGGGCGAGCTGGAGCGCGTGGGCGGCAACGCGGTCATCACCGTCGATGCCCGGGTGCTGGCCGCGACGAACAAGGTACTCAAGGACGAAATCGCCGAGAAGCGGTTCCGCGAGGACCTTTACTACCGGCTGAACGTCGTCACCATCGTGGTGCCGCCCCTGCGCGAGCGGCCCGGGGATGTCCCCCTGCTGGCGGAGCATTTCCTCGCCCAGCTCAGCGAGCGCGATGGGCTGGCGCGTAAGACCCTGACCGAAGGCGCGGCCCGGCTGCTCGCGGCCCAGCCCTGGCCGGGCAACGTCCGGGAGCTGGAGAACGCGGTGCACCGCCTGGCGGTGATGGTGGACGAGCCGGTGCTGACCGCGGACAACATCCGGCCGTTCCTGAAGCCGGACGAGTACGCGGCGGCGGGCGACCGCCCGCCGGACGACCTGCGGGCGGCGCGGCTCGAGTTCGAGCGCGAGCATATCCGCCAGGCGCTTGTCCGCACCGGCTGGAACATCGCGGCCGCGGCCCGTCTGCTCGGCATCGAGCGGCCGTCGTTGCACCGCAAGCTGGCTGAGCTCGGCATCACCCGGGACGAAGCGCCCCGACCCGCCTGACCGTCACCCGGGCCTGACAGGCCTGTCACCAATCCGTGACGGATTGGCGTGGCGGTAACGTGATTCCCCTGCTGTCGGTTCCACGGGCACGGGACGTGCAGAAGTCTCTGTCGTGGATAGCGTGGGAGTATTGACGACCGGTGGCCCATGGCAAGGCGCGTTTCCGGTCATCGGAGTCGCCCCGCGCAGGACACGGCCGTCAGGGCCCGAGGGCATGACGGTGCATGGGGGCCAGCCGGAGGGCGGGGCAGCGCGCCTCCCCGCCTGCCGGCATTCTGCCCGGCCGGGGCCACCGGCCGCGATTTCGGGGTTGACCGCCGGGCCGGGCGGGCATAGACTGTGCTCGCGTGCGGGTGCTTCGCCAGGCCGAGTTCTGGATGGTCACCGCGTCAGTGGTGGCTTTGACCGCCGCATATTTTCTGGTCAGCCCGTCCGGGTCGTTCTGGCCCGGCCTGCTGGCGCGGTTGTACTACCTGCCGGTGGTGCTGGCGGGCTGTCGGTACGGACTGCGCGGGGGGATGCTGACCGCGGCCGCGATCGGCCTGGCCGTCGCACTCCGGGCCTTCACCGACCCGCGGTCGGCGGCGGCGTTTGCGTCGGCGGGCTGGGTGGAGTTCCCGTTGTACTTCGCGGTCGGCGCGCTGGCCGGCCTGCTGGCCGACCGCCGGCGCCGGGCGGACCGGGCGCGACGGCGGGCGGAGCGGCGGCAGACCCTGGCCGAGATGGGCGACGGCATCGCCCGGGAGGTGCGGAAGCCGCTGGCGGTCATCCAACGGTCCGCCCGAGCCCTGGCCGGGAACGCCGACAGCCGGACGGTCGAGCTGGCGGGTTCGGTGCTGGCCGAGGCGGACCGGGCGGAGCAGATGGTGAGCGAGTTGCTGCGGTACGCCCGGCCCGCGCCGCTGGAGTTTTCCCGGGGAAAGCTGAGCGAGCTGCTTGACGACTGTCTGGAGCGGCTCGGCCCGACGGTCGCGGCCCGGCGCATCGAGTTCACCCGGCACTGGCCGGACCCCGAGCCGGAAATCTACATTGACGCCAAGCAGCTCGGCCAGGCGTTCCTGAACCTGCTGAAGAACGCGCTCGACGCCTCGCTGGACGGCGGCCGGGTGGTGATCCGGGTCGAGCCGGCCGGGCGCTGGCTGCGGGTGACGGTGCGGGATTTCGGACCCGGCATCCCGTCGGACAAGCTGGGCCGGGTGGGCGAGCCGTTCTTCACGACCCGGGCGAGCGGCATCGGGCTGGGCCTGGCCAGCGCCCGGCGCATCATCGCCGGGCATGAGGGCCGGTTGCGGCTGGAGAACGCGGAGCCCCGGGGCGTCATCGCCACCGTGGAGCTGCCGGGCAGTGTCGGGTAGCCCCGCCCGCCGGGGTTTCTTGCCAGTCGGGCGTTTCGGGCTACAATTGCGGCTATGAACCATCGCGAGCTGCGGCGGACCTTCCTCGAGTTCTTTGCCGAGCGCGGGCACAAGATTGTGCCCAGCTCGTCGCTGATTCCGCGCGACGACCCGAGCCTGCTGTTCACCAGCGCCGGGATGGTGCAGTTCAAGCCGTACTGGGCGGGCACGGTCGAGCCGCCCTACCGCCGGGCCTGTTCGATCCAGAAATGCCTGCGGGCGAGCGATCTCGACCAGGTCGGCCGGACGCCCCGGCACCACACGTTCTTCGAGATGATGGGCAATTTCTCGTTCGGGGATTACTTCAAGGACGAGGCGATTCCCTGGGCGTGGGAGTACCTGACCCGGGTGGTGAAGCTGGACCCGGACCGGCTGTGGGTGTCGGTGTTCGAGGAGGACGACGAGGCGCACGACGTCTGGGTGAAGAACGTCGGCCTGCCCGAGGCGCGGGTGTACCGGCTGGGCGCGAAGGACAATTTCTGGGGACCGGCCGGGGCGAGCGGGGCCTGCGGGCCCTGCTCGGAAATCTACTTCGACCTCGGGCCGGGCTTCGGTTGCGGCGGCGCGGCCTGCGGGCCGGGCTGTGACTGCGACCGGTTCATCGAGGTGTACAACAACGTCTTCCCGCAGTTCAACCAGCTGCCGGGCGGCGCGCGCGAGCCGCTGCCGAACCGGGGCATCGATACCGGGATGGGGTTGGAGCGGCTGGCGATGGTGTCGCAGGGCAAGCGGAGCAATTTTGAGACCGACCTGTTCGCGCCGGTCATCCGGGCGACCGCGCAGTTGCTCGAGGTCGAGGCGGACGACGCGCACCGGCAGATGCTGCAGGTGGCGGCGGACCACGCCCGGGCGCTGGTGTTCGCGATTACCGACGGCGCGATACCGTCGAACGAGGCCCGGGGTTACGTGCTGCGCGGCATCCTGCGCCGGGCGCTGTTGTTCGCGCACCGGGCGGGCGTGCGCGAGCCGTTCCTGTACCGGGTGTCGGGCGCGGTGGTGGAGCAGATGAAGCAGTGGTACCCGGAGCTGGGCGCGAAGCGCGAGCAGGCGGCGCTGATCATCCGGTCCGAGGAGGAGCGGTTCCTGAAGACGCTCGAGGCCGGGCTGGAGCGCTGGCTCGGGGTGCTGGACCGGTTCCGGTCCGGCGGGGTCATCCCGGGCGTCGAGCTGTTCAAGCTGCACGACACGTTCGGGTTCCACATCGAGCTGGTCAAGGAGCTGGCCGGCGAGGCGGGCGTGGAGCTGGACCTGGCCGGGTTCGAGTCGGCGATGCTGGAGCAGCGGGAGCGGAGTAAGAGCCGGAGCGCGATCGATACCGCCGGGGCCGGGGCGCTGGACGCGGTGCTGGCAACCGAGGAGGGCTGGCACGAGCGGCTGGCGGTCGAGGGCGCCGAGCTGGACCGGTTCGAGCCGCTGAAGGACGGTGAGTATGAGCTGCACCTGTCCCGGACGCCGTTCTATCCGGAGGCGGGCGGTCAGGTCGGAGACACCGGCAGCGTCGAGGGCGCCGGGTTCAAGCTGGCGGTGGTCAACAGCTACCGTAAGCAGGGCGTGCCGGTGGTCAGGGCAAAGCTGGTCGAGGGCGACCCGGCCCGCGGGCCGGTAACTGCCCGGGTGGATATGGAGCGGCGGCGGGAAATAGAGCGGGCCCACACCGCGACGCACCTGCTGCACGCGGCGTTGCGCCGGGTGGTCGGTGAGTACGTCAAGCAGGAGGGCTCGCTGGTCGAGCCCGGCCGGCTGCGGTTCGATTTCGCGGCGTTCGAGCCGCTAACCCCGGGCCAGCTGGCGGAGGTCGAGCGGCTGGTGTACGAGCAGGTGCTGGCCGACAAGCCGCTGTCGCGGAAGACCGACGTCCCGCTCGAGGAGGCGAAGAAGCTGGGCGCGCTGGCGTTCTTCGGCGAGCAGTACGGCGAGCGGGTGACGGTGGTGAGCGTGCCGGGTTTCTCGAGCGAGCTCTGCGGCGGCACCCACCTGCGCCGGACCGGCGAAATCGGGCTGTTTGTCATTCTGTCCGAGACCGGGGTCGCGGCCGGCATCCGGCGCATCGAGGCGGTGGTCGGCCGGGCGGCGCGCGAGCTGGTCGCCGGTGAGCGGGGCCGGCTGGACGAGCTGGCGGAGGCGCTGGGCAGCGGCCGGGAGGGGTTGGTGCCCCGGGCGCGCAAGCTGGTCGAGCAGTTGAAGAGCCAGGAGGTGCGCATCGAGACGCTGGTCGTGCGGCAGGCGCAGGCCGCGGCGGAGGAGCTGGCGGTCCGGCCGGAGCAGCTCGGGCCGGTGCCGGCGGTGGTCGGCTGGTTGCCGCAGTTCGACACCGACGGCCTCCGGCTGGTGGCGGACCGCGTGCGCGAGAAGCTGGGGCCGGGTTGCGCCGGTTTCCTGGCCGGCGGGGTGGCGGGCGAGCGGCTGTCGTACATCATCTTCGTCGGCGATGAGCGCAGGCAGGCCCTGCCCGCGGGCAGGCTGGCGAAGGCGGTCGGCGCGGCGCTGGGAGGCGGCGGGGGCGGCAGGCCGGAGCTGGCTTCGGGCGGGGGCCGGGTGGACCGGTTGGCCGAGGGACAGGAAGCGTTCCGGCAGGCGGTGCGGGCCGCGGCCGAACCGTCAGTTGCCTGAGTCGGGCGCGAGCCCGGCCTGGCGCATTTCCATCAGCAGGGTTCTCGCCTCGGCGGAGTCCGGCGCGGGCGTGCCGGCCGGGGGCGGCGCGGGCCGGGGCTCGAACAGGTAGGCCGGCGCGGCGTACGGCTGGCGGGTCATGAAGTCCACGGCTTCGGTGTCGTCCTCGTCTTCGAGAAACCGTTTCACCTGCCGGCGGACCTCGCGGTAGGCGGGCAGGTAGCAGGACAGCACCGCCGAGTAGCGGTTGAGGTTGATGTCCATGCCCTCGCCGACGAGAACCGCGGCGCGCAGTTCTCGCGGGTGCCAGTTCGCGTGCTTGAGGCCCCAGATGACCTGCCGGATTTCGTCGTAGGTAAGGTCGGTGTCGTCGCCGAGGATGGTGAGCAGTCGGCGGACGACCGACCGGCCGGCCCGGGTGTCGGCCAGCCACCAGGTTCGCGCCAGCACCGCGGCGATGATGCGGACGTTGTTGCGGCTGCGGTCGATGTCGTCCTCGGCCAGGCCTTGGCGTCGGCGGGCGAGCTGGAGCATCCGCTGGTGGTCCGCCAGCGCCACCCCGTCGAGCCGCGCGCCGGCCAGGAAGGGCCGGAGCAGGCCGAGCGTTATCCGGTACGTGTCGAAATCGAACGCGAGGTGGCGGTGGATGCGCACGCCGAGCAGGTGTTCGAGCGTCCGGCGCAGGAGCGGCGGCCCGCCGATAGCATGGACGTGGGCGAGCTTCTCCATGTTCTCGAAATCGGTTGGACCGGTCTCGCCGGTGACCCCGGGGACCGGGACGAGTAGGTCGCGCGGGATGCCGTAGAGGGCGACGCGGCCGAGCTCGAAGTTGATGTGGGCGAGAACGACGACATCGGAGCGCGAGCTTTCCTCGCGCGGGTTGCGCTGGTGGCCTTCGTTCCGCACCGGCCCGAGGGCACGGGCGTCGCGGCCGATGACCACGATATTGAGACTGCCGGTCGGGCCCGGTTCGGCCGCGAGCGCGGTCGCGGCTGGGCGGTCCCGCACGGGTAGGAGCATCACCACGAAGAACACCGCCGGCAGGAGCAGGACCGCGGCGACCGGTATCAGCCAGCGGGCGTGGCGACGGCGTCCGGCCACCGGCTACCTCCCGACGATCAGGCGGATGGGCCAGCCTTCGAACCCGAACCGGCGTAGGCCGGAGACGACCGACTTCCGGTAGTTCGGGTCGAGCGCGTCCGGGTCCGAGGCCCGGATGCGGAAGCGCGGCGGCCGGGTGCCGGTCTGGTTCAGGCCGAGCAGCCGGCAGTCGCGGCGGGGCGGCCGGGCGGCCAGCCGGTCGAGCAGGCCGGCGCGGAGCAGGGCGGAGGAGACGTGCCGGCCGCCGGCCTCGTACACCCGGCCGGCGGTGCGAACCGCGTCGGCGATGCCCTCGCCCTTTAGGCAGGAGGTGTAGGCGACCGGGGACCAGGAGATGAAGGCCAGTTCGCGGGCGACATACTCGCGCACCCGTTCCTCGATCCCGGGCTTCACGAGGTCGGTTTTGTTGGCGACGACCACCAGCCCGCGGTTGCGGTCCTCGATGAGATTGGCGATTTTCTTGTCCTGCGCGGTCGGGCCCTCGGTGACGTCGATGATGAGCAGGACGACGTCGGAGCGCTCGATGACGTCCAGCGCCCGGGTGACCGAGAAGTACTCGACCGCCTCGGTGACCCGGGCCTTGCGGCGGATGCCGGCGGTGTCGAGGATGCGGAAGTGGCGGTCGTCGAGGTCGAAGCCGGCCTCGATGACGTCGCGGGTCGTGCCCGGTATGGGCGTGACCAGCGCCCGCTCGCTGCCGACCAGCGCGTTGAGGAACGAGGACTTGCCAACGTTGGGCCGTCCGAGGACCGCGAGCGAGACCGCCTGCCGGCGGCGGCAGACCGGGTCCGGCGGCAGGTGCTTGACGAGTTCGTCGAGCAGGCTGCCGATGCCGAGGCCGTGCTCGGCCGAGAGCGCGAAAAGCCCGAGCGCACCGAGGCGGTGAAACTCGGCCTCGTCGAAGCCGGTCGTGGCGTCGAGCTTGTTGACCGCGAGCAGGAAACGCAGACTGCGGCGGCGGAGCCGGGCCGCGACCTCCTCGTCGAGCGCGGTCAGCCCCTCGCGGCCGTCCACGACCAGCACCACCATGTCGGCCTCGGCGAGCGCGATCTCGACCTGGCGGTTGATGCCCTTGCCGATTTCGTCCGCGGCGGCGAAATCGAGACCGCCGGTGTCGATGACCTGGAAGCGGCGGCCGGTCCATTCCGCGTCGCGGATGATGCGGTCGCGGGTGATGCCGGGCTCGCGCATGGTGATGGCAACCCGGCCACCGACCAGGCGGTTGAAGAGTGTGGACTTGCCGGTGTTGGGCCGGCCGACGAGCACGACAGTTGCCATAGCCATGAGGCTAACCCGGCAGGGCAGGTTGTCAATCACGCGCGGCTGGCCCGGTCCCGCCCGATGAGTATAATGAGCGATGATGCGCCTGCTGTTGCTGCTTTCGCTGGCCTTGGCCGCCCGGGGCAACCTGCTCGATAACCCGGGGTTCGAGAGCTGGGAGGACGATTCGACCCCGGCGGCCTGGCGGGTCGAGAACCGCGCCCGGACCCTGGCGCTGCGCGAGCCCGACACGGTCCGGTCCGGGGCGACGGCGCTCAGGCTGGTGCGGGTGGAGCTGCTCAGCGGCAACAACTTCGGCGTGGTCCAGGCGGTGCCGGTCCGGGGCGGGGCGGAGTACCGCTACGAAGTTTGGATCCGGGAGGAGGAGCCGGAGCTGCGGGTCGGGGTCGGGGTAAGCTGGCGCCGGGCGGACTCGAGCTACATCAGCGCGAGCCGGGTGCGCTACTCGGTGGACCTGCCCGACTGGCAGGTGGTGGCGGACACGCTGCCCGCGCCGGCCGAGGCCGCGCTGGCCGAGTTCCGCATCCGCTGTTACGCGGCCGGCGGGCTGAGCGAGCCGCGCGCGGCGTTGGTGGATGATGCCCGTTTCGGGGAACCGACCACCCCGGCGGAAACGACCCAGGTCTGGTTCGCCCAGGACAGCCTGGCGCTGCGGCTGATCGATTTCTTCGGCAAGGCGCGCTACTCGCTCGACTACTGCGTGTACAACTCGAGCCGGCCGGACGTGGTCGAGGCGCTGATTGAGGCCCGCGACCGCGGGGCCCGGGTGCGGGTGATAACCGACGACACGCGGCTGAACAATGACTGGGTGCGGACCCTGCGTGCGGCCGGCATCCCGGTCTGGACCGATTCCATCGGGCCCGGTACGGCCAACTACATGCACAACAAGTTCGCGGTGCGCGATTTCGGCGGCGCCGACACCGCCGACGACCGGGTCTGGTCCGCGAGCTACAACCCGAACATCGGCGACCTGCGCGCCGACTTTGCCATCGAACTGCCGCACACCGGCATCGCCCGGGCCTACACCGCCGAGTTCCAGCAGATGTGGGGCGATACCGGGCTGGTGCCGAACCCGGAACGGGCGCGGTTCCACCGGGGTAAGTCCGACGTGCTCGACACGCACCGGTTCGAACTCGACGGCTGGCCGGTCGAGGTCTATTTCGGGCCGCAGGACCGGCCGGTGGATACCATCGCCGCCCGGGCGCGGGACGCGCAGCAGCAGATCCTGTTCGCGATCTTCTCCTACACGCACACGGGACTGGGCGATGCGATGATCGAGCGGTGGGGCGCGGGCGTCTGGGTCGGCGGGGTGATCGACCGGAGCGGGTTGAACCAGCAGGGGGCGCAGTACCCGCGGCTGGTTGAGGCGGGCATCCCGGTGTTCGAGGACTCGGTGGCGTTCGGGGAGAAGATCCTGCACGAGAAGCTAATGGTGATCGACTCGCTGGTGACGGTGGCCGGCTCGGTCAACTGGAGCGGCAACGGCAACGAGCGGAACGACGAGGCCCTGCTGGTGCTGCACCATCCCGGGCTGGCGCAGAAGCTCCTGGCCGAGCTGCACCAGCGTTACTGGGAGGCGACCAACCCGGGCGTGGCCGAGGAGCGGGGTCCCGGCCGGCCCGTGCCGGCCGGGACGACGATTGTCCGCGGCAGCCTGTCGCTGCCCGAATCGCCGGCCGGCGCGCGCTACGCGCTGTTCGACCACACTGGCCGGCGGGTGCTGGCGCCCGGGCCGGGCGCGAACGACGTGAGCCGGCTCAGCCCGGGAGTGTATTTCCTGCGGGTGCAGGACCTTGAAGGCGGGTCGGCGGTCAGCCGGGTGGTCATCACCCGCTGACCCGTCCCGGATTTGCACCCGGCCCGGCTGGTTGCTACCATCTTGGCAGACTATCCGGGATGAAATGCGAATTCGTCCGTTTCCTGACGCCTGACGGGCTCGAGCTGCAGGGGCTGTACCTGCCGCCCGGCCGGGACGGGGTGCCGGCCGCGCTGCACGTCCATGGGCTCGACGGCAACTGCTACGAGAACCGGTTCATCGAGCCGGTGGCGGAGGCGTACCGCCGCCGGGGCATCGGGTTCCTGAGCTTCAACAACCGCGGCCACGACTACATCTCGGACATCATCGTGGAGAGCGCGGATGGCCCGCCGGGCTGCCGGCAGATCGGCGGGATGTACGAGACGCTGGGCGAGTGCGTCGAGGACATCCGGGCCGCGCTGGTCTGGCTCGCCGGCCGCGGCCATGCCCGGTTCATCCTCCAGGGCCACAGCCACGGTGCGCTCAAGGCGCTGCATTACCTGCAGTCGACCGGCGACCCGGCGGTGGCCGCGCTGGCGTTGCTGTCACCGTCGGACGATTTTGCGCTGGCCCGGCAGCTGCTGGGCGACCGGTTCGAGACCGGGCGCGAGCTGGCGGCGGAGATGCTCGCGAATGGCCGGGGGCGGGAGCTGATGCCGACCGGCTACTACAGCTACCCGACTTCGGCCGCGACCTACTTCGACTGCTTCCGGCCCGATTCGGTGGCGCTGCTGTTCAACCTGGCCCGGACCGACCGGGAGGAGTTTCCAGAGTTGGCCGCGGTCAGGCTGCCGGTGTTCTTGGCGGTCGGGACCGAGGCCGAGGCGTTCACGCTGCCGGCGGCGGAGTTCGTGGGCCGGGCCGGGGCCGCGATGTCGAACGCGGTGTCGTTCCATGGCGCGGTCATCGATGGCGCGCCGCATAACTACCTCGAGTACGAGGACGAACTGGCGGCCGCGCTGGGCCGGTGGCTGGACGAGGTCGGGGAGGACTTCCGATGATGGACGTGTTTGGCACCCTGCGCGCCCGGGCGCTGGCCGCGACCCAGGACTGGCCGGAGGACCGGTTCCGGATTCGCGGGATGTGGAAGGTGGAACTGGCGTTCCGGCCCAACCTCGACGAGCGGACGTTCCGGTACACCTTCTGGCTGGTTCAGACAATGGACCAGGGCTGCTGCTACTGCATCGGCGACGACGAGCGCGGGCACAGCCTGGTCGGGAGCGATGCCCGCGGGATTTTCGACCTGCAGACCTGCATATCGATCGCGGCGCTCGATTCGGTCTATGCCTCGATCCCGAAGACGCCGGCCGCGGTCCACGAACTCAGGGGCAACTCGGTCGAGAAGACCGATACCCGGACCGGGATAATCGTCGAGGAAGCAAGACGGCTGCTGGCCCCGGTGACCGGCCGCCGGCCCCGCGTGGTCAACGTCGGGGTGGTCGGTAACGTCATCCGGGAGCTGTGCGGGCAGGGCTGCGAGATGCTCGCGACCGACATGGAACCGGACACGGTCGGCAAGACCGTCCACGGGGTGACGGTCGAGGACGGCACCCGAACCTTTGAGCGGGTGGCGGAGAGCGATCTCGCGGTGGTGACCGGGATGACGATCGCGACCGATGCGCTCGGGCCGATAATCGAGGCTGCCCGGGCGGGCGGGGCGAAACTGCTGCTGTTCTGCGAGACCGGGGCGAACTTCGGGGAGGAGTACTGCCGGACGCTGGGCGTGGACGCGGTCGTGGGCGAGCCGTTCCCGTTCTACATCTTCCAGGGTGTGAGCCGGATCGAGGTCTTCCGACGATGAGTGAGTCGCAGCGACACAGAGGACCCGATACCGGGCCCGAACCGCTTGAGTCCCCGGTCCCCTGGCTCCCTGACCTTTCTGCTCTCGTTACGCCCTGCTACCTTTACTCGGGCGAGACCATCCGCCGGCAGTACGCACGGCTGGCCGGGGCGCTGCCGGGCTACCGGGTGCTGTACTCGCTCAAGGCCAATCCCCACCCTGCCATTGTCCGGCTGCTGGTGGGGCGGGGCGCCGGGACGGAGGTGAGCTCGCAGGGCGAGCTGGAGACCGCGCTGGCGGCCGGGTGCGCGCCCGGGGACATCGTCTACGTTGCGCCGGCCAAGCCGCCGGAGACGGTGCGGCGGGCGGTGGCGGCCGGGATTCACGCGGTCGTGTGCGACTGCCCGGAGGACCTGGAGCTGTGCGAGACGGTCGCCCGCGAGGCGGGCCGCGATGCCCGGCTGCTCCTGCGCATCAACACCAACGAACAGCCGACCGGCCGGGAGAAGATGGTCGGCGGGCCGAGCAAGTTCGGGTTCGACGAGGAAGATGTCGTGCGCCAGGTGCGCGGGGCGCGGCTGGCGCGAGCGAGGGTCGCGGGCATCCAGGTCTATTCCTCGAGCCAGGTGCTCGATGCCGAATACCTGGCGACTCATTTCGGGTACGTCGCGGAACTGGCGCTGAGGCTGGGGGCCGAACTCGGCTGCCTGCTCGAGAGCGTGGACTGCGGGGGCGGGTTCGGGCTGCCCTACGCCCCGGATGAGCCGGAGTTGGACCTGGCCCGGGTCGCGACCGGCGCGGCGGCCGCGCGCGCGGCCCTGCCGGCCGACTGCCGGCTGCTGGTCGAATCGGGCCGGTTCCTGGTCGCCGCGGCCGGGGTGTTCTGCGCCCGGGTCGTGCGGGTGAAGCGGTCTCGGGGCCGGGTGTTCGTGATTGTGGACGGCGGAATGAACGCTTTCAGCCGGCCGGTGGTGATGCGGGTGCAGCATGAGGTCCGGCTGCTCAACAGGCCGGGCCGGCCGGCGACGGTGACCTGCGACGTCTGCGGGCCGATCTGCACCCCGATCGACTGCCTGGCCCGGGATGTCCGGCTGCCCGAGCCGGAGCCGGGGGATGTGATTGGGATTATGAACGCTGGTGCGTATGGCCACTCGATGAGCCTGCTGGGTTTCATGAGCTTGGGCGCGCCGGGAGAAGTATTGCTGGACGAACCGGAAGGGAGTGCCAATGTTTGATGAACTGGGCAAGCTGCTGACCAGGGCGGATGCGGACTACGCCGACATCCGCTACGAGGTCAAGCGCGAGACGAATATCAGCTTCAGCGGCCGTGAGCTGCACGGACTGTCGGCGAGCTCGGCCGACGGTTACGTGCTCCGGGTGCTGAAGGGCGGCGGATTTGCCTCGGTCGCGTTCACCCGGCCGGCGGACGCGGAGCGGGCGCTGGCGGTCGCGACCGGCAACGCGGGGCTCATCGGCCGGGCCGCGAAAGAGCCGGTCCGGCTGGCCGAGACCGAGGTGGTCAAGGACGAGGTCCGGCCGGAGCTGGACGAGGACCCCCGTGAGCTCAGCGTTGAGGACAAGCTCGCGTTGCTGAGGAAGTACAATGATATCGCGCTCGACCACCCGAAGGTCGCCACGACCAGCATGGGCTATTCCGACCTGGTCCGGGAGAAGCACTTCCTGAGCACCGAGGGCAGCCGGGTGCGCGAGGACCTGGTGACGGTTCGGATTTCCGGCGGCATCACCACCCGCGAGGGCGGACTGACCCAGTCGGTCCGGGTCGGGATGGGCGGCAGCGACGGGATGGGCCGGCTGCGCGGCCGGGAGGAGATGGTCGAGGAACGCAAGAAGCTGGCGGTGGACCTGCTGAGCGGTGAGCCGGTCAAAGGCGGCACCTACCGGGCTGTGCTCGACAGCCGGCTCGCCGGCGTATTCACCCACGAAGCATTCGGCCATTTCTCGGAAGCGGACCTGATCGAGGACTCGCCGACGATGCGGGAGAAGATGCAGCTCGGCGCCGAACTCGGGACCCCGGTGCTGTCAATCAAGGATGACCCGACGGTGGCGCACCAGCTCGGTCACTACCGGTACGATGACGAAGGTGTCCGGGCCCGGCCGACGCAGTTGATGAAGAACGGGGTGCTGGTGGGACGGCTGCACTCCCGCCGGACCGCGGCGGCGTTCGGCGAGCCGCTCTCCGGGCACAGCATCGCCGAAGACTACCGCTACGCCCCGATCATCCGGATGGGTTCGATATTCATCGAGCCGGGAGCGGATACGTTTGAATCGCTGCTCGAGAGGCTCGGCGACGGGCTGTACCTCTGCAACGCGATGGGCGGCCAGACCTCGGGGGAGAACTTCACCTTCGGGGCCCAGTACGGGTTCGAGGTCAAGGGCGGCCGCAAGGGGAAGATGCTGCGCGACATCAACATCTCGGGCAACCTCTACAGCACCCTGAAGAGCATCACCGGCATCGCGGGCGACCTGGCCCTCGGCGAGATCGGCGGCTGCGGCAAGGGCCAGACCAATCTCCGGTCCTGCTACGGTGCGCCGCATGTGCTGGTCGAGAACGTCGTGATCGGAGGCAGATAATGGAAAAGCTTCTGGAAATCGCCCGCCGTAAGGCCTACCAGGTCGAGGTCTTCTCGCAGTCGACCACCTCGGACGGGGTCAGCTTCGAGAACGGCAGGCTTAAGGACGTCGAAAGCTCGATGCTGTCCGGGGTCGGCGTGACAGTGATGAAGAGCGGCCGGCTCGGCACGGCCTATACCCGGAACCTGGTTGACCGGGAAGAACTGGTCGACAACGCGCTTGCCGCGCTCGCAGGCGGCGTTGAGGCCGACTACGAGCTCTCCGCGGACGCGAAGCTGCCGGAGCTCAACACGTGGGACGCCGGTATCGAGAAGCTGGACAGCGCCACGTTGGTCGAGGAGTGCGGCCGCATCAACGCCGCGCTTTCCGCACACACCCGGGGCCAGGTGAACGTCAGCGCCGGAACGACCGATGCCGCGGTGCGGGTGCTGACCAGCGCCGGGTTCGACCGGACCGTCCGCAGTTCCTCGTACCACTGCCACTTCGCCGCCTACTTCCCGGGGTCATATGCTTCAATCTCGAGGGTCATCGCCGATAAGCGCTTCGTTCCCGCGTCCGAGGCCGACCTCGCCTATGTTGTTGAGACCTACAATGCCTCGGAACGCGAGGTCAAGCCGCCTTCCGGACCGACCCGGATCCTGTTCCTGCCCGGCAGCATCTACACCCTGGTCTGGCGGTTGACCGCGGCAACAAGCGGGCGCACGGTGTACGAGAAGGTCTCGCCTCTCCAGGAGAAGGTCGGCAAGCAGGTGTTGAGTCCGTTCCTGACCCTGACAGATGCGCCGCTCGATGACAGCCGGCCGGGAGCGCGGTCATTCGATGACGAGGGTACGCCCTGCCGGAACCGGTCGGTGTTCGAGCGGGGAGCGCTGCGCGGGTTCCACACCGACCGGTTCTACGCCTGGAAGCTGAAGGCCGAGCCGACCGGCAACGGCTGGCGTTCGGACATCACCTCGCGACCAGCCCCGTCGCTTTCGCACCTCCGCATCGAGCCGGGCCGGCAGTCTTTCGCCGACCTGCTCAAGGAGATGAACGAGGGTGTGATTGTCGGCGGCGCGCTGGGCGCGCACTCCGGCAACATCCTGAACGGTGACTACTCGATCGGGCTGTCGCCCGGACTGCGGGTCGAAAACGGCACGATCGTCGGCCATGTCAAGGACGCGATGGTTTCGGGCAACGTCTATGAGGATCTGAAGCGGGTGGTGGCGGTCGGCGTGCGGGTCGAGCCGGCCTATATGGGCTGGTTTCCCCCGCTGCTGCTTGACGGCATCAGCTTCGCGACCCGGGCTTGAGCGGGGCCGAGCGATGAGAACCGGGTTGTTTCTTGTCCTCGTGCTCCTCGTCGCCGCCGGGTGCGAGGAGCCGCTAACCCTGGTGCCGCGCGAGGAAGCGATTCCGGCCGACGCGGTGAAGATGACCCCGGAGACAGATACCTGGCCGCCGATACTGCATGCCGACGAATGGGAACAGCCGGTGCCGATGCCCGGGCCGGTCAACACCGCCGGGGCGGAGGATTCGCCGTTCATCACCCCGGACGGGGACTGGTTCTTCGTCTGGTTCACCCCCGACGTCCGGGTGCCGGCCGAGCAGCAGCTCCTCGACGGCGCGACCGGCATCTACTGGTCGCGCCGGGCGGGCGGCGTCTGGACCGAGCCGGAGCGGGTCCTGCTCTCGGACGACCTCGCGCTCGACGGCGGGGCGTTCTTCCGGCGGGACACGCTCTGGTTCTGCTCCGCCCGCGCCGGCAACCACCGGGAGCTTGATTACTACACCGCGGTCCTGCGCGCGGGCCGGTGGACCGACGTCCGCAATGCCGGTCCGCAGCTCAACCGGGAGTACGCCATCGGCGAAATGCACATCTCGGCGGACGGCCAGGTGATGTACTGCCACCGCGACGCGACCGCGGGCGGTCAGGGCAGGTACGACCTCTGGTCGCTGGAACGCAACCCGGGCGGCTGGGATCCGCCGCAGAACCTCGGCCCGGCCATCAACACCGCGGCGGACGAGGGCTGGCCTTTCCTGTCCGAGGACGGCGCCGAACTCTGGTTCACGCGCTCGAATTACGAGGGCCAGGCGACACCGGGTTCCGCCATCTACCGCTCCCGGAAGCTCCCGAATGGCGACTGGGGTGAGCCGGAGCTGATCCTCTCGCAGTTCGCGGGCGAGCCGACGCTGGACCGCGAGGGCAACATCTACTTCACCCATCATTACTTCACCGGCACCGACCCGATCCGGATGATCGAGGCGGACATCTACGTCTGTTACCGCAAGAGATGAACGTCAGGGAGGCCATCGACCGGCGGCGGGCCTACCGCTCGCTGGCCCCGGTCGAGATAACCGACGAGCTGGTGCGCGAGCTGGCGGGCGCGGCCCGGCTCGCGCCGACCTGCTTCAACAACCAGCCGGCGCGGTTCGTGTTCGTGCGCGACCCGGCCCGGCTCGAAGCGATGAAGCCGGTCTTCAGCAAGGGCAACGCCTGGTGCCACGCGGCCTCGCTGGTCATCGCGGTCTGTGCCAGGAAGCAGGACGACTGCCTGATTCACGACCGGGAGTACTACCTGTTCGACTGCGGGCTGCAGACCGCGCTGCTGGTCCTGCGGGCGACCGAGCTCGGCCTGGTGGCGCACCCGATCGCCGGGTACAGCCCGAAGAAGGTCCGGGCGGTGCTGGGCATCCCGGATGACCGGGCGGTGGCGACGCTGGTGATCGTCGGCCGCCACGCGGACGAGGTCAGCCCGGTGCTTTCTGACGAGCAGGCCCGGGCGGAGCGGCAGCGGCCGGAACGGCTGCCCTTCGAGGAAATGGCGTTCTTGGACCGCTGGCCGGAGGATACCGCCGAGGAGGACGGATGACCCCGCTGCGTAAGTTTCATCTCATTCTGGGCGCGGTGCTCGCGCCGTTTCTGCTGGTCACCGGCGTGACCGCGGTGTTGATGCTCGCGGGCCGGTACGACCCGACAACCTTCGGTCTGCACAGCTGGCGGATACTGCAGCGCTGGGTGGGCACCGTGGCGGCCGGTGGCCTGGTTCTGCTGGCGGTCAGTGGGAGCATCCTCTACGGGCAGATGC
This sequence comes from bacterium, assembly GCA_046484845.1. Taxonomy (GTDB): domain Bacteria; phylum Hydrothermota; class Tepidihabitantia; order Tepidihabitantales; family Tepidihabitantaceae; genus DSBX01. The sequence continues at coordinate 29,341 of JAWOIB010000160.1, forward strand.
GCGTCCAGCAGTTGCGGCGCTGGCGGAAGAAGCGCCGGGAGGCAGGCCGGTCGGATGGAAGAACCGGGTAAGGTCATCGCGGTTCGGGGCGACCGGGTCGAGGTGGAAATCGAGCCCGGGCCGGCCTGCGACCGGTGCGGCGCTTCCGGGTTCTGCCAGTGGACCGGCAGGCGCAGCCGGCTGGTGCTGGCCCGGAACGAGGCGGGCGCGCAGGCCGGGGAAATGGTGCTGGTCGAGACGGTCGAGGCGGGCAGGTTCGGCTCGGCCGGGCTGGTCTTCGGGGTGCTGGGCGGGGCGATGGCAGCGGGGGTGGTGGTCGGGACGCTGCTCTGGGGCAATGCCGGGGCGGCGGTGCTGGCCGGGTTCGGGCTGGCGCTCGGTTTCGCCGGGCTGAAGCTGGTTGACCGCCGGAAGGTCCGTTCGGGCCGCGGGCTGCCGGCGGCCACCCGCGTGCTCGGTCCGGAAGAGGCGCGCGCCTGCCGTCCGGGCGGCGGCGTTTGACAAGCCGCAGCCCGGACTTATCTTAGCCTGATGGCTGAAACGACCCCGCCGCGGCCGGGTGGCCAGCTCCAGGTAGTCCCGCCGGCGCTGCCGGTGCCGGACGACGAGCTCGTGCGCCGGGCCCAGGCGGGCAGGACCGATGCGTTCGAGGAGCTCGTCCGGCGGCACGAGCGCAAGGTGTACAATATCGCCTACCGGATGTTGAGCAATCCCGAGGACGCCAGCGAGGCCCTGCAGGACACCTTCCTGCGCGCCTACCGGTTCCTGAACAAGTTCGAGTTCAAGTCGCAGTTCTTCACCTGGCTGTACCGGATCGCCACCAACGTCAGCCTGACCCGGCTGCGGCGGCGCAAGTCGCCGGTGGTGATGTCGCTCGACCAGCCGATCGGGGATTCCGGGGACATGATCTTCGAAATCCCGGACGACCAGTTCAGCCCCGATTTGCTCTACAAGCGGCGCGAACTGCAGCGGCGGCTGCAGCAGGCGGTGGACGGGCTGCCGGAGGATTACCGGACGGTAGTGGTGCTGCGCGACCTGGAAGGACTGAGCAACGAGGAAGTCAGCAAGGTGCTGAACCTGAGCGTGGCGGCGGTGAAGTCGCGGCTGCACCGCGGCCGGATGGCGCTGAGGGAGAAGCTGGGGAGTTACCTGTGAGCGAAGACAAGCCCAAGCAGCCCGCGGGTCACGAGGAACTGGTGCTGGAATGCTCCGAGTGCGCCGAGCTGATGGAGCTGATAACCGAGTACCTCGACGACCGGGAGACGGTCGAGATGCGCAGGGCGCTGATGGAGCATGCGGCGGCCTGCGACCATTGCGCGCGCCTGCTCTGGACGATGCGCCGGGTGGTGGCGACCTGCCGGGCGGAGACCGGCAGCGCGGTGCCGGTCGAGGTGCACGCCGCGCTCTGGCAGGTGCTGGTCGAGGAGTTCCGCGCCGGGCGCGGCCCGGAAGTCGAAGAGCCCGACGAACCGGGCCGGTAGGGCGGCTGGGACCGGGGAGAGGCAGCCGGCCGATGGCGCGGGTTGCGGTGGCGATGAGCGGCGGGGTGGATTCCTCGGTCGCAGCCGCTTTGCTGGTCGAGGCGGGCCAGGAGGTCATCGGGCTGACGATGCGGCTGACCGGCGAGGTCCCGGTCGGCGCGGGCGGCTGTTGCGGCAGCCGGGCGGTTGACGACGCCCGCCGGGTCTGCGCCCGGCTGGGCATTCCCCATTACCCGCTTGATTTCCGGGAAGCGCTGGAGCGTGAGGTCATCGCCGATTTCTGCGCCGAGTACGCCCGGGGCCGGACCCCGAACCCCTGCATCCGGTGCAACGACCGGCTCAAGTTCCAGCTGCTGCTTGGCCGGCTGGGCGAGCTTGAGGCCGCGGCGCTGGCGACCGGGCATTACGCCCGGGTGGTCGGCGGCGAGCCCGGGTTCGAGCTCCGGCGGGCGCGGGACCGGCGGCGCGACCAGAGCTACTTCCTGTACCGGTTCACGCAGGCGCAACTGGCCCGGACCCGGCTACCGCTCGGCGAGCTGACCAAGGACGAAGTCCGCGCCCGGGCGCGGGCGCTCGGGCTGACGGTGGCGGAGAAGCCGGACAGCCAGGAAATCTGTTTCGTGCCCGGTGACGACTACCCGGCGTTCCTGCGCGCGCGCCGCCCGGAACTGTTCCGGTCCGGCCCGGTCGTGGACGAGTCCGGCCAGGAACTCGGGCGGCACCAAGGCATCGCGAACTTCACCATTGGCCAGCGCAAGGGGTTGGGCCTGCCGCTGGGCGAGCGGCGGTACGTCCTGCGGCTGGAGCCGGAAACCGCGACGGTGGTGCTCGGGCCGGAGCCGGCCGCGTATGCCCGCGAAGCGGAGCTGGTGGAGCTGAGCTGGGTGGCGGGCGACCCGCCGGCCGGGGAGTTCGAAGCGCTGGTCCGGGTGCGCAACCAGCACCCGGGCGGGGCGGCCCGGGTCCGGGTCGAAGCGGGCCGGGCGCGGGTGGTGTTCGAAGAGCCGCAATGGGCGGTAGCCCCGGGCCAGGCCGCGGTCTGCTACCGGGGCGAGGTCGTGCTCGGCGGCGGCATCATTGCCCGGGCCGGGAATGGCGTGCCGGGGGCAGGAGTATCTGAGTCACTCATGCAAGTGCGGACACGGGCCGACGAGCGCCGGCAGCCGACCGGCCCGGGCGCAGGAAACAAGGAGACGAGATGACGGCATTGTTGGTGGCGCTGTTGCTCAGCGCGAGTTCGAAGGTCGATTCGGTGGTGGTCTACCCGAACCAGGTCCAAGTCGTGCGCACCGCGCGGGTGACCGTGACCGGCGCGGGCCGGCTGGTGTTCGACGGCCTGCCCGGGGCGCTGGATGACAACACGGTCCGGGTCCGGGCTGAAGGGATGCGGCTGGGCGAGGTGCAGGTCGCGCGCGGCTACCTGGCGGAGCCGACCCCGGCGGTCCGGCAGCTCAAGGAGCAGGTCGAGCGGCTGGAGCAGCGGCTCAAGAGCCTCGCCAACGAGGCCGCGATACTCAAGGCGCAGGAGGAGTTCCTCGGCTCGATCCGGCTGGGCGCGCCCGAGCTCATCAGCAAGGAGCTCCAGCAGGGCCGGGTATCCAGCGAGGCCTGGCGCAGCGCGCTGTCGTTCATGGCCGCGGAACTCGGCAAGGTCAAGGCCCGCCAGCTCGCGCTCGAGCCGGAACAGCAGCAGCTCGAGGAGGAGCTGAAGGCGGCACAGGCGGAGTACAGCGCGGCCCGGGCCGTGGTCGAGAACCGCAAGGAACTGCGCTTCGAGTACTCGGCCCCGGCCGGCAGTTACGACCTGCGGATTGCCTATGTCATCCCGGGCAGCGCGGGCTGGACGCCCTGGTACGAACTGCGGGCGCGGCCGGACCGCGGCGCGGTCGAGCTCGGCTACTTCGCCCGGCTGGCCCAGCGCACCGGCGAAGACTGGGACCGGGTGAAGGTCGTGCTCTCGACCACCCGGCCGGTTGCCGGGCAGGCCGCGCCCGAGCCCCGGCCCTGGCAGCTTTCACTGCAGGAGGAGCAGGACTTCCGGCGGATGAAGGTGATGCCCGCGCCGGGGATGATCCCCGAGGCCGCGATGGAGCAGGCAATGGACGAGGGCCTGGCCGTGGCGCCGGTCGAGACCGGGATTTCGCTCCAGTACGCCATCCCGGGCCGGGTGAGCCTGAAGAGCGGCGAGCCGGCGACCAAACTGGCGCTGACCCAGGCGAGCCTGCCCGCCGGGTTCAGCTACTACACCCTGCCGCGCCTGCGCGACCAGGTGTACCTCAGGGGCGAGATGGTCAACACCACCGGGTTCATGTTCCTGCCCGGCGAGGCCGGGACCTACGTCGGCGACGAGTTTACCGGCTCGACCTGGCTGGCCGCGGTCGCGGACCGCGAATCGACCGAGGTCAGCTTCGGGGTGGACGAGCGGGTCAAGGTCAGCCGGGAGCTGGTGACCAGCTTCAAGTCGAAGGGCGGGCTGTTCAGCCGGACCGAGAAGGCGCGGCTGCATTACCGGCTGACGGTCCGTAACCATCACCCGCGGCCGGCGGGCATCGAGATTCTCGAACAGGTGCCGGTGTCCCGTCAGCAGGAAATCAAGGTCAAGGTGCTGCGGGCCGAACCGGCGCCGGCGGAAAGGGACGAGGACTCGGGCGTGTACCGCTGGCGGCCGGAAATCCCGTCGGGCGGGAAGTTCGAAATCGAGGTCGAGTTCGAGGTCGAGTACCCGGCGGGCCGCCGGGTCGAAGGCCTGCTCTAGGAACCGGGCGATGGCGGACAGGAAGAGATCCGGCCGGAAGCCGCGCCGCCGGCCCGGCCTGGACCGCAGGCTGTACGACGCGCTGACCGAGAACTACGCCCGGGGCGCAATCGTCATTCTCGGTACCCGGGACAAGGCTGGCCGGGCGGTGCGCGCCGGCCAGCGTCTGCTGACCCGGGACGACAAGCCCTCACGCTGGTCGCACTGCTTCCTGTTCGGGGACCGGCGGCTGACCTGCAGCGGCCCGGGCAGGCCGAACCCGAGACTCGGCTTGTACATCCTCGAGAGCGACCTGCAACTCGCGTTCGAGCAAGCCCGGCTGCAGAACGGGGCGCAGGAGAACTGGCTGGGCAAGTGGTGCCGGCCGGACGTCGAGCATTGCGCGGTCATCGACTACCGCCTGTCCCGGCGCGAGGTGGACATCGTGCTGGCAAACGCGCTGCATCTGGTGGACAGGCAGGTCTCGTACCCGCTGCAGGACCTGGTCGGCACCTGGCTGGCGATTGTCCGCAACAGGCTCTGGAGCGCGAACCCGCTCAAGAGCAGGAACGCGATGTACTGCAGCGCTTTCGTTCGGTACTGCTACCGTAAGGCCGGGCGCGATTTCATGCGCCACAACGTCAGCCTCGGTAACACCGCGCCGGAGCACATCGCCCGGGCGGCTGAAGAACAGGGCCGACTGCGCATCATCCGCTGAGGCATCGGGCCGGCCAGGAAAGAGCGGCAGGCATTCCCGTCATTCGCCCGCGCGCCGCACGCGGTCGGGCGGACTTTCAGAGAAGATGCCCGACGCCCTGCGGGCCTGTTGGTCCGCACGGTTGGCGCGACGGCGGCCGACTCCGGGGCTCCGAGCCGAACCATCCTGCCTGGGCAGCCCGGCCTGAACAGCGCAGGCGGCGACCGGTCCGGTCACCGGCCGCCGCCCGGCAATTCCCGGAGCGGGCGGGTCAGTGCCCGGCTGAGCTTGTGGCGCCGCCCATCATCGGGCAGCCGCCCATCATACCCCGGCCCATGCCGGGATGCATCGCCCGGCGCTGC
>JAWOIB010000164.1:0-7323 GCA_046484845.1 bacterium
GCAAGACGCCGACCCTATAGTGCATCTCAACATTCACGGCAAAGGGCATGTTGATAAGGTTATTCAGAAGGTCTCCGAACTTCTTCATTTTTTTGATCGTGGTCATTTGACCCCGTACGAAGGTTTCTTCCTGCTATGCGCAATTCAACTGCATGATACCGGAATCGTCTATGGGCGACACAACCACGAGAGAAATGCTGCTAGGATTCTTGAAGAAAAAGGCAAACTATATATTCCTTGTGCATTCGAAAGAAAAGTAATTGAAAAAATAGCTTTAGTGCATGGTGGCGCATGCGATGGGGACCGCGACACCATTCGACATCTTTCATTGAAGAAGCAGCTTTATTATAGAGATATACGACCCGGACGTGGACGAGACCGCCGAGGTCATCGTCGCCAAGCAGCGCAACGGCCCGCTCGGGACGATCCGGCTGACCTTCCGCGGCGAGTGCATGAGATTCGAGGGGCAATACATCCATGAAGCCCCCGGCGGCGAAGGCCCGCCCGGGCCGGCGCTCGGGCCGGAACCGGAAGACGACCAGCTGCCTGACTGATGGCCCGCAAGAGCGCCGCCGCCAGCGTGTTCGTCTGCCAGGACTGTGGCAACGAGAACCCCCGCTGGCTCGGCCGCTGCCCGGCCTGCGGAGCCTGGAACACCCTCGTCGAGGAACAGCGCGCGCCGGCGAAGACCACCCGCAACCGCCGCGCCGCGGACGCGCCCGTCCGCCCGGTCCGGCTCAGTGAAGTCAAGGCCGGCCGCACCTCACGCGCGCCGACCGGCATCGGCGAGCTCGACCGGGTGCTCGGCGGCGGGCTGGTGCCCGGCTCGCTGATCCTCATCGGCGGCGAGCCCGGCATCGGCAAGTCCACCCTGACGCTGCAGGTCTGCGACAAACTCGCCGCGGCCGGCACCCGCCTGCTCTACGTCTCGGGCGAAGAATCGGCGGAACAGATCCGGCTCCGCGCCGAGCGGCTCGGGGTCGCCGGCGACAACGTCCACCTGCTCTGCGCGGTCGGGCTCGAGGAAATCGTCGAGGCCGCGGCCGAGATCCAACCCGGGCTGCTGGTGGTGGACTCCATCCAGACCGTCTTCTCCGCCCACCTGACCAGCGCGCCGGGCAGCGTGGCCCAGGTCCGCGAATGCACCGCCGAGCTCCTCCGGCTCGCCAAGGCCCGGGTCATCACCACCGTGCTCATCGGGCACGTCACCAAGTATGGCGCCATCGCCGGGCCCCGGACTCTCGAGCACATGGTCGACGCGGTGCTCTCGTTCGAGGGCGAACGGTTCCAGCAGTACCGGATTGTCCGGGCGGTCAAAAACCGCTTCGGCTCGACCAACGAAATCGGCGTGTTCGAAATGGCCGACGCCGGGTTGGTCGAGGTCGCCAACCCGTCCCGCTTCTTCCTGTCCGACCGCAAGTCCGACGTCTCGGGCTCCGCGGTCGCCGCCACCCTGGAGGGCACCCGCCCGCTGCTGGTCGAGGTCCAGGCCCTGGCGGCGAGCACCCCCTATGCCCTGCCCCAGCGGGTGGCCACCGGCTTCGACAACCGGCGCCTGAACATGCTGCTCTGCGTGCTCGAGCGCCGCGCCGGGGTCGCCACCTCGGGCCAGGACGTCTTTCTCAACGTGGCCGGCGGCCTGAAGATCCAGGAGCCGGCCGCCGACCTCGCGGTCGTCGCCGCGCTCGCCTCCTCGGTGCGCGACACCCCGCTCCCGACCGACGCCGTCCTGATCGGCGAGGTGGGGCTGGGCGGCGAGGTCCGCAGCGTATCCCGGGCCGAAGCCCGTGTCAACGAAGCGGCCCGGCTTGGATTCGGCCGAGTAATATTGTCCCGGCGCAACCTTTCACGGGAAGTCAAGGCCGTCGCCGGGACCCAAACCATCGGCGTTGAGTCGGTCCGCGCCGCGCTCGAAGCACTCGGGGTAGTGCGATGAGCCCGCGGCCCGGCTGCTGCCCCGGAGGATTACATGCTCTTCCGCAAACCCCCTGTGTTCGTGATGGACATCGAAACCCTGGCCGACCTGCGGGTCACCCGGTTTCTCGAGTACGGCCTGGTTACCGGGCGGCTGCTGCTGCCCGAGCCGGCGGAGACTGACGAAAACACCCGCCACGTCGCGGACCGCGCCCGAGAAGCCATCGACCGGCTGAAGAAAATTAAGGGCCTGCAGGTCAAGGTCGAACCCAGGCTGGCCGACCCCGACCGGCTGCTGGCCGAGGCCCGGCGGGCCGGGGCCACGCTCCTCACCGCCCGGCCCGACCTCAAGGCCGCCGCCAACGGCCTCAACGTCGTGTCCATCGCCGAGATCTACACCCTGTTCAAGCCGGTCCAGCACGCCGGCAACGTCGTCCGGCTGCGCATCAGCAAGCGCGGCCGGGAAAAGGACGAAAGCATCGGTTACGTCGACGGGGTCAAGGTCGTGGTCGAGAAATGCGCGGCCGCCATCGGCCAGGAACTCGAAGTCGTGGTGATGGGCTCGTTGGACACCGAGGCGGGCCAGGTCGTGTTCGCCCGGCCCCGGTTCACCGAGCTGCGCTGACCGGCGGGCTTGACCGGCCCGGCGCCCGGACCTACAATCATCCCGTGAAGACGCTCGCGCTCGGTTGCCTGCTGTTGTTGCTGCTCGCCTGCAAGGACCCGTTCGACTACGAGCACCGCGACCCGAACCTGCCCGCGCCGCCCGGGCCGCCGGTTCCCACCACCCCGGCGGACAGCACCAACACGCGCAACTACGCCTACCCGCAGGACGTGACGCTCGGCTGGACCCCGGTGGCGGGCGCGGAATTCTACCAGGTCGAGGTCTACCGCGACTCGGTGTTCATCGAACAGAACCTCGCCCTGCCGCTGCTCGACCGCGTGTCCGGCCCGGGCACCGACATCCGGCTCGGCCGGTACGGGTACTACTGGTGGCGGGTCCGCGCGGACAACGCCCGGCGCTGGAAAGCGCCGACCGACTGGTCGGTGGTCTTCGTCTTCCTGCTGCCCAACCCGGCCGACTGACCGGGCGGCCCTACCGCGCCAGCAACGCTGTCAGCAACAGCACGCTCAGCCCACTCAGCACCAGCATCCCGGCCAGCACCAACACCGCCGCGACCGCCGGCCGGACCGGCCGCCCGTCCCGCCGGCTGAACGCTTCCGGGAACCGGCCGACCAGCAGCCAGGTCATCGCGGCCGCGGCCAGCGCCATCACCCCGAGCCAGACCAGGAGCGTAACGGTCCCGCTCAACCCGGGCTACTCAACCTTGACCAGGCGGACCGGTGCTTCGCCGGCCGCCCTCGGCTGGGTCACGAAATACACCCCGGCCGGCAGGCCGCGCAGGTCAACGGCTGCTCCCCTGCTCCCGGCCGGCAGCGCCAGTTGGCGGACCCGCCGCCCGGCCACGTCACGCAGCTCCAGCTCGAGGCCGGAAGCCGGGGCGGTCTCCAGTACCACATACCCCCGGCAGGGGTTCGGCCGGACGGTGAGCCGGGCCAGCGGTGGCACCCGCCCGCCCCATCGCGGCTCATCCTGCCGCAACGCCCAGTCGCCGAAGCCCATGACGAGGCCGCCCTCACCAACCGCCCACATGCGCGCGCTGTCCAGGACGAAGACCGCGGTAAGCCGGGAACCGAACTCGCTGCTGTCAGCAACCCAGGTCTCGCCGCCGTCGGTCGTCCGGACGATACGCCCGTGCCGGCCGACCGCGACTCCGTGCTGTGGGCCGGCGAAATGAACCGCTTCCAGGCTCTCCGCGACCGGCATTAACTGCCAGGTTCCTCCGCCATCTTCGGTGCGCAGCAGACCGGCAACACCGGCGGCCCAACCGCTGCGGGAGTCGTTCATATGAATCCCCCGCACCTGAGATGCGGAATACTGCTCCAACCAGGTATTGCCGCCGTCGGTCGTCGCCATGATTATCCCGCGACCATCGGTCAACCAGCCGGAGTCCGGGCTTGTGAAACTCAGCTCCCCGACTGGCCCGACGACTGCCGACATCTGTAACCAGCTTTCCCCGCCATCTGTCGTCCGAACCGGATTGCCCGAGGCGTGGTCGCCCGGATGCCAGCCATGCAACGAATCCAGAAAGAACAGCCGGGAGGCTTGCCAGTAGGGACTCCTCGTCCATGTCTCTATGGAATCAATGGTAATCCAGTTAAGACCGCCATTACTGCTGCGTCGAATTCGGCGCCAGCCCCAGTACTCCGGTACCGGGTCAGCCCACCACCAGAGACTGTCCTCGCTGATGAATATGGCCTTGTCGGTGACAGCGATGCCTCGGCACCGTCGGTCAGGTTTGCCCGCTACCGCAGAGTCCGCCTGCCAGTTTCTTCCGCCATCCGAAGTCCGGAGCAAGGCTTGCGGACCGACCGCCCAGCCGGACAGCGAATCTACGAACTGCACCTCGGTCAAGTCGCTCGTCGTCCCGCCCCGGGCGACAGTCCAGGAACGACCGGAGTCCGCACTGCCCCAGACGATGCCGCCGGCAGCGCAGACCCACACTCGCGCCCCGGCCCGGGCCGCGACCCCGGTTGCCCTGGTCGGCGGCAGCAGCGGCTCGTACCGGCTCCCCGTGTCCTCGAACACACGGACTCCGCCCCGTTCAAGACCATAGACCAACCCGCCACTCACGTCACAACCGAACCCGGAGCCATAGGCATCAAGCTGCCAGTTCACACCGCCGTCGGACGTTCTGGCCCAGCGGTTGTAGCCCGGAACACGGGGACTGCCGCTCCATCCGTAGTAGTTGCATACCCCGTGCAGAGAGTCTGCAAAACCCAACGTGTTCATCCTGTAGTAAACGGAATAGTCGGGTATCCGTCCGCGTTGGGTCCAACTTGTGCCGCCATCGGAACTGTGTTCGACCCAGCCGTAGGCATCCCCGCGCCAGCCGTGAGCGGTGTCAGTGAACCAGACGGGCCCCAAGAGGGCCCCGCGGTCTTCCCAGGCAGCCCCGGCATTGGTGCTCCAGAGTAGTCGGTCACTGCCGGTGATGAACACTACCCTGTCGGTAAGGAAGCGAACCCGGCCTGCCGAACCCGGCACGGGAACCGAATCCCAGCTTGCGCCGGCATTCTCGGTCCGGTACACGACATCGCCCTCGGCAATCACTATCCCGAGCGCCGGGTGGCGGAACTCGACATCCAGCAGGTTCCGCGCCGAGAACCTCGGCACCCGGTACCAACTCGCACCGTTGTCGTAGGACTGGAGAGACAACCCGTCCTGCCCGACGACCCAGACCCGGTCACCGACGCTGGAGATACCATTGAAAGCACCCCCGCTCAGGTAGTGCCACTGCCCGCCGGCAGCCGGGCTGGGGCCGGCCAACAGCGCAACAGCCAGTAGCGTAAGCCACAGCCTGGAAACAAGCACAACTCCTCCTCTCGGTCCGGACCCTGCCGGAAGCATCGTATCGTCATCCCAGTCTAGGTCTCGGGCAAGAAGTGTCAAGCGTGGCTTCGCGGCCCGCGCTGACCTGCCCGCGGCACCATCCTACCGCCGCTTCCGCCCCTGCCCGAACTGGGCCAGCATTCCGAGCACGGCCAGGAACAGCCACGCGCCGACAATGTACGGCAACCGCCCCGCGCCCACATTCAGCGGCGCGAGCGCCTCGACGCCGCGGTTCATATCCAGCCAGCCGGCCAGATGAAACGCGCCCAGCGCGACTCCCCACGCGCCGGCCAGCGCGGACAGGATGGTCACCATCGCCCGCTCCAGGAACACGGTGACGAGGCCGAACACCACCGCGACCGCGGCCACCACCAGCCAGATTGCGGTCCCGCCGCCCCCGGCAAACGCGAAGAGCGCCAGCATCGCGCCGATGCCCGCCCCGAGCAGGAACACCCCGACCTTGTACACCAGCGTTGCCAGCACCGCGCCCAGCGCGCCCGCGGCCAGCACGACAATCACCACCACCAGCGGCGCGATGCCGCTGATGCCGGCGGTCACGAACCAGCCCAGCCCGGCCCCGCACAGGAACCCGGCCACCGCCAGCGTCACCCGCAGCAGCCGGTACCCGAAGAAACAGATGAACGCGCCCAGCGCTATCGCCAGCACCGCGCCCGCCGTGCCTGACAGTATCATCCTCCCGCTCCTTTCATCCTCTTCCCCAGCGCCGCCAGCGGCGCGTACCGGAAACATTCCATGAGGTGGTCATTGACCATGCCCGCGGCCTGCATATAGGCGTAACAGATGGTCGAGCCGCAGAACGAGAACCCCCTCGCGCGCAGGTCCTTCGCCATCGCGTCCGACTCCGGCGAGGTCGCGGGCAGCTCGACCAGCATCTGCCGGCAGTTCACCTTCATCCTGCCCCCGACGAACCGCCAGATGTACCGGTCGAAACTCCCGCACTCATCCTGCACCCGCTGGAACGCCCGCGCGTTCATCACCGCGGCCAGCACCTTCTGCCGGTTCCGGACGATCCCCGGGTCGAGCAACAGCTTCGCCACCCGGGCCGGCGTGAACCGGGCCACCTTCGCCGGGTCGAACCCGGCGAATGCCCGGCGGAAACCCTCCCGCTTGTGCAGGACAGTCGCCCAAGACAGCCCGGCCTGGAAACCGTCCAGCACCAGGAACTCGAAATGCTTCCGGTCATCCCGCACCGGCACGCCCCACTCGGTATCGTGGTACGCGACCATCAGCGGGTCGTCCTTCGGCCAGGGACACCGCACCACCGCTCTCGCCATAGCCTAAACTAGCCGAAATCCCGCCCCCGTCAAGCCGGGCAACTGACTCAGCCGCGCATCTCCTCGTACACCCGTTCCACCCCTTCCCGGCTCCGCCACTCCGCAGTCGGCAAGTCTGCAATGGTTCTGCTGCGACCTCTCCAGCGCCAGCACACTGTCCAGAAAGTGCTTCTGGCACCGCTGCCACAGCACCGGCCCCTGGAAGCAACGCCGGATGGCTGCCACCAGTCCCTCGTGATCGTCCGATACCACCAGCTGCACGCCGTGCAGCCCACGCCTGACGAGCTCCCGCAGCGCCTCGGTGACCCGCCGCACCTTCCGGGTCGACACGCCCTGCAGGTACATCTCCTGCAAGGTCAGCAGGAACGCCTGCTCGCTGCGTTGGTAGCGATCGAACAGCCGGGTCTGCAGCCGCCGCGGGCGGGGCGTACGCCCAGCGGGCGACGGTGGTCCGCCAGCCCGCCGGACCGAGACATCGTGCGGCAGTGCCGGACGGCGCTGCCGCACCTTTTCGGGCGGTCAGCGGGCTGGAGCGGTGCTGACGAACCGCGGGCTCAACGGCCGGCAGCGAGGCGATGGGCCAGGTACCCGGGCCGTCCGGACCGCCTCACGACCCCCGCCCGACACAGAATTTCGGATGTGGAGGTTGAGCAATCACTC
>JAWOIB010000167.1:0-3378 GCA_046484845.1 bacterium
ACATCACGCTGATGCCCGACTGCATGTGGTCCGGGTCAAGCCAGTTCCATGCGCGGGTGGCGTGGTCGTAGTAGTTGTAGCGTGTGGTGCGGTCCGGGTATGAACTCAGTTCGGAGGCGGAGTACATCCAGCTCACGTGGACCCCGTGGCCCTCGGAGTTGATGAGCGTCCTCAGCACCGGGCCATTGAGCTGCCAGTCAACCGTCGTGCCGCCGACCGCATCAACCCGGCCCGGCTGGGCCGGGGCAAGCGCACAGAGCGCGACGGCCAGAACTGTGAGTTTCACAGTAACCTCCTCTCAGTTGCGGTTGTTATCACAATGCCGGGTCTGCTACCGCTGAATCACAACCTTGTGGACCCAATCGCGGTCTGGAGACCGCTCCCACAAGACAGTCCGCACGAAGTACACTCCGGGCGCGAGGTGGCTGACATCGTTCTCGCCGGGCGCGAGCGCCAGCACCTTCCGGCCGGCGGGGTCGAGCAGGACGGCGCGGGTCCCAGGCCCCGGCGGCAGGAACAGGCTGCCGCGGATGACGGCCGGGAGCCGGGCGAGCGGGCCGGGCCGGGTCGGGCCGGGTTCCTCGACCGCGATCATCCAGCCCCGGTCGTGGACCTCCTCGGCGGCCAGTACCAGCCGGGCGAGGTGGTGCAGGGAGTCGTTGTAGCGGAACCGCCGATCCCACCAGCTCTGACCCCAGCCGCCATACGGCGCGGCGATGACCGCAAGCGCCAGCACCTCGACCTGGCCGGGCGCGAGGTCGAACGGGCCGGAGGACATCAGGAACCGCTTGTCGGCCGGGGCCAGGTCAATCGAGTCGAATGGTGAGTACACCAGCGTTCGGTAGTCGTAGCCGGCCATCGTCAGGTACTGGGCCGGGTCGGTCACCGGGTCGACCTCGATCGAGAACATCTTGAACGAGGTCAGCCCGAGCCGGTTGTTCGGGCCGCGCGGCCGGGCCGGGTCCAGGCGCGGGCCTTCGAGGAACTTGCAGGCCACCACCCCGGGCGTCCCTTCTTCCCACTGGCCGCGCGGATTGGCGACCTCGTGGTTGTCGAAGTCACCCGCATAGCCCACGTCCCGGACGACCACGTACTCGCCCCCGCCGAGATGGACCGAGTCCGCCAGCAGCAGCCCGAGCATGTCGTCACTGTGCTCGCCGATGTCCGGGTCGAACACCGCGCCGACGTAGCAGTCGCGCAGGGTGTCCCCGCCGGTGTTGCGGACCTTCCAGCAGAGGAAGAAGATATCCTCAACCGACCGGTGCGCCCAGGCGTAGACGGTCTGGTAGACCTCGAAATCGAGCGGGTACCCGGGCGGGATGTGCTCGGCTTCGCCGACGTCGGAATACACGCACCACATATCCCGGTCCGACTTCGCGACCTGCGGCACGAGGCTGGTATCGACGTCCGGCCAGCGTTCAGCAGGCGGGGGCCAGTCTTCCGGGTAAGCGTAAACCCGGTCGAGTGAATCGGGCGGGTCGTGCCGGTGCCGGGAAGCGTAGGGCGAGAGTTCGGTGTTGCCCGCGTTCGGGTTGTATCCAAAACTCACCAGCGTGTCGGTTCCGCCGCCCGGCCGCGGTTTCAGACCGCCGAACCAGAACCCGGCCCCGAAGACGTAGTAGTTCCTGAACGGTTGAGGCCAGGAGCCGCCCGCCTCGCCACCGCCTGCGGTCGGGTCGTAACCGTAGCGGCCGTCGTTGTGGAATACGCAGAGCCAGTTGTTGATGTCGAGCCACTTCATGTCGTAGATGCAGATGCCCGGCTGTTCGGGCGTGATGACCGCCGGGCCGGCCGAGGCCGCGGCGAACGCCAGCGCCAGCAGAACCAGTACCTGTCGCATAGTCACCTCCCATGACGACTGCGACCGCAGTATCATCCGGGCGCGCGGGTCGCGCCCTGCCGTCTCCCGGTCCCGACCGTCCCGGCCGCGACCGGGCCATATCGACTCATTCCCCCCGAATACTCGCTTCCCGGGAGAATTCTAGCTCACCCGGTGCGGTCTTGTCAAGCAGGACGGCGCGGTCAGGGGCGGGGCTTGAAGCCCCAGATGGCCCAGAAGGAGCCGGTGGACCAGGCGAACGCCGCGGTGCCCGCGGCCAGCGCCCTGCCGAACCGGCGGCGGGCCAGCCGGTCCCCCCGCGCCTGCTCCCGGAGCTGTTCTTCGGTACAGCCGCCGGCCAGCGCCTGCTCCCGGGTGTGCCGGTCGAACCGTGCCCGGCCGCCGGCCCGCAGGCGCTCGCGGGCGTTGCGCAGGGCGGTTCGCTGTTCCGGGGAGCGGTAGGGCGGGGCGATCCAGATCACGCGCTCGTTGGTGCGGGCCCCGACGTCTTCCAGCCCGCGCGCCTCCAGCCAGCCCGGGACGTAACAGCCGACGCTGTAATCGCCCTGCCCGAGCTGTTTCCGGCCGCGGCAGGTCCGCTCGAACATCTCGCAGGCGGCCACCCGCTCCTCGACGGTCGGGTCGCACCAGCTCTGCCAGCCGGCGCCGGCGCCGCCGGTCCGGGCGTTGTCGAGGACCACCACACAGCCGCCGGGCTTCGCGACCCGGACCATCTCGTCGAGCGCTCGCTCCGGCTCGGCCAGGTGGCAGAACACGACGCTGGCAATCACCGCGTCGAACTCGTCGTCGGGCAGGGGCATCGCGCAGATGTCGCCGGTGACGAACGAGGCGGCCTGCTTCAGCGCGGGCGGCCGGAGCCGGCGGCGGGCGCCGGCGATGAGGTTGCGGTCAAGGTCCAGCCCGACCAGCCGACCGCCGGGCAGGCAGTACGGGCCCCAGGTGCGCATGACGTAGCCGTACCCGCAGGCGGCGTCGAGGAGCTTCATTCCCGGTCGGAGCCGGAAATGCCCGGCGAGGCTGGCGACCTGTTCCGGGGTCCACATGCCGCGGCGCTGGCGGATGAGCACTTCGCGCCGGACTTCTGGGTCGCGGTAGTCGATGGCGGGCTTGCGCTTCATCCTGCCGCTATTCTGGGCGGCGGGCAGGCGGTGTCAAGCGGACCTGACTGCCCGCCTGCTTCCCCGGGTCGCTTCCGGGCAGGAACCCGGCGAAAGGGGCGTCAGATTGACAACTCCCGCCCGGCGGGGGTAAGCTGTGTTAAGAAAACAGGATTTCGGACCAATGACAGGACGTGTCCGGCCGGCGGTCGAGTCCGCCCAGGGAGGCAAATGATGAATCAGACAGTCTGCAGGCCGCTCGCAGTCGCAACCATCCTGCTCGCGCTGACCGCGCCGGCCCTCGCCGGTACGCCCCTGCGCGGGCAGGCCCGGATGGCCGACCTTGCCGAGTATCGGGAAGAGATGGCGCTGCGGGATACCCTGGCCCGGCTCGGGCCGCTGATAGGGCACCGGTGGCTCAAGGAGACGGGGCAACGCGAT
>JAWOIB010000151.1:0-3937 GCA_046484845.1 bacterium
TCCCGGTCCGCTCGTAGCGCCCGGCACCAAGGTAGTCGTGTAACTCGTTCTCCAGCAACTCCTGCAGCCATTGCCGCACCACCTCCTTGAGCGTTCCCGGGTCATCCAGCAGAAACCCTTGTCCGGGCTCCTCGGCTGTGTTACTATCGGTCATTCTTCTTGTGGCCATTTGAGCCTCCTTTCTGCCTGACTGATTGCTACATCATCATAGTTGCGGCAGGGCTCGATGGCCACAACTCTTCCCAGCCAATTTGCAGACATTATGGCACATAACTGGCTCGACTCCCCACCCCCACCCGCATTCCCCGGGCCACCGGGGTAGCCGTCCGGGTAGCCGTCCCCGGGGCCATACCGGTAGCGATACCCCTGGCCGTCACCGAAGCCGTACCCACAGCCCTACCCGGAGCCGTCACCCTGGCCGTCATCCTGGCCACCCCCGGGGCCACCCCGGAGGGGGTTACCGGAGCCGTAGGGGAGGCCAGGGGGGGAACGGCCCCGGGGATGGCCCCCGGGATGGGGTGGGGCAGGTCGTCCAGACCGGCTAACTTATCTATATCGCGTGCGATAGCCCGCCGGGCGGCCGGCGGGCCGAAGCGGGCAGGAAAGCCGTCCGCTTTCCGGGTGTATAACTCTCCGAGACGACCCGCCGGTTGGTTGACTAGCTGACCGGGCGCGATAGAATCCTGCCATGCGGGTAGGTTTGCCACGCGGGTTGTTGTATTACCGCTATGGGCCATTCTGGCAGGCTTTTCTCACCGGACTCGGGCTGGAGGTCGTTCTCAGCCGACGCACGGATAAGATTCTGCTCCAGGCCGGGCTGGAGCATGTTTCGAGCGAGATATGCCTGCCGGTGAAGATTATCGCCGGTCACATCCTCGACCTGGCGGGCAGGGTGGACGCCATCTTCCTGCCTCGGCTGGTCTCGCTGGAGGACCGGCTGTACACTTGTCCGAAGATGGTCGGCATCGTGGATATCGCCCGGATGATGCTGGGCGGCCGGACCCGGCTGGTCGCACCGACGGTCACCCGGGAGATGTTCTGGCCGCATTTCCGGGCCGGGCTGGCGCTGACCGGCGACCCGCTGAAGTCTTTCCGCGCGTTGTCCGCCGCGCGACCGCTGTTGGACCGAAGGCCCGGGGCGGCGGGCCCGGGCAGCGGGAAGTCGGTCGCGCTCATCGGCCATTTCTACAACGTCGGGGATGATTACATCGGTCTGCCGATTGTCCGGGCGTTCGAGCAGCACGGTTACCGGGTGAGGCTGAAGGACGAGTTGCCGGTTTCGGTGCTGCGGAGCCCGGCCGGGTTCGCGGGGAACATCCGCTGGGTGTACGAGCGCGAGCTGTACAATGCGTTCCGGGCGCTGGCGCACGAGGTGGACGGGGTCTGCGTGCTGGTCTCGATGGGCTGCGGGCCGGATTCGCTGGTCGCCGAGTTCATGCGGGAGGAGGCCCGGACGCTGGACGTGCCTTTCCTGCAGTTGGTGCTGGACGAGCATACCGGGACGGCCGGGCTGGTGACCCGGATCGAGGCTTTCCTGGAGCTGGCCGAACGCCGCCGGCATGCGCGGGCCGCCGCCTGACGAACCCGCGCAGATGAAGGCGACTTTCCCCCGGTTCGGTTTCGACACGCCGGTGCTGAAGCGGTTCTTCGAGGACCTCGGGGCCGCGGTCGTGCTGCCGCCGGCAACGACGCGGCGGACGCTCTCGCTGGGGGTCGAGCGGTCGCCGGAGCTGATCTGCATGCCGTTCAAGATTACGCTGGGCAATTTCCTGGAGGCGCAGGAGCTGGGCGCGGACACGTTCTTCATGGCCGCGGGCGCGCGCAAGTGCCGGTTCGGGTATTATCATTTTCTGCAGGGGCAGGCGCTGGCCCGGACCGGGAACGGCTGTCGGGTGGTGCCGGTCGGGCAGTATTCGGCGTACGATTTCATTTTCCGGCTGATGCCCACGGAGCTGGGGGTGACGCCGGCGCAGGTCGTCCGGGCGCTGGGGCTGATGTTCGCGCGTAGCCGGCTGTCCGAGGATTTCCGCCGCCTGCTGAACCGGCGCCGGGCGGTTGATTTCGCGGGCGCGGAGCGGTTGATGCCGGCCGGGCTCGCGCTGGTCGAGGGCGCCCGGACCTTTACGGAGGTCCGCCGGGCGCGCGCGGAGCTCCGGCGGCTGCTGGCGGTGAACGGCCGGCGGCCGGCGCTGCGCATCGGGCTGGTCGGGGAAATCTACTTCATGATCGAGCAGTTCGCGAACCAGGACGTGGAGAAGGAGCTGGCGCGGCTCGGGGTCGAGGTGGTCTTCGTGCGCAGCCTGTACCGCCACCTGCTGCACCTGCTGCACCTGGACCGGACGTTCTACCGCTCGCGCCGGCTGGCCCACCGGTACCTGCGTTCCTGCCCGGGAGGCGAGGCAATCAGGACGGTCGGGGAATCGGTGTATTTCACCGAGTCCGGACGGGTCGACGGCATCGTCCACATCTACCCGTTTACCTGCATGCCCGAGAACATCGCGCTCGAGGCGCTGCAGCAGTTGTCGGAGGACACGGGCATGCCGGTGCTGTCGCTGTCGTTCGACGAGCATACTTCGCGGACCGGCCTCTTGACCCGGCTCGAGGCATTCGTGGACCTCGTCGCAAGGAGGAAGCGTGACCGAGACCTTTCTCGGAATTGACGTCGGCTCGATTTCAACCAAGGGAGTGCTGATTGACCGCGAAGTCAACGTCATCGCCAGCGAGTACCTGCGCACCCAGGGGAGCCCGATAAGCTCGATCCGCCGGCTGCTCCGGGAGCTGAGCGGGCGGCTCCGGGGAGAGGTGGCGGTCCGCGGGGCGGGCACGACCGGCTCCGCCCGGCGGCTGGCGGGGGTGATGGTCCAGGCGGACGTTGTCAAGAACGAGATTATCGCCCACGCGGTGGCGGCCGGGCGGTTCCACCCCGACGCCCGGACCGTGCTCGAAATCGGGGGGCAGGATTCGAAAATCATCGTGCTGCGGGACAGCATCCCGGTTGATTTCGCGATGAACAACGTCTGCGCCGCGGGCACCGGGAGCTTCCTCGACCACCAGGCTTCCCGGCTGGGCATCCCGATCGAGGAGTTCGGTTCCCACGCGCTGCGGTCCAGGAACCGGGTGAACATCGCCGGCCGGTGCACCGTGTTCGCGGAGAGCGACATGGTCCACAAGTCACAGCTGGGCGTCGCGACCGAGGACATTATCGCGGGGCTGTGCGACGCGATCGTCCGCAATTACCTGAACACCGTCGCCAAGGGGAAGGCGATTGAGGATGCGGTGCTGTTCCAGGGCGGGGTGGCGGCGAACGTGGGCGTGCGGGACGCGTTCGAGCGGGCGCTGGGCCGCCAGGTCGTCGTCCCGGAGCATTTCCTGGTCATGGGGGCGCTGGGGGCCGCGGTGCTGGCGATGGAGGCGACCGCCGACCGCCCGACGAGCTTCCCCGGGTTCGCGATCGCGGAGGTCGAGTTCGAGACCCGGGCGTTCGAGTGCGAGGGCTGCCCCAACCACTGCGAGGTCATCGAGACGCTGCGCGAGGGCGAGGTCGTCGACCGCCACGGCGACCGGTGCGGCAAGTGGTCCGACCTGCAGCCGGCGGTTGCCGGCGCGGTTTGACACGCGGTTTCAGGGGCTGACAATGAACAGTGGCCTTGCCGGGCGCATGCGCGGGTCCGGCGCCCGGGCGAGGCGTGGTTCGGGCAGGATGAAGCAGTGCCGTTGACGCGGCGAAGGAGGTCGGAGATGAGTCACAGGATGATTGCGGGATTGCTCTGCCTGGCGTTCGGGCTGACCGCCGGGGCGGGGACAATCGAGCCGCTGCTGCAGGAGCAGTTGGCGGAGCTGGACCGGGAGGAGCGGGTCGAGGTGATGGTGGTGCTGGCGGAGCAGTTGGACGGCGAGAGCATCATCCGGACGCTGAAGGACAAGGCTTTGCGGCGGA
>JAWOIB010000154.1:0-3299 GCA_046484845.1 bacterium
GTGAACACAAGACCACCGGCCGAAAATCGGCTGGCCCGGCTCCAACCCGGCAGCAAACGCCGGGGAAGGCATAACCCTATGACATTATCGCTGTGGCATCACAAGGCTGGCATTTCTCCTTGACACGCGCCGGGAGAGAGGTAGACTGCGTCCAGGACCTGAGGCGGGTGTTGGGTCGAGATGGCCGGCGGCGTTGCCGCCGGTGGACAGAGGAATGGCAGACCGGTCCGGGCGCCGGCGCTGCCGAGAGTCGGTCGGGTGACATACAAAGGAGGCCAACATGCACCGACAGACAGAAGCTACCCCCCCCCCTGATAATGCGTCACGCAGTCTCGACACCCCACAGCTTGAAGCTAGGCGCAGCCTGTGCAGCGGCGCTGCTTCTTCTCTGTGGTGGCATAGTTGAGGCGACTGAGACTGAGTACGTTGACATCGTCTGGGGCCCCAGTGTTTCCGTGTGGATCAGTGATACGGCCGCGAATCTGACCCCGAGTACCGGGGGCAAACCGACCGGAGTCGCCAAGTACGCAAGGCAGGATTTTCGCCCCTGGACGAGCTTTGCCTTCACCGATGGAGAAGTAAAGGAGAAACGAAATGACACGAATGGTTGCAGCCTCGGCGGTCCTGCTTGCGCTGGTGATACCGGCGCTGGCGCAGGACTCACTCAACTGCCGGCAGGTCGGACTCTGGCCGCCGGGTGGCATCGCAGACAACGGGGGGTGGGGGATAGCCCTTGACCCGGTGCGCAATCTCGGCTTCTTGGCCATGGAAGCCGACGAGTCCCTGGGCCGCGACCTGTACTATGGCGTCCGCATACTCGACGTCAGCGACCCAACCCAGCCCCGAAAGTTGTCGAGATTCTATCCGGGGCACGACGACAACGCGACCGGACTGGAGTACCAGGCCAACCGTCTGTATCTCGGCTACGAGGGCGAGCCGCTTCAGGTATGGGACGTGTCCGACCCGGAGCAACCCCAGCACCTCGGAACCCAGCAGGCTTCCTATGGCGGCTACCGATTGACATTGGCCGGTGAGTATGCGTACCTCGCTGCTCTATGCGCTGGCCTGCGGATTGTTGACGTCAGCGACCCGCGCAACCCGGTTGAGATTGGACACTGTGCTACAGGGCATATCAACGACATAGCAGTAACTGGCGAACTGGCGTACGTTGTAGGCGATTCCGTGCTGCACGTTGTCGATCTCAACGACCCGACAAATCCTTACCGTGTCGGATATTGGACCGCGCCTGTGCAGAGATGGCTTGAGGGCGTGGCGGTGGCTGGCGACTACGCGTACCTGACGCAGGAATTGCGCTCTGATTCCGGCTACCTGTACGTGGTTGACGTCTCCAACCCGGAGGAACCGGTGCTGGTCGGGTCTCGACGCACCGGGAGGGAACCCCGCCAGATAACAGTGTCGGACGACCTGGCCTATGTGGCAACCTACCCGGGTCTGTTCATCTACGACGTTACGAACCCCGCAGACCCGGTTGAGGTCGGCTACTACCTTGCTCCTTCTCCTTGGGCCCCGGTCGTGGCCGGAGAGCTGGTCTATGTCGCAGACCTACTGGCCGGCCTGCGCGTCATCGAGTTCCTCGGTGCCGGAGTTGAGGAGCCGCCGGATACCCGACCGCGGTTCACCGGCCGCAGCCCGACCGTCGTCCGCGGGGTGCTGAACCTGGGCGCGGGACATGACCGAAATCCGCCCGGGGATTTCGGATCGTGTCCCAAGCCCGCGCTGCTGGACATCTCCGGCCGGAAGGTGATGGAGCTTGTGCCTGGCGAGAACGACGTCCGGCACCTCGCGCCCGGGGTGTACTTCGTCCGCAGGCAGGACACCGGCGAGTCCGGTCGGTTGGTGCTGGTCGAGTAGCGCGGGTCGTACCCGGGCTTTCTCGCGGCGGCCCGCGCCACCCGGCGGGCCGCCGCCCGGTGCTGGTACCTGCATTCCCGGGCTGACCCGGACGGTGACCGGGTCGGTGATGCGGGCGGTGACCGGAGGGACGAGCGGCCCGGTCGCGGCGGCGGGAACATCGACCGCCGGCGAGGAGGCGGCCGGGGCGGCCGCAGCCGCCGGCGGTCCGGCCGGGTAGCCTCCGTACGTCAGGCCGCCGGTCGGGCTCTTCTGGATCCGGATCGTGGTCTCGCCGTGGCTCACCTCGAGTTCCTCGATCCCGCTCTCCTCGACCAGCTTGACCAGCTCTCGAACCTTCTCGATCTCCATCGCAGCCTTTCCGTCGCGGCATCCGTACCGCGCAGGGGATCCGGACGCGTCAGACGCGACCGAGGTACTTGCCCGTCCGGGAATCGATCTTCAGGACCTCGCCCTCCTCCACGAAGAGGGGCACCTGGACCACGAGTCCGGTCTCCATGGTGGCCGGCTTCGAGCCGCCCTGGGCGGTGTCGCCACGCAGGCCGGGATCTGTCTTGGCCACGGTCAACTCGACGGTGAGCGGCGGCTCCACCGAGAGGGGACTCTCCTCGTGCAGCAGTACGGTGCAGATGTCGCTTTCCTTCACGTAGAGCGGCAGGTCGCCCAGCGTGTCCTCGTGCAGCTGCACCTGCTCGTAGGTCTCCATGTTCATGAAAGTGAAGAACTCGCCCTCCCGGTAGAGGTACTGGTAGGGACGTCGCTCGAGGCGCACCTCCTCCACCTTCTCCCCCGCGCGGAACGTCTCCTCCAGCACCTTGCCCGACGTGATGCCCTTGAGCTTGGTGCGCACGAAGGCGCCTCCCTTGCCCGGCTTCACGTGCTGGAAGTCGACGATGGACCAGAGCTCTCCCTTGAACCGCATGGTGAAGCCAGTCCGGAAATCGCTCGTGTCGGCCACGGAAGGCCCTCGCTTTCTGCAACCGGCCACGGTGCCGGCGGCTGGGTGTCGGGACGACCGAAACAGGCGACATTGATAACATCCGACCGGATGGATGGCAATCAACGCCCGGGCCCGCCCAGGCTGCGCCGCCAGTCTTGCAAGCGATGCACCAGTCCGCCCGCGGTTCGCCGGTCAGTTCCCCTTCGGGTGCCGACGGATGCCGTCGATCCAGGTCGCGAATTGCTCGCGCTCGCCCACCCGCTCGACCGTGCGACGGCGTGGCGCCGGCGGGGCGACCGCACCCCTGCGCGGCCCCGGCACCTCCCGGTCGGCGGATTCGCCCCGCGGCTGGGCGCCGCGATCCTCGACCGTACCGTTCGCGATCTCCTCCAGGCGCTCTCGCACGTCCTGGCGGTCCGGTTCCCGTTCGAGGATCCGCTTCAGCACCGGGATTGCGCGGTCCCCGTATCCCTGCTTCAGGGTGGTC
>JAWOIB010000033.1:0-16225 GCA_046484845.1 bacterium
GTTGATGCGTATGCAGGAGCACACGCCGGGCGTTTCGCCCCAGCCCCTGGCCTGCGGGCTGTCGGCGAAGATGAGCTGGACGGCCAGTGTCTGCATGGCGGTCTCGAACCGGGGCGATTTATCGTCGCGCTTGAAGCGGTGGATGCCGCCGTGCCGGGTGGTAGCGAACTGACTGGCCTTGTCGAGACAGAGGCACTCTGGCAGTCCATAGCGGCGGAAGACATGGCAGAGTACCAGGAAGCAGCCGTTGAGCGTTTCCTGGGGCAGAAAGGCACCGTAGAGGGGTCTGCCGGTAGCGTCATCGGTGGCGAGGATGAGGGTGGACCTGGATTGGTCTGGTCCGAGCCAGTGATGCGGGCTGCCATCCAGGAACAGCATCATGCCGAAACGTGGCCTGCGCTGTCGGTGGCGGCGATGTTGACGGCGGCGATGCTGTTTGGGGCCGAGGTTTGCAGCTCTGGGCCAGCAGCGGACGGTTTCCCGGCTGAGGCGGATGGAGAATTCCTCGGCCAGCGTCTCGGTGAAGTGGGCGAGGTTGTAGTCAGAACACTCCTGCTGGTAGATAGCGATGACTTGGCGACGAAGCGACGAGGGCTTGGTGTTGGGCGGTTGATGGCCGCAGTTGCCGTGGTGGACGCCTTGGGCGCCCTTCGCCCGTACGGCGGCCTTGAGACGGAAGATCTGGCGGCGACTGAGGCCGAGCATTCTGGCTGCGGTCGCCGTGCTGAGTGCGCCACGGATGATCTGCTCGATGACGCCGAAACGCTTCATCTCGCCTCTGGAATAGCAGTCTATCTGAAATGCCATGCCATTAGTCTAGTGCTACGGACTGTCAAGGGATGACGTTTTGCCTCTGCCATTACCCTATGACATTATCGCTCTGCCGTCACAAGGACATTCGAACAAGCTTGACAACCCACCGATCGACAGGTAATCTGAAGTGACTGAAGCTAAGAGGTTGCAGCCATGACCGGCACTGCCGGTAACAGGAGGCTTCGCCATGTTGCCTGACGAGTACGTTACGCAGGTACTCAGGCGTTACGAACCGGATGTCGAGCCCGATACGCCGACTGCCAGAGCAGCAGAAGAGATTCCCGGGGTGATCGCGCCCTGGACCGGGCGCTGCCTGATGTCGGTCTGCCCCACCGGTTCCTGGGCCAAAGGTACGCGCATTCGCGGATCCACAGACTTGGACCTACTGATACTGCTGGGACCCCGCACGCACGGAACCCCCGAGCAGATTCACCGCTCCCTGTTCGCCTTCCTCAAGCGCAAGGGTCACACGCCGATCCGGCACAACGTCGCCATCGCCCTGCAGTATCGCAGCCTGCTGATTCACCTCATTCCCGCCCGCCAGGAATGGGGCTCGGGAGACCGGGTGGCCATCTTCGAAACCGAACGGGGCCGGTCAACGGTGACGAACCCGTCAGCGCATGTACAGATGATCAGGGAATCTGGTAGGGCCGAGGACATCCGGGCCGCGAAGATCTGGCGAGACCGGCACGGACTCAGGTTCCCCAGTTTCTACCTCGAACTGGTTGTGCTCGACGCCCTGCGCCACCGAGCCCACAACCAGCCCGCCGCGAACCTGCTCGGCACGCTGGGATACCTCGGCAAGAGCTTCGCCGGCACGCCGTTCCGAGACCCGGCTAACATCGAGAACAAGGTCTCAACCGAACTCACGGAACACGAACAGCTGGCGATTGCGTCAGCCGCAGAGCGCACCCTCAGGGAGAAAGACTGGAGCCGCATCATCGGCTGACCCGGTTCAGCGCAGTTCGGCCAGCGCCCGCTTCGCCCCGGAGTGGCCGGGATCGAGTCTGAGCACCCGACGCCACAGGCGCTGTGCCTCATCCCGCCGGCCGGACTGGTACTCGACCAGCCCCAGGTGGTACAGCGTCGGTGCGTGGGCCGGACTGATGGCCAGCGCCCGCTGGTAACATTCCCGGGCCTCATCCAGTTGCCGTCTTGCCAGGGCCAGGCTGCCTAGGTTCAGCCAGGCTGCCGTCAACTCCGGATCAAGCTCAAGGGCGCGTCGGAGTACTGACTCCGCCGCCACATGCCGGTTGGTGCGCGCAAGCAGAGCTCCGAACGAGGTCAGGACCGAAGGGTTGTCCGGCGCGAGCCTGAGCGCCGCCCGGCCGGCCTTCTCCGCGGTCGCCGGCCGGTTCCGGGCAAGCTCCACCGAGACGCGCAGCACCAACAGCTCAGGAGAGGAATCAACCGCCAGTGCCCGGTCCAGCACCGTTGCCGCCTCTTGGGGCCGGCCGGTCTCAAGCAGCCCGGTCGCGTCGGCCAGCGGTGCGTGGTAGTACTCAACCCTGCGGTCGGTCCCGGCAAGATCGGCGTTCCCGACCACCAGCCCGACACCAATCACCACGAGCGCTACCCCCAGCTCACGCCCGCGGGCGCGAGCGAGAGCAAAACCGCCGGTGACCGCCAGACCCAGCAGGACCGGCACCAGGGGCAGTCGGTACCGGGCGGTGATGAAGAACGGCACGAAGCTCAGACCGTAGGCGCCAAGGAACAGGTACAGGGGCGCCAGCCTGCCGCGCTGCCGTCGAAGCAGCCAGGCACCGGCCAGCGCCAAGGGCAGCAGCAACCCGAACGGGATCTTGAGCCAGCTCGTCTCGAACAGAAAGGGGTTGATGAAAGTGCGGCGCTTGGCGGCGTAGATGTCCCGGTTGTTTGCAACTTCGTACCCCGAAACCAGCAGCAGCAACTTCCGGCCGGTCAGGCGCAAAGCTGCAACCGGGTTCTGACGCCAGAACTGCAGACCCCGGCCAAACCAGTAGCGGTCGATCTCGCTGCCCCGCAAGTCGCGACCCAGCACCCGTTCAGCGCCCCGCTTGACATCGTTGTACCCGCCCCACCAGTCGGACCGCGTACCGGGTACGATGGCGGTCCGGCCGTCCGACTCCGGGTTGTTGCCGATGTAGAAGTTCGTCCCGCCCTGCCAGGCAATCAGCACCGCGTCGCCAGCCACCAGGTTGCGCGCTGTCACCGGCAGGATGACGAGCACCGCCGCGGCCAGCATCAGCCCTGCCCTCCGCCAGGCTCCGCCCCGGTACCGGACAAACTGCCAGGCCACCAGCGCCGCGACGAAGGCCAGCGCGTTCGGACGGGCGAGCGCGGCCGCACCCAGCGCCAGCCCCGGCAGCCACCACTGCCGGTCGGTGTCGATGCTGCGATAGAGCAGGATGAGTGCCAGCAGCAACAGCGGCGTGAGCAGCGCGGGAATGAGCAGTTCGCCGTCAAACCAGACGGCCAACGGCCAGGCGGCCCAAGCCAGACCGGCAATCAGCGCAATCGCCCGGAGATGCCGAACGCCAACGAATGCCCTGCGCATCAGCAGCCAGACCAACCCGCAGCCTAGCGCTCCAAGCACGGCCTGAACCACCCGGACCAGGACCAGGTCTGGCCCGAAGAACCGGTAGAACAGACCAAGAAAGTGCGGGTAGAGCGGCGCACGAAAGTACGCACCGGGCATGAACTCCATCCCTGCCACAATGGCTAGCGCCCAGCGATGGTGAAACAACGCGTCCATCTGGGGAGCATAGAATAGCGGGTCCACGCTCCGCGCCTGCCACAACCAGGCCAGGCGAAGCAGCAGCCCTGCTCCGACCACCAGCATCAGACCCGGGCTGAACACGACTCGTCGGTCCCGGTCTGGACCCACGCGGTTTCTTGGCCTGCTCACGGTCTCAGTATCCCTGCATACCCGAGTCGTGCAAGTCCAGATGTTGCGTCCGCGCTTCTCGCTCCTATACTGAGCCATGGGCATTACCGACCGAATCCATGCTCTTGAGGACGAAATCGCGTCGGCATGCGACCACGCCGGCCGCAGGCGGTCCGAGCTGACGTTGGTGGCGGTCTCCAAGACCCGGACCGCGGACGAACTGGTGGTCGCAGCCCGCGCCGGCATTGCTGACTTCGGAGAGAACAGGGTTCAAGAAGCTGTCGCCAAGATACCAATGGTCAGCGCAGCGGTCCCGGGCTTGAACTGGCACCTCATCGGCCACCTTCAGACCAACAAGGTTCGCTTGGCCATCGAGCTGTTCGGACTCATTCACAGCGTGGACTCTATTCGCTTGGCAAGCGAGCTGGACCGCCGCGCGTCGGTCGCCGGCAAGAGCGTCGAGTTGCTGATCGAGGTGAATACCTCCGGCGAGGAGTCCAAGTTCGGAGTTCAACCGTCTGCTCTCATGGAGCTTGTCGAACAGGTCATCGAGATGCCCGGCCTGCGACTGACCGGCCTGATGACCATCGGCCCGGGCTGGGCGGTCTCAGACCCCGAGGCATCCCGGCCCTGTTTCCGCCTGCTCCATCAGTTGCGGGATGAAGCCTCCCGCCGGACCGAGCTGTCCCTGCCCCACCTGTCGATGGGAATGAGCGCCGACTTCGGGGTCGGCATCGAAGAGGGCGCGACGATCATCCGGGTCGGCACCGCGCTGTTTGGACCACGCGCCTGAAATGGAACGAAGCCGTTTCGAGGAGTTGGTAGCCGAGGCGCTGGACGCCCTGCCCGGCGAACTACGGGACCGAATCGCCAACCTCGCGGTCGAAGTCCGCCCGCTGGCCGACCGGGCAACGCTGGATAGCGTCAAGGTGGGCCACCCGATGAACCTGCTTGGCATCTACCAGGGCATCCCCTTTAACCGCCGCGGACCCTGGTACGGCAACGTGATGCCCGACCGCATCCTGATATTCCAGCGGCCGATAGAAGCCCGCAGCCGCTCGGTCGAGGAACTCAAATCGCTGGTGCGAAGCGTAGTCATCCACGAGTTCGGCCACTACTTCGGTCTGGACGACGAGGAGCTCAGGCGGCTGGAACTCGAACCCGGTCAGCCCGAACCTTCCTGAAACTGGAGGCGGGACGGCTGAGCCGTCCCGCCTCTTGACGTGATTCCCGACCGCTACTGCAGGACCAGCTTGCGGGTCGCCGAACCATCCAAGGCCTCAAGCCGAAGCAGGTAGATCCCTGCCGGCAGAGCCCGGATGTCGAGCTGCAGCGCCCCGTTGAGCGGCCCGTGCTTGGCGGAATAGAGGTTCTGTGCGAGCCGACCGGTGGCGTCGTACAGGTTCACTTCCACCGCCTGCCTGCGCGGCACGTTCCACCTGACGGTCACGAAATCCGACACCGGGTTCGGGTAGCCGGAAAGCGCCAGCGTAGGTTCGGCCACATACCGCCGCTCGCCCTCGCTGAGACCGACCCCGCCCTGAACCGACGCCGAGGTGAAGAACTCACCCATCGTCCACGGCGCCCAAGCCCCGGGAGAACCGGCAAAACTGCGACCCTGGTGGGTCCCGTCGCCGCAGGACGAAGGATGGCCGCCGAAGTGAACCGGCGCGACCGAGACGTAGAACTCCCCGGACTCAAACACGAGCAGCGAGTCGAAATCGAAGCTGGTCGCTGGACCGGGCGCCCCGGGGCGGGCCTCGATCTCATCGCTCTCGTACACCAGCGTGAAGCCGTCCTCAGCATAGACCCGGAACTGGAAACTCGAGTCC
Organism: bacterium; assembly: GCA_046484845.1. Classification (GTDB taxonomy): domain Bacteria; phylum Hydrothermota; class Tepidihabitantia; order Tepidihabitantales; family Tepidihabitantaceae; genus DSBX01. Next base: position 5,512 of record JAWOIB010000033.1, read on the forward strand.
GGCCACGGGTATGTCGAGTGCCAGTAGAACGTGTGCCGGGCGCGACCGAGCCCGACCGGGTACTGCAGACCGAAACGCGAAGGGTCGAACTTGACCGCCCGCTCCGGTCCCTGCCAGGTCAGCCAGTTCAGTCCGTCCGGGTCGTAGTACTCGATCCACTGCGCCACGCTCAGGCTGTAGTCGATGGTGTCGTTCGCCCGGTACTGCTCACCGTCCGCCTCGGTCCAGATCTTGATGTTGTACAGACCGGACACACTCGGAATCTGCCAGAGCGGCGTGAAGTTGATCTGCTGCTGCTGACCGCGGGCGAGAGCGCCCGTTGTCAGCATCTGGCCCTCGTGCACGTAGCTCTGGGGACCGGTGATCCGCAGCTTGATGGGCGTCCCGACGGGCAATGCGTTATTCCCGAGGTTCCTGATCATCGCCCGGAGGAAGAAGCTGATTCCCGGGGTGGTATCGGTGGGCATGTTGGAGGCGAAGTAGAGCGCGCTGGCGTTGACGTCCTGCGGCTCCCAATCAACCACGGACCGGATCAGCCACTCGCCGCGGCGGGCGTCCTCGGCAAAACCGCCCGCGGAGTAGGTCCACTTGCGGCCGGAAGGCGCATTGTTGAACGCGTCGATCGAAAAGCCCGGGCAGACCGGGTTCGAGTCGACCTGGACGTAGAAGATGTAGTAGTTACTGCCGATGATCTGCTCGCCGATCGGCACGTAGTTCCACTGGCCGCGCGTAATCGTCAGGGTATCCGAAGACCAGATCTGGGTGCCGGGAGCCCCATTCACGCCATCGTCGGTATAGACCTTGACCATCGCACGGTCACCCCCGGGCGTGGGCCAGCCGGAGTAGAAATGGAGCAGCGCCCCGGCCAAAGTGACATTGTCGGCCGGGCTGATGAACTTCATGCCCCAGCCGTTGTCGGCCACATTCCAGGCCCAGGCGCTGGCAGGCATGCCGTCATCGTACTTGAAGGTGTCCATTGCCGACATGAACACCTCGGGTCCCTTAGGGAAAACCCCGAGCTCGGGGTTCGGAATCTCGTACTGGACCTGGGAACTTGTCCCGATCCACAGCTCATTGCCGGCCAAGGCCAGCCCAGCGACGAGCAGCAGCAACAAGACAGCGGTCTTGCGCATGGCGACTCCTCCTTTTTGCTTTGTCAGACACTTGGGAATGGCTCTGTGACCATCCCATGACGGTATGTTACCCCGACTTCCCGGACAGGTCAAGCACATTGTGCACGCTCAGTCGGTAACCGGGCGGCACCAGCCCGAACTCCAGTCGCGCTCGAACAGCGCCTGCAACTCCGCGGCAACCACGGGGTCGTGAACCAACGCTGCCACATTGCGGCATTCCAGCAACTGCCGCTGGCTCAGCGTGGCGCTGCCCAGCAGCACCAACTCCGCGTCCGCCACCAGCAACTTCGCGTGCATCGTCCCCACGCCGGCCATCTCTCCAGCATCGCGGATGTCGGCCACCCGCACCGAAACACCGGTGACGCTGTCCAGCGAGCGCAACGACGTAGAATCATGCTCCCAGGCCCAGCGGTCAACCAGTATCCGCACCGCCACTCCCCGGTCTGCGGCATCCCTGAGCAGGGAATCGACCAGCAGAAATGGACCCGCACCCAGGTCGGCCCGCGTCGAGAAGCTGTTGACCGCAAGGTCGAGACTCCTGGTCGTCCGGCCCAGCAGTTCCTTTAGCGCGGCATCCAGCCGAAGCCCGTCGGCCGGCAGGCCGCCCGGACCGGCGAAGGCCAGGCGCGTCCGCCCGGTAGTGACCGCAGCCGCCGGCGCCGGGTTTCCGCCGGCCGCTGACCAATCCTGCTGGAACAGTGCGCCCAACGCCCGGGCAAACAGGGAATCGCGGAGCACAAGACTCAGCTCGCGATTCTCCGCAAACGCACCCCAGCTCCAATTGTGCGACCCCAGCACCGATACTCCCGCATCGATGACGCAGTACTTGGCGTGCATCAGGCAGCCGTCGTACTCGCTGTGGGCCCGCAGGTCGGCGTGCCGTGCTTCGATACCCGGCACCGCGCCAAGACGGTCGACCATCGACCGGTAGCCGGAACCGGGATTCTGCTCCCACGTGAGCCCGTCCACCATCACCCTGACCCGGACCCCCCGGCTGGCGGCCGCGACCAGTTCATCATAGAGCCGATATAGCAGCCGGCCCCGACTTGCCGGTGGGTAGTGAAGCATGTACATCTGGGCCACGTCGATTGACGATTCGGCGGCCGCGAAAAGCGCGGGCAGCACCTCGATGGCGTCAGGCACTCCCGCCGTGTTCAGCCCCCGGGGCGCGGTCTCGATCACGACCGCCGGCCGCAGGGCCAGCAGCAACAGCAGAAGCACCTGAGCCATCACTACCATCGTAACCGCAGCTCGGTCCCGGTCAACCGCATCCGCGGTCAGGGGAGCCGGATGACCCGAACCCGCTGCGCCGGACCCGGGCCGGCTGGGTCGAACTCCAGCGTCCAGACTCCCGGGGACAGTTCATGTCCCCAGTTGCTGACACGGCCATCGAGCCGGTCCCGGGCTCGCAGCCTGCCGGCCGCATCAAATGCCCGCACGCGCTGAGGTTCGTCCAGCAGAAAATCAAAACCGCGCCGCGATACCACCGGCGACAGCGAAACCGGCAGCAGCCGCCCAGCGGCCGGCGCTTCATCCACCGCGGCCGGGATTTCATCGACCGCCGCGCTGATAACCAGCACCGCGTTGGCGGTCTGCGACCCCTGGCCCTGCTCCCAGAACCCCGCGCAGCGGTCGGCGAAGCAGAGGATGTGCAGTGAATCGTCAACCACGTCCGCCAAGAACGGAAACCGCCGGCTGACCGAATCAGGACCGGTCAGCCGGACCGGCTCTCCCCAGGTCCGGCCGCCGTCCCGCGAACGGACCGCCCAGACATCCGCCCGGCACAGGCCGGTGCGCGGTTCGACATTATCCGGGTCGAACTGCTCCCAGACCACGAACAGCTCCCCAGTGCGCTGGTTTCGGCCGATGGTCGGCCGGCCGGCGCCCAGCGCGTAGTCACCGATGTCTGCCGTGTCCGGCAGTTCAAAGTCATGCACCGGGTACCACGCCGGGGAATCATACTTGGCGTAGAACCAGATGCGGCCGCGGTTCGGATTCCGGCCGTCGTGGAACGTAGTGACGACATACAACCGGATGGAATCGTACACCGCCTGTCCGCCCAGCGGCGCGCGGCTCTCCGCCTGCCCGGAGGTGTCGGAAAGATTGACCGTCGCGTACCAGTCCTGACCGTTGTTCGGGGTCTCCTTGAGCATCAGCGCACCCGCATCCGGTCCATCGGGCCGGGACCAGATGTGACAGAACCGACTCGATGTCCGGGAACCTGCCAGCGAGTGCGTCGGGAACGGACCGCTTGGGTCGAGCCTCAGGCTGGAGAAATGCGACAGGTGACAGAGCGAATCCCCCCGGAGCGCCCCGAAGCGGGCGTAACCGTAACGCGAGGTGGCGGTAACGACCCGGCGAAACCCGGTACCCAGTCCCGCCTCGCTGAACCGGCCCGAACCGGCCGCCGAATCCCGGAAGAACGAACCGCGCACGCTGCCTCGGCTCACGTAGTCGGCACCGATGACTGCCCGGCCCGTTGTCAGGTCAACATCCATTCCACCCAGGTTGCGCGAGTACGGACTCAGCAGGACCCCGCCCGGCCAGCGCCAGTCGCGGCCGCGGGGCCGGAAGCTGTACCGGATTTCACCCAGGCCGTTCTTCCAGACCGCGTGCAGGCCGCGCAGGGTGTCGTTGACGATGTAGCGGCAGGACGGACCGAGCACCTGCCGGTCTCGATCGGTCCAGCCGACCGTGTCCACCCGCGCGGCCTTCCCTGCGCTCAGAACCACCGCCAGCAACAGGTAGGTTGCTACCAGCCTCCGGGACACCATAACTCACTATATGGCGGGCACCGGACCAGTCAAACCGCCCGTGTCCCGGTTGACACGAACCAACGGGAGTTTAAGCTGAAGCGTGCCGTCAGCAACCTCGGTCCGCCGGGTCCGCGTGCTCGTGTCCGGCCGCGTTCAGGGTGTGTGCTACCGGGCGTTCGTCAGGGACGCGGCCCGGAAGCTTGGCTTGGCCGGACTGGTCCGTAACCTCCCTGACGGCCGGGTGGAAGTCGAAGCCCAGGGAGACGACAACTGCCTGCACGATCTGCTGCATCAACTGGCGGCGGGGCCGCCGGCCGCACGGGTCGAGGAGGTCCGAAAGAAGTGGCTGGCCCCGGCCGACCGCCTCTCGGACTTCCGCATCGCCCCGGACTGAACCGGCCCGGCTTGACCGGCCGCTGCCGCAGGCTAGACTGCCGATGACTACTGAGATGAACCCTGCCCTGAGAAGAAGCGACCACGCTGTAATCCCGGTCGAACTGCTGTTCCTGTTGCTGGCGGTGGCGGTGTTCCGGGTGCTGCTGGCGCCCGGCTCGCAGGCGCTGACGACGGTCCTGGCGGTCTGGTCGCTGCTCACCTTCACCAGCTACCTGACGGGTGAGTTCGACACGCCGGTCCGCCTGAACTTCGGCCTGACCCTTCGCACGCAGGCCGCGTTCGCCCTGGCCTATGTCTGTTACAGCGGGCTGCCCCTGGTCTGGCCGTGGTGTGAGCGGCTGACGGTCCGGTTCTGGCTCGGGCTCTGGATATACCTGAATCTGCTCGCCCCCCTGCTCGGGCTGCTCGTGCGGCGCATCATTCGCCAGCGAGTGCTCTTCGTCACCGACGCACACCAGGACCGCGTGACGCTGCTGCGCTGGTGGGGCTTCGACTGCCGGGAGATCATCGGCACCGGGGACCTGGCCGAATGGCTGCGGAGCGAATCCCGGCGCACCGGCGAAGTCCCGGCCTACGACGTTATCCTCGTGGACACCTCCGACCACCGGGTCGAGTACGATATCGAGCTGCTGGCACGGGAGTACTTCGTGGACTTCATCGGGGTCAGTTCCTTCACGATGACTGCCTACCTGCTCGGCCCGCACCCGCACCTCATCGAACCCCACCACCTCCGGGGCACTCTGCGTCGGCTGAAGCGGCTCATTGACCTCGTCTGCTCCGCGCTGGCGCTGGCGCTACTGGGACCGCTGTTCCTGCTCGTGGCGCTGGCGATCAAGCTCGACAGCCGGGGCCCGGTGTTCTACCGGCACCGCCGGCTGGGACGGAACATGAAGGAGTTCTGGCTGCTCAAGTTCCGGACCATGCACCCGGACGCGGACCGCCGCCTGCAGACCCTGCTCGCCGCCAACCCGGACCTCGAGCGGGAGTTCCGGGCCACTTACAAACTCAAGAAAGACCCCCGGGTCACCCGGGTCGGGCGCTTCCTGCGCAAGGCGAGCATCGACGAGCTCCCGCAGATATTCAACATCGTCGCCGGCCAGATGAGCTGGGTGGGTCCGCGGCCGATCGTCAAGGACGAAGTGCGCTACTACGAAGGCCGCTCGCTGCTGTTGTTCCGGGTCCTGCCCGGCGCCACCGGGCTCTGGCAGGTCTCGGGCCGTTCCGAAACCGGGTACGAGCAGCGGGTTGCGCTCGATACGCGCTACGTCCGCGAATGGAACCTGCTCTGGGACATCAAGATTCTGTTCGTCACGATCCCGGCGGTGCTCCGACGGCGCGGCGCGTACTGAGCCGCTTGACCTGTTCCCGGCCGCGGCTACACTGAACCGTGCTGGTCGACAAGCTGGATGTCGCCGCGCTCCGGCTATGTGAGGAGCGGGGAACGATATCGGACGCGGCCGGGCTGACCGCGGCCGGGCTGACCGCCGGGGAGTTCCACGCCCGGCTGCGCAAGCTTTCGGCCGCCGGCGTGCTCCGCTGCCTGAAGGCGTCGCTGGCGGTCCCGCCGCTGCTCGGCGGGGACTGGGTCTGGGCCTCACTGCTTGCGACCGCGTCCCGGCCGCTGGGCATAGCCAACCTGCTGCTCAAGCGGCTGCCGTTCGTCACCGAGGTGCTGCTCAACGCCAGCCTGCCGCCCCGGGTGGGTCCCAACCTGGCAGTCCTGTTCTACTCGCGCGACTACGACACCGAGGCTCGCTATGTCCGCTCCATCAGCGGCATGGAACACTGCGAGGTCTGTCGCGTCGCGGAGTACTCCTTCCCGGTATCCCGCTCCCTGTCAACCGACGAAAGGAACCTGCTGCGGCAGGTCGCGGCTCACCCCGCGGCCGAACGGGAAGAGCTGGTCGCCGCGGTCGGGCAGCGCCCGGAATGGGTGCAGGCGAAACTCGAACAGCTCACCTGGACGCCCACCAACGGCTCCGGTATCCTTCGCGTCCAGCCCGAGCTCGACTGGACCAGGGTCGAGAACTTCGGCCACTGCCACTTCCTGCTCGCAACCGGCCACCGTCCCGCGCAGCTCCGCCGCCTGCTGACGGAACGCGGCTTCGAACTGGTGCTCGAAGGCAAACCCTACCGCGACCGGTACATCCAGGTCGAGGCGGACTGCTGGGGAATGGCCGACGTGGTCGAGCGGGTCAGCTTCCTCGACCAGACGACCGGGATCAGCGTTCGGGGCGTCCTGCTGAACCAGCAGGTCATCATCAACGCCGACTGGGTCGCCGGGCTGCTGTCCTAGCCGCCCGGCTCAGTCAACCAGGACGACCTTCCAGGCCCGGCCCGGGGTTCTGAGCAGGGCATCTTCCTCCCGGATGAAGTACACGCCGGTCGGCACGATGCCGGTATCCCACCAGGCCCGGCCGTCAGCCCCGACGGTCAGCACCGTGACAAGCCTGCCGCCGGCAGCAAACACGCGGGCTTCTCCCTCACGGGTTAGCCTCAGGTCGAAACGGCCGCCGCGCCGCACAAGGCTGCCGGACATCGGCACCGCTGCCGCCGGTTCGCCCGCGATTCCCGGCAGACCGTCCGGAGTTCCACGCAGGGCCAGCGCGTACGGCTGCCGGTCGGTGAACACGCTGCGGGCTCGGACGAGGATGCTCCACTCCCCGCGCATCGGGGACCGGAGGTGAAAGAGCTCATGGCTGTTTCGGTCGTCCCGGGTCGCGGGGTTGGGCGACGACTGACCGTCAATCAGCCGGTTGCCGTAGTACCGGTTGCCGTCCGGGCTGACCAGTTCGAGGTCAAGGTCGTTGACCAGCGCGACATCTATCTCGGGCGCGGCCGCGGTGTCGGTCCAGGCCAGCACCACGGTCAGCGGCCTTGAGTCCCTGACAAGCACCCGGTACTCGTGGTAGCTGGCGGTCCCGAGCCCCACCGGTTCGTCAACCATCGAGAACACATTGGAGTCGCCCGCGAAATGCAGCAGCCGGCTCAGGTCCAGCCGCCCCCAGCCGGCGGCATTGGACGGCGGCGGCTCGATTTCCACCGTCGGGTCCGCAGCCAGTATCGCCAACGCCCGGTACATGGCCGAGCTCAACCCGGTCAACCGGTAACCCGGCTCCGGCCGGCCGGACGGGAACCAGCCGTCGCGCAGGTACTGGTTGACGAGTACCAGTGCGCCATGGACCACCGGCGCGGCAAAGCTGGTGCCGCTTCGCGATGCGTAGTCGCGTGGCCCCGGGCCGGTGACGGTGGTCAGGTACCGGCCCGGCGCCACGACCTCCGGCTTGATGCGCAGGTCGCGCGTCGGACCCCGGGACGAAAAGTCGGCCACGACGTCGCTCGCGGTGCCGTTCCCGGTCGCTCCCACGGTCAGGCAGTTCTTGGCGCAACCCGGGTGCGCGACCCGGAACTGGCTACCGCCGCTGTTGCCGGCGGCCCAGACGACCAGGAACTCGGGCTCCTGCCAGGTCACGTTATCGAGCGTTGCCTCCTCCAGCCGGTAGTACCCGGTACGGCTGCTCGAGCCGAAAGCGCCGGACAGCTGGGTGACCGGCTCGGACATGCCCCGGCTCAGCCGTACGGAATCCAGCAATTCGGTGTAGTCGCTGTCGAACACGTAGATGCCGCGAACGTTGGCCACGTCCAGGAAATACACCCTGGCATCGGGCGCCATCCCGTCGCACTTGACCAGGTTACCGCTCACCGAGTCGTTCCCGCAGAGCGAACCTGCGACCCCGGAGCCGTGATGCGAGTACTGGTCGCCGAACTCCGCTTCCGGGTACAACTTGTAGGCCGCGACCTTGCGGTGCGTCGGGAACACCCCGGGACCAGTCAGCGGGAACACCGGGTCGAGAAACTGCTCGTGGTCCACCGCCAGCCCGGACCCGACGTTGCCGGCTACCATTCCCTGCCCCCGGATACCCCGCCGCCAGACCGGTCGCCCGCTCACCGGGTCCGGCTCCTCCGATCGCCAGCCAGACTGGACCACCCATTGTGCGCCGGCGTTGAACTCCTCGACCGGACCGGACGCCTGCAGCCACTGCACCTCGTCGAGTTCCGCGAGGCGCCGGCAGTCGCCGGCCCCGGCCGGACGGAACCGGATGGTTTGCTCGCCCGCCCGCTCCACCCGGCCCCCAGCCGCGACGACCGCGTTCAGCACCGGCGCCGGGTCCGCACCCGGCCAGAGACTGACAACCACGGGCAGGTCGGGCACCGGCGCCGATTCCAGCAGCTCGGGCGCAAGCTTCGCCTCCGGTCGGACCCGGCCCAGCCAGCGCACGCCCGAGACTGCCAACGCGGGTCCGGCCCTGACGCCGGCAGACCGGCAGACTATGGTCTGAGGATGGTAGTAACCCAGCGGCTCAAGGCCGGCGTGTCTCAACCCGGACCGAATCCCGGCGTCGGGCGGCCGGTCCAGAATCGCCAGCCACATGCTCCCCCCGGGCAGCAGATCCCCGGCCTTGGCGCCGGAGACAACCCGGGTATCAAGCACCAGCCCGTTGGCGAAACTCAGCCGCCCGGCGTCGGCCGCGCCCTCGGGCACGAAGGCGCGGGCCGGCCCGGCCCGCTCGATACCCGGTCCGATGAAACCGAGCAGGAGTAGGACCAGCGCCATCCCGCGCCCTCAGCCCGTGCCGGCTCCAGGCCGGCTGCGGACTACAGCTTCAGGATATCCTCAATGGCGCCGAGCACCTCGCGGACATCCGCAATCGTCAGGTCACCCATGTGGGCGACCCGGAAGGTCTTCTCCTTCAAGTCGCCGTAGCCGTTCGAAATCTGCATCCAGCGCTTCGCCAGCTCACCGTTCAGGTCCTTGACGCTAATGGCGCGCGTATTGGCGACGGTCGTCAGGGTCACCGACTCGTAGCCCGGCTCCGAGAACAACGCGAAATGCTTCTTCGCCCATTCCCGGGTGAACTTCGCCATCTCCAGGTGTCGCTGATAGCGTCCCTGCATCGTCTCCTTGAGAATCGCATCCAACTGCACGTCCAGTGCCCGGAGTAGCGAGATTGCCGGGGTGGTCGGGGTCTGGTGGTCCTTGTCCCAGCGCTTCAGCATCGCGTCGTAGTCGAAATAGTACCCGCGGTCGGTCACCGTCCGGCACTTGTCGAGCGCACGCTGGGAGACGACCGCGACCGCCAGCCCGGGCGGTAGCGCAACCGCCTTCTGGGACGACGCCACCACGATGTCCAGCCCGAGCTTGTCGATCTCGAACCAGTCGCCCATCAGGCCGGACACCGCGTCAACCAGCACCAGCACGTCCGGGTACTTAGACTGCATCAGCTTGCCGATTTCCTCAATCGGGGCGCGCACGCCGGTCGAAGTCTCGTTCTGGGTAATGGCCAATGCCTGGTAACCGCCCTTGGACAGCTCGGCGTCGATCATCTCGGGCTTGACCGCTTTGCCCCAGTCCACGTCCAGCTTCGCCGCATCCTTGCCGCAGGCCTGCGAAATCTTGTACCAGCGGCTGCTGAAAGCACCGTTGACCGTGTGCAGGACCTTCCCGGTGACGACATTGCGCAATGCACCTTCCATCGTCCCGGTGCCGGACGAAGTGAACCACATCACGTGGTGCTTCGTCGCCAGCACTTCGGCGGTCTTGGTCACGCAACGGTAGTACAGCTCGCCGAAGTCCTTCGAACGATGCCCGATCATCCAATCGGACTGGGCCTTCAGGACTTCCTCGCGGACCTCGGTCGGCCCGGGGATAAACAGCTTCTTGTGCACAGCACCTCCTTAAGTCGAAACCTGTCGCTTCAGTACGACGACCGGGCCCGGTCCTGACCGGTGCCACAGTCACCCAGCAATCATACCCTGCGGCCCCGGACAGTCAACCACGCCCCGCTGCATGCACGACCGGAACGCTCGGCCCGCCCGCGCTTCCTTCCGGCCCACAGAGTTATACACCGGCAAGGCGGCGGGCTTTCCGGCCGGCTGCGGGCCGCCGGCCGCCCGGCGGGCTATCGCACGAGACATAGATGAGTTAGCCGGTCCGGGCGACCCACCCCACCCCATCCCGGGGGCCATCCCCGGGGCCGTTCCCCCCCTGGCTTCCCCTACGGCTCCGGTAACCCCCTCCGGGACGGCTAGGGGAGCGGCTTACCCTACGGCCAGGGTGACGGCTACGGGTAGGGCTACGGGTACGGCCAGGGTGACGGGTAGGGGTATCGGTACCGGTATGGCTCCGGGGACGGCTACCCGGACGGCTACCCCGGTGGCCAGGGGGACGCAGCTGGGGGTGGGGTCGGAAGTCGGCGGTGCTAGAACCGCCCGCCCATGCCGATGAGCGGAATGAACTGGATGCCGGTGAACCGGCCGGTCCGGATGTCGCCGCTCGCGGTCTCAAACTGGACCAGGTGGTACACGTTCTCGTGGTTGTACACGTTCAGAATCTCGACGTAGAAGAAAGGCTTAAGCGGCAGGTGAGCC
>JAWOIB010000065.1:0-21686 GCA_046484845.1 bacterium
GCCGCCGCGGCCGGTGCCCGCTCCGGTACCCGCGCCGGCTCCCGGTCCGCTCGTAGCGCCCGGCACCAAGGTAGTCGTGTAACTCGTTCTCCAGCAACTCCTGCAGCCATTGCCGCACCACCTCCTTGAGCGTTCCCGGGTCATCCAGCAGAAACCCTTGTCCGGGCTCCTCGGCTGTGTTACTATCGGTCGTTCTTCTTGTGGCCATTTGAGCCTCCTTTCTGCCTGACTGATTGCTACATCATCATAGTTGCGGCAGGGCTCGATGGCCACAACTCTTCCCAGCCAATTTGCAGACATTGTGGCACATAACTGGTAGGGTAGGGTCGGAAATGGGTAAGATGCCGGTTCCGGACGCTTTGACGCTGGATGTGCGTGTTCGCTCACGCGAAAGCCGAGGTAGAAGGGCGCTCCCCGGTGGATTGCCCGGACTATCCAGAGACCCTACCCAAGGGTATACCCTGGGCCTACCCTTGTCCGGACTCTGCCGGGCCTCTGGTGAGGTCTTCGGGCCGGTCCCTCCAGGCCCGGCTTCGCCAGCCATCCGGTGTAGACGCCTCCCGATACCCCCGGAGCGCCCCTCGGATGTCCGGACAGTACCGACGGCAGGCCGGAGGATTCGGTGTCTCGAGGCGGACAAGAACTCAGCCGCGGCCGCTTGACCCGACACTACCCGGCCATATAATCCCCGTCCTTATGGTTGCAGGAACACAAGCTGCGCCTCTCGTCCTTTGGCGAACCCTTTAGACAATCAGGAGAAGATATGTCCAAGCGAACTATCGTCGCGATGCCCGGTGACGGCATCGGCAAGGTCGTCCTGCCCGAAGCCATCCGAGTCCTCGACGCGGCCGGGTTTGAGGCCGAATACGTCCACGCCGACATCGGTTGGGAGTTCTGGTGTCGCGAGGGCAACGCCCTGCCCGAGCGCACGCTCGAAGCGCTGGAGGAGCACAAGATCGGGCTGTTCGGCGCCATCACCTCCAAGCCCAAGGGCAAGGCCGCGGCCGAACTCGCGCCCGAGCTGGCCAACAAGGGCTACGTCTACTACTCCCCCATCGTCGGCCTGCGCCAGCATTTTGACCTCGACATCTGCATCCGTCCCTGCAAGTCGTTCCCCGGCAACCTGCTCAACTTCATCCGCCGCAAGGGCGATGGTTTCGAGGAGCCGGCCGTGGACGCGGTCATCTTCCGCCAGAACACCGAGGGGCTCTATGTCGGCATCGAGTGGACCGACCCGCCGGACGAAGTCCGCCGCGCACTCGACACCCACAAGAAGATGGCCGCCTTCAAGCACGTCCGGTCCGAGGACATGGCCATTTCCCTGCGCCTCTTCACCCGCAACGCCTGCCGGCGCATCGCCCGTGCCGCCTTCGAGTACGCGCAGAGGTTCGGCTACAAGTCGGTGACCGTCTGCGAGAAGCCGAACGTCATCCGCGAAACTTCAGGGATGATGGAGGCCGAGGCCAAGGAGGTCGCGAAGGAGTTCCCCGGCATCGCGCTCTGGAGCACAAACATCGACGCCCAGATGATGTGGCTGACCAAGAACCCGGAGGACTACGGCGTCATCGTTTCCGGGAACATGTTCGGCGACATCGTCTCCGACGGTTTCGCCGGGCTGGTCGGCGGGCTCGGCTTCGCCTGCTCGGCGAACATCGGCCGGGAAGTTGCGGTTTTCGAGCCGACGCACGGCTCCGCGCCGAAGTACGAGAAGCTCTCGCCATCCATCGTCAACCCGGTGGCGATGGTTCTTTCCGCCTGCATGATGCTCGACCACATCGGCGGGACCGACAGCGCGACCCGCATCCGTACCGCGGTTGCGAAGGTCATAACCGAAGGCCGGGTCCGTACCTACGACATGCTCCAGCTCGCCGGCGGCCCGGACGCCACCAAGCAGGGTGCGGCCACGACCGGGCAGATGACCGACGCAATAATCGCGGCGCTCTGAGGATGGATGCTGTGAAGGAGAAGCTATGATCACCGCAGCCGATATCAGCACGCTATTCCAGGCCCAGCTTGCCCGCATCAAGGACGACGACCTCCGGGCGAAGACCGTCGCGACCTGGGTCGAGGCCGCGCGGCTCGGCGGCTGGCAGTCGGTCGAGGACCTGAAGGCGATGCCCTTCACCCTGCTCGCCGAGACCCGGGGACTGAGCATCATCGAGCACACCATCGCCGTCACCGAAGGCGCCTGCGGACTGGCCCGGGCCCAGCTCGACGCCTACGGCACGATGCCCTACAAGATAGATATGGACCGGCTCATCGCCGGCGGCCTGCTTCACGACGTGGGCAAGCTGGTCGAGGCGGAGCGCGACGGCAAGGGCGGCTTCCGCAAGAGCCGCGCCGGACAGTACGCCCGGCACCCGGTCTCGGGCGCGATAATCGCGGCCCGGGCCGGGCTGGGCGACGACATCGTCAACACCATCGCCTGCCACGCCAGGGAGGGCGAGGGTGCGCCCAAGGTTGTCGAGACGGTGCTCATCCACCAGGCCGACTTCGCCACCTTCGACCCGCTGGTGATGAAGGGCAAGGACCTGCTCATCGAGTGAGCCATGGGCAGAACCATCATCGAGAAGATCATCGCCGCCCACGCGGACGGCCATGCCCGGCCCGGCGACCTGCTCGACCTGCGCATTGACGTCCGGGTCGCCCGCGACTTCGGCGGCGCGAACGTCGTCAAGAACCTGGAGGAACACGGACTCGGCGTCGCGGACCCGCACCGCACCTTCTTCACCTTCGACTGCAACCCCACCGGCTCGGACCAGAAGTACGCCGCCAACCAGCAAACCTGTCGGGTCTTCGCCCGCAACCACGGCATCCGCGTCTTCGACATCAACGCCGGCATCGGCACCCACCTCGCCATCGACAAGGGCCTGGTCGGTCCGGGCGACACCTTTGTCTCGACCGACTCGCACGCCAACATCCTCGGCGCCATCGGCGCCTTCGGCCAAGGGATGGGCGACGCCGACATCGCCCACGCCTTCGCCCACGGCCGGGTCTGGTTCGAAGTCCCGCCCTCGGTCAAGGTCGTGCTCAAAGGCCGGCCCGGCCCGCACGCGACCGCCAAGGATGTCGCGCTCGCGCTCCTGCGCCGGTTCGGGGCCGACGGCCTGCTCGGGGTCGCGGCCGAGCTCTACGGCGAGTACGTGGACAACCTGAGCCTCGATGGCCGCATCACCATCGCCTCGCTGGCGACCGAGATGGGCGCCATCATCCTGCTCATCCCGCCCGCGCAGGCGGTGCTGGATCACTGCTCTGAGAGAATGGGACGTCCGGCGGGAGCGGTGCCGGCGGACCCGGACGCGGAGTACCTTAAGACCGTGGAACTCGACATCGCCGGGCTCGAGCCGCTCATCTCCCGGCCCGGTCATCCGGAGGACGTGGCCCCGGTCGCGGCGGTACGCGGCCGCAAGGTTGACTCCGTGTTCATCGGCTCCTGCACCGACGGCCGGCTCGAAGACCTCGAGATAGCGGCCCGCGTCCTGCGCGAACGCAAGGTCGCGCCCGGGGTCGTGCTCAAGGTCGTACCCGCCACCGACGAACTCTGGCGCGCGGTGCTCGATTCCGGGCTGGTGAACGTCTTCAAGCGGGCCGGCGCGCTCTTCGGCAACGCCGGCTGTGCCGGCTGTGCCGCGGGCCAGGTCGGCCAGAACGGCCCTGGCGAGGTTACCGTCTCGACCGGCAACCGGAACTTCGCCGGCAAGCAGGGCAGGGGCGAGGTCTGGCTTGCCTCTCCCCTGACCGCCGCCGCCTCGGCCGTGGCCGGCGTCATCACCACCGCAGACGCGATTCCCGAAGAACCGGTGCTCTTCGCGCCCGGACCGATTCGTCCGACGCGTCCGATGGGACCGACCAGCCCGACTCCGCCCGCCCGCCCGCTCGTCCTCGAGGGCAGGGTCTGGGTCATCGCCGAGGACAACGTGGACACGGACATGATCTACCACAACCGGCACCTGGCGGTCACGGACTTCAATGAAATGGGCCAGCACGCATTCGGCAACCTGAAGGGCCGGGAGCGGTTCGCGGCCGAAGCCCGGCCCGGCGACATCGTCGTCGCCGGCCGCAACTTCGGCGCCGGCTCGTCGCGCCAGCAGGCGGTGGACTGCTTCCTGAGCCTCGGCATCCACCTGGTGGTGGCCCGTTCGTTCGGGGCGATCTACTTCCGCAACGCGGTCAACGCCGGGCTGGGCGCAATGGTAGCCGGCCTCACCGAGGCCGGGCTCAAGGACGGAGACCGGGTGCGGGTGGAACTCGAAACCGGCGTCATCACCCTGCCGGACGGACGCGCCGTCCAGGGCCGGGCCCTGGCACCGGCGCAACTGGAGATATACCGCCGCGGCGGACTGCTGGCCCGGGCCTAGCGCCGGAGGGTCTTCAGCCGCCCCGGCCTGCGCACGAAGAGGTAGATGACCGCGCCCAGCCAGCCGGTGAAGATGATGACCAGCGCCCAGAGCAGTTTGGTGTTGTTCTCGTCGGTCTCGAACCGCAGGACCTCGATGAGGAAGTACACCCAGAGCACTGTGCTTCCGATGCTGACCACCAGGGCGAGCATCCAGAACACAAACACCAACCAGCCGAAGGACAGACCGACAATGGCACCGATGAATTCCATGCCAGAATATAGCCCTGCCAGTGTGGCGGTCAAGACCTCATCTTGCCTCCGCCGGCCCGGCGGCTATAATCCGGCAGAACAGCGGAGAACCTGATGGCCATGACATTCGCAGAGAAAGCCCTCGCCCGCAAGTCCGGCAACAGCCGACTTACGGCCGGCCAGGTCGTCACCTGTCGGCCCGACCGCCTGCTCATGCACGACAACGCCGCGGCCATCTTCGCCAAGGTTGCGGCCGAACTGGATCAATACGGCCCGGCCGACCCGGACCAGCCCGTCATCGTCCTCGACCACGTCATCCCTGCCGCGAACGAGAAGACCGCGGCCGGCCATGCCAAGATCCGCCAGGTTGTCGCCAAGTACGGCCTGCGGCAGTTCTTCGATATCGGCGAAGGCATCTGCCACCAGGTGATGGTCGAGCAGGGCCTGGTCCGGCCCGGCGACCTCGCGGTCGGTTCGGACTCGCACACCTGCTCCTACGGCGCGGTCAACGCCTTCGCCACCGGCATTGACCGGACCGAAGCGGCCGCGCTCATCCTGACCGGCGAAACCTGGTTCAAGGTGCCGGAGACGATGAAGCTGACCCTGCGCGGACGACTGCCGGAGATGGTCTCGGCCAAGGACCTCGTCCTCACCATCATCGGCCGGCTGGGCGCGGACGGCGCCGACTACAAGTCGGTCGAGTTCCACGGCGACATCGCCGCGCTCGACTTCGACGACCGGTTCGCCGTCGCCAACATGGGCGTCGAGATGGGCGCCAAGAACGCGGTCTTCCCCTGCGACGAGGTCACCCGGGAGGCGCTCGACCGCGCCGGCGTCGCACCTGGCTGGGAGCCGCTCTGGTCCGACCCGGACGCGGTCTTCTGCTGCGAGCACGAGTTCATCCTCGACGAGGTCGTGCCGGTCGTCTCCGCCCCTCACAAGGTGGACAACGTCAAACCCGTGTTCGAGCTCGCCGGCACCGAGATCCAGCAGTGCCTCATCGGCACCTGCACCAACGGCCGGTTGAGCGACCTTGAAATCGCGGCCCGGATGCTCAAGGGCCGCGCGGTTGCGCCCGGCGTCCGCCTGCTCATCCTGCCCGCGTCCCGGACCGTCCTCGAACAGGCGCTTGCGCTCGGCATCATCGCCGACCTGGTTCGTGCCGGCGCGGTCCTGCTCCCCCCGGGCTGCGGGCCGTGTCTCGGCGCGCACCAGGGCGCGCTTGCCCCGGGCGAGAGCTGTCTGTCCACCGCCAACCGCAACTTCAAGGGCCGGATGGGATGCCGGGACGCGGAGATATTCCTGGCTTCGCCGGCCACGGTCGCGGCCTCGGCGCTGACCGGCCGCATCACCGACCCGAGGGAGGTCTGAATGAGAATCTGGCGTTACGGAGACGACGTCAACACCGACATGCTCTTCCCGGGCAAGCATACCTACACCTGCTCGACCCCGGAAGAAATCCGGCCGCACCTGCTCGAGGACCTCGACCCGGAGTTCGCCCGGACTGTCGCTCCGGGCGATATCCTGCTGGTCGGACGAAACTTCGGATGCGGCTCGTCCCGCGAACAGCCGGTAGTCGGCCTCCGCGCGGTCGGCGTGGAGGCGATAGTCGGCACGAGCTTCGCCCGGATATTCTACCGGGCCGCCATCAACCAGGGCCTCCTGCTCATAGAGTGCCCGGCCGCGGTCGAGGCATGGCATGCGGGCGACGCGATCGCGCTCGACGTTGCCGGCGGCCGCATCTCGGTGGCGGGCCGCGACTTCTTCTTCCCTCCGCTGCCGCCCGGTATCCTCGCCATCCGCGAAGCCGGCGGACTTCTCGAGCACACCCGCCGGAAGCTGGCCGACCGGGCGAAAGGAACCTGACATGTCCCGACGCGCTGAAGCCGGTCACCATGGCAGGGAAGCCCGATCCGACTGCCATGTCGCCGTCGAACCGGCCGAGTCCGGCGGCATCAACCTCGAAGTCACGAGCAAGGTTGACTACCTCTACGCCGACGCCATCCGCTCGCTTGTCCTCGACGCGCTCGCCCGGCTCGGTGTAACCGATGCCCGGGTTACGGTCGAGGACCAGGGCGCGGTGCCCTTCGTGATGCTGGCCCGGGTTGAGACCGCGGTGCGGCGCGCATGGCCGGACCGGGCGTTCCCGGACTGCCTGCCTGATACTGACCCGGCCGGCGCCGCCGCAACCACCCGAAACCGCTGGCGTCGCTCGCGGCTCTACCTGCCCGGCAACGAACCGAAGTACCTGCTCAACGCCCACATCCACGGCGCGGACGCGGTTATTCTCGACCTTGAGGATGCTGTGCCCCCGGCCGAACGCGACGCCGCCCTCGTGCTCGTCCGCAACGCCCTGCACGCCCTGTCGTTCGGCGACTGCGAGCGGATGGTCCGGGTGAACCAGTTACCGCAGGGGCTCGGCGACATCCCGCCGCTCGTCCGCGCGCGCGTCCAGGTCCTGCTCCTGCCGAAGTGCGAGGACCCGGAACAGGTCCGCGCCGCGGCCGAACTGGTCGAGGCGACTCGCGCAGAAGCCGGAATCGAAGCCGGCATCTACCTGATGCCGATTATCGAATCGCCCCGCGGCATGCTCCGGGCGCTGGAGATCGCCGAAGCCTCGCCGCTGATAGCTGCCCTGACCTGGGGTCTCGAAGACTACCTGCGCGAAATCTGCGGCCGCCGGAGCCCGGGCGGTGAAGAGACACTTTGGGCTCGCTCGCAAGTCGTCAATGCGGCCCGGGCCGCGGACGTCCAGCCGATTGATACGGTCTACGCGGACATCGATGACCTCGACGGCCTGCGTGAGAGCACGAAGTGCGCCCGAGATTTCGGCTTCGAGGGCAAGGGCTGCATCCACCCGCGCCAGGTTCCGGTCGTCAACGAAGGCTTCACCCCGAGCCCGGAAGAAATTGCGGAAGCGGCCGCCATCGTCGAGGCGTTCGACACCGCCCGGAGCGAAGGCCGCAGCGTGGTCGCGCTCGGCCGGAAGATGATTGACCCGCCGGTCGTCAGCCAGGCCCGGCGCATCATGGACCTGGCTCGCCGGGCCGGGCTCCTGCCCGACAGAGGCGGTACGCGGTGAAGATCGAGAGGAACGCTGCCGGCCGTCTGGTACCGACCGAGGTCAACGGTCGGGCCGAGACACCCTACCAGGGTGTTCGCGCTCATCGGCCTGAGGGCCGCAAGGCCGCGCCGGGGATACCGAACCTGGCCGACTACCCGGCCCGCACCTCCAAGCAGGCACCGAACCTCCGTGCCGCGCTGGAACGATGCGGCCTGCGTGACGGGATGACGCTTTCGACCCACCATCACTTCCGTGACGGGGACCTGCTCGGCAACCAACTGTTCGACACCTGCGCGGAGATGGGCGTCCGCGACCTGCGCTGGTTCCCGTCCGCCAGCTTCCCCTGCCACGCACCGGTCACCCGCCTCCTCGAATCCGGCACCGTCCACCACATCGAGGGTTCGCTCAACGGTCCGCTCGGCGACTTCTGCTCGCGCGGCCGGATGCGCGGCCTCGGGGTGCTGCGCAGTCACGGTGGACGGGCCCAGGCCATCCAGGACGACGAAGTCCACATTGACATCGCGGTCATCGCCGCACCGACCGCGGACCCGTTCGGCAACGCCAACGGGGTCCATGGCCCGACCGCGTGCGGCAACCTCGGCTACGCCCTGCCTGACGCGATGTACGCCGACAAGGTCATTGTCGTGACCGACAACCTCGTGCCTTTCCCGGCCCTGCCGATCCAGATTCCTGGTCACTACGCGGACTGCGTCGTGGTCCAAGACCGTATCGGCGACCCGGCGAAGATCGTCTCAGGGACGACCGAGCTCACCCGCTCGCCGGACCGGCTCTACATCGCGAGGCTTGTTGCCGAGTTCATCCGCGACGCCGGGATAATGAAAGACGGGTTCAGCTTCCAAGGCGGAGCCGGCGGCATCAGCCTCGCCTTCACCATCTTCCTCGGCGAAATGATGAAGCAGGCCGGGGTTGCCGCGAGCTGGGTCCACGGCGGCACCAACAGGTACCTGGTCAGGATGCTCGAAGAGGGGCTCTGCCGCGCACTCGTTGATGGCCAGGCCTTTGACCTCGACGCGGTCGCCAGCATCAGCCGCAACCGCAACCATATCTCCACCTCCCCACTGGTCAGCTACAACTACCACGCCAAGGGCAACTTCCTCAGCAACCTGGACGTGGCGGTGCTCGGCGCGACCGAGGTGGACCTGGACTGGAACGCGAACGTCGTCACCCACTCCGACGGACGCATGCTCCACGGCATCGGCGGCTGGCAGAACTGCATGCTCGCCGGCTGCACCATCCTCGCCCTGCCCAGCTTCCGGGACCGCATCCCGGTCATCGTCGACCGGGTCACCACGCTCTGCGCGCCGGGCGAACTGGTTGACGTGGTCGTGACCGAACGCGGCATTGCCATCAACCCGCGCCGCGTCGACCTCAGACAAGCGGTGAAGGATTCGCGCCTGCCGGTTCGCGACCTGGCCGACATCAAGGCCGATATCGAGCGACTCTGCGGTCGACCGTCACCCCGCCACCTGCTCGACAACGTTGTTGCGGTGGTCAAATGGGTGGATGGAACGATAATTGACGCTGTCCACCAGATACCCTGACCCTGCCCTTCGCGACAGACCGGCCTTGAGCTGATGTTCAACGTCATCATCGCCGGCATCGCCAGCTTCCTCACCGACGTTTCGTCGGAAATGGTTTACCCCCTCATCCCGCTATTCCTCGCGGCGCTGGGCGCACCGCCGGCCGCGCTCGGCATCATTGAGGGTTTCGCCGAGAGCACCGCGGCACTGCTCAAGACCTTCTCGGGATGGCTGAGCGACCGGGTCGGCCGCCGCAAGCCGCTGGCCATAGCCGGCTACGCCGGGTCCAACATCGGCAAGCTCCTGCTCTATGCGGCAGTCGGCTGGCCCATGGTCCTGGCCGGCCGCATCTTTGACCGCATCGGCAAGGGCATCCGCACTGCGCCGCGTGATGCGCTCATCGCCGACTCTACCCCGGCCGGGCGCCGCGGCCGGGCCTTCGGCCTGCACCGGGCAATGGACACGGTCGGCGCCGCGCTCGGCGTCGGACTGGCCATCCTGCTCCTCGGACGCTTCGGCTCAAGCCTTGACCCGGCCGGCTACCGACCGATATTCCTCATTGCGCTCATCCCCGCGCTTGCCGGTGTGTTCGTGCTGTTCCTCATCAGGGAACCCAGGGTATGCCACACCCGGCGCGTGCTTCCGCGGCTATCCTTCCGAGGCCTACCGGTACGTTTCAGGCTCTTCCTGCTCCTGGTCGGCCTCTTCGCGCTTGGTAACAGCTCCAACATGTTCCTGCTCCTGCGGGCCAGGAACCTCGGCTTCTCCGCGGTTGGTGTGCTCCTGCTGTATCTGGTCTTCAACCTCTGCTTCGGTGCGCTCAGCTACCCGGCCGGCCGGTTGAGCGACCGGGTCGGCCGCAAGCGGCTCCTCGTTGCCGGCTATGCGCTCTACGGGCTGGTCTACTTCGGTTTCGCTCTTGCGCCGACGCCCGGCTGGGCCTGGGCGCTCTTCGCGCTCTACGGCCTGTTCGCCGCGCTCAACGAGGGACTGGAGAAAGCACTGGTCGCCGACATCGCGCCGGTCGAGCACCGGGCGACCTTCGTCGGACTCCACTCGACCCTGGCGGGCATCGGCCTGCTCCCCGCTTCACTTCTTGCCGGCGCGCTCTGGAGCCTGTGGGGCGCTCCCGCGCCCTTCTGGTTCGGCGGCGTGCTCGGGCTCGCGGCCGCGCTCGGCCTCGCGCTGGTGCTCTAGTCCCGCCCGCGGCCGCGCTCGGGCGAATCGACTTCCTGGCCCGCGGGAATATCTGCGGCATCGGGGTCGCCCCGGGTGGCGGTCAAGACGTCCTCCTCTACCGCCTACGGCTGGATGACCACCTTCTGCACCGCGAAGCCGGTTCGCCCCGCCGCTCCGGTCTCCCCGATGAAATACACACCCGGGGAAAGACACCGGACATCATTGGCGCCATCGTGAAGCTCCATCACCCTCAGTCCGACGGCGCTGAAAAGCGCGAGCCCTGAGATACCCGGCGAGCAGGGCAGGACTAGGCTTCCACGGACAAAGGTCGGCAGCCCGGGTCGGTCAATGGGGCGCTCGCCCCGCGCGCCCTCGGCGACGCCCGTAGCGAACGAGAAGCGGTACGCGGCACCGCGGGCGGTACCGGCGTACAGCCTGACCGCATCGTCCACCGCAAACGCGAGGCAGGTAACGGACTGGCCGGCAAGACCGTCACTCATCGCCTGCCAGTTCTGTCCCCGGTCACGGCTGACCCAGACCCCGGCGCTGCCACCGATGACAATCGTATCCGGCGCCCCGGGGTGGAACGCGACCGCCCGCGATCCCCGCTCCGAACTGACCCGGGTCCAACTGGCGCCGGCGTCGGAACTCCGGTAGGCGCCGCCGGAAGTCGCCGCGAACACACGGTCCGCGTCCGCCGGGTCAACGGCCAGGCCGAACACCGTCTCGGCCGGCGCGGCGGCGGTCTGCTGCCAGCTCAGCCCGCGGTCGGTTGAGCGCGCAACCGCTCCCGCGGAACCGATGTACCCGCCCGCGTAGAGGACATCGGTCCGCGAGCCGGCGACTGCCAAGGCATAACACCAGCCCCTCGTTGACTGCTGGATGAAGCTCCGGGTCCAGCTCAACCCGCCGTTGGTCGACCGGCACAGCCCGAACGCCCAGTTGCTGGTCGAGGAATTGCCCTGTCCGCCGTAGACAACGAGGTTGGGGTCGTCAGGATGGACGATGCAGTCGCCGCCCTCGCCGAGGTAGCTGTCGATTTGTGTCCAGACGGTCCCGCCGTCTGTGCTCTTGAAGAGCTCCGCGTCCCCTCAACCCGCCCCTTCGAGCGCATAGAGGACGTCTTGGCCGCCACCCGGGGCGACCCCGATGCCGCAGATATTCCCGCAGGCCAGGAAATCGCTGCAGCGCGTCCAGCTGTCACCGGCCGATTCGGTCCGGAAGATGCCGTTCTCGTGGACCTCGAGGTACAGCCGCCTGCCGTCGACCGGGCTGGGGCTGACACACGAAATCCGGGTGATACGCAGCCCGGCGTGAGCCGGGTGCCAGTTGCTGCCGGCATCAGTCGAGCGGTAGATGCCGGTCTGGGTATTCACCCAGACGGTGGCTGCCGCCCCGGGGTCGGCATGAAGCACCGCGCTCTTGAGCACGACGTAGCCGGGCGAAGGCACCACCCAGCTCACCCCGCCGTCGGTCGAGACACAGACCCGCATCGCGTCGGTCCAGACCAGGCCGTAGGCGACGGCGCCGCCGACCGGCGAGAACGCGACGCTCTGCGTGCGGTCGAACGAGCCGGTGAGCGTCCAACGGCCGCCGCCGTCGGCGGTGCGGTAGAAGCCGGAACTCGTCGCGGCCAGCAGGACCCGGTTGTCGACCGGGTTCACCGACAGGCTCTGCACCGAGCTACCGGCCGGCAGTCCATCGCTCGCGCGCCGCCAGCTCTCCCCGGCGTCGGTGGACTTGTAGAGCTGGCTGCTGCCGGCGCCCAGGTAGACCGCACCGGCGTCCACCGGGTCAGCGGCGACCGCGTAACCATACCCGGTCGTGTCCGGTTGCGGCATCGAGACCGTCCAGCTGGCCCCGTGGTCATTCGAGACATAAGCCGCCGCGCGGTAGGCCCCGCCGTGGTAGTAATAGCCGCTGACGTACAGCCTGCCGCCGGCCAGCGGGTCCACCGCCAGCGCCATGCCGTATCCCGGGAGCGAAGAGCTGGCCCAGTTCCGACCGCCATCGGTCGAACGGTGCAGCAGGTTGCCCCGGCCGATCGCGTAGAGCCGCTCATGGTCACCCGGGTCGATCGCCAGCACCATGACATAGGTGTCGGGCAGGCGACCCAGTTCGTTCCAGCTCCCGCCCGCGTCGGTGCTGGCCAGCAGCCGCGCGCTGTCCGGGTAGTCGTAAGGCACCGCGCAGACCCGTGCGGGCTCGCGCGGGTCGATCGCCATCGCCATGATGTACCCGCCGTCCGGTCCCACCGATTCCCAGGCGGCCAGTGCGGGCAAAGAAACCAGCGCTGTCGTCAGTATCAACCACAGAAATCTCATTGCGGTCCTCCTGTCAGGTTTGTGCGATTATACCAACCGCGAAACCGGGAAACAACTCCGGCCGCCGCTCGGCCCGTTGACAGGCCCGCCCCGGCTTCTAGGATTGCGGGATGAAACCGACCGGGACCCTGCCGCTCGCTGCCGCGGAACGCCACCGCCTGCGCCGGGCTTCCTTTGATACCGCCCCGGCGCTCTACGAGCGCAGCCGGCCCGGCTACCCGGACCGGCTGTTCGACGACCTCTCGCGCCTGGCCCGGCTGCGGCCGGGCCACCGGGTGCTGGAAATCGGGCCGGGCACCGGGCAGGCGACCCTGCCGCTCGCGAGGCGCGGGCTGGCGGTCACAGCAGTGGAACTGTCGTCGGCAATGGCCCGCCGCTGCCGGCACAACCTGCGCGGGTTTCCCGGGGCAAACGTCATCAACTCGGGTTTCGAGGACTGGCCGCTCGAGCCGGGCCGGTTCCAGCTGGTCTTCTCCGCCTCGGCGTTCCACTGGCTCCCGCCCCGCCTCGCCTGCCAGAAGGCCGCCCGCGCACTTGTCCCGGGCGGCAGGCTCGGGCTGGCCTGGCACTTCCGCGAGACGCCGAACGACGAATTCCAGCGCGAGATGGACGAGCAGTACCGCCTGGCGGGAATGAAGCCCTGGCGCGCCCGGCCGCCGGAAGAGCGCATCCAACGCCAGTGCCGGGCAGTCGAAGGCTCCGGCCGGTTCGGGCCGGTAGCCGTCCGCCGCTACCCGCGCCGGCGCCGGTACGAAGCCGAGGAGTACATCGACCTGCTCCGGACGATGTCGGACCACGCGATCCGGCCTCCGGCGGTCAAACGCCGCCTGTTCGCCGGCATCCGCCGGGTGTTCGCACGTCGCGGCCCCCGCGAGCTCGCGTTCGTGGTTGCCCTGCTGGTCGCGCCCCGGTCCGCTTGACTCGTCCACGCTCCGGAATATACTCACCGCTCAGTAGTCAGCACCCGGTTGCCGGCCGCCCGGACGCCGGGCAGGAAACCCTGAAACGGACAATCACAAACCACGGCCCGGATAAGGAGGACGCCGAATGTCACAGCCCGAAATCTACCAGCCGCCCGAGGAGCTGGTCAAGAACTCGAACATCAAGGCCTTCATGGACCAGCAGGGCATCGCGGACCTCGATGCCCTGCTCAAACGCGCAGAAGACCACGAATGGTACTGGTCCGAGGTCGCCAAAGAGCTCGAATGGTTCAAGCCCTGGGACAAGGTCCTCGACGACTCCAAGGCCCCGTTCTTCAAGTGGTTCACCGGCGGGAAGTTCAACATCGTCCACAACTGCCTCGACCGCCACATGAAGACCCCGGTCAAGGACAAGGTCGCGTACATCTACGAATCCGAACCCGGCGAGGTCGAGCGCTGGACCTACGCGCAGCTCTACCGGGAAGTCAACAAGTTCGCCAACGCGCTCAAGAAGCTCGGCGTGCAGAAGGGCGACCGCGTCACGCTGTACATGCCGATGATTCCCCAGAACCCGATCGCGATGCTGGCCTGCGCCAAGATCGGCGCGGTGCACTCGGTGGTGTTCTCCGGTTTCTCGGCCGGCTCGCTGCGCGACCGCATCCAGGACGCTGAGGCCAAGGTGCTCATCACCTGCGACGGTGCCTACCGCCGGGGCAAGATTGTCCCGCTCAAGGCGAACGCGGACGGGGCGCTGGCCGAATGCCCGAGCGCGAAGCATTGCATCGTGTTCAAGCGCGCCGGCAATGACGCGCCGATGACCGCGGGTCGCGACCTCTGGTGGCACGAACTGGTCAAGGACGAGTCGGACGAATGCCCGACCGAACAGCTCGACCCCGAGGACATGCTCTACACGCTCTACACCTCCGGCACGACCGGCAAGCCCAAAGGCATCGTCCACGTCCACGGCGGGTACGGGGTCGGCACCTACTCGACGCTCAAGTTCGTGTTCGACATCAAGCCCGAGGACGTGTACTGGTGCGCGGCGGACATCGGCTGGGTCACCGGCCACTCCTACATCGTCTACGCCCCGCTGATGAACGGCGCGACCTCAATCCTGTATGAAGGCGCGCCGGACTTCCCCGCCCCGGATCGCTGGTGGTCGATCATCGCCCGCGAGAAGGTCACGATTCTCTATACCTCGCCGACCGCGATCCGGATGTTCATGCGCTTCGGCGAACAGCTCCCCGCGAAGCACGACCTCTCCTCGCTCCGGCTGCTCGGCTCGGTCGGCGAGCCGATCAACCCCGAGGCCTGGCGCTGGTACCGCGAGAACATCGGCGGCGGCAAACTGCCGATCATGGACACCTGGTGGCAGACCGAGACCGGCAACTTCATGATTTCGCCGCTGCCCATCACCGTGCTCAAGGCCGGCAGCGCCACCCGCCCGCTGCCCGGGGTCATGGCCGATGTCGTTGACCAGCAGGGCAACCCGGTCCCGCCGGACACCAACGGGCTCGGCGTGCTGCTCAAGCCCTGGCCGGCGATGCTCCGGACCATCTACAAGGACCCGGACCGCTACGTCCAGACCTACTGGTCGCGCTTCCCGGGCAAGTACCTGATGGGCGACTCGGTCTCCCGCGACGCGGACGGCTACTTCTGGTTCCGCGGCCGGGCCGACGAGGTGCTCAACGTCGCCGGTCACCGGCTCGGCACCGCCGAGGTCGAATCGGCGCTCGTCGCCCACCCGGCGGTGGCCGAGGCCGCGGTCATCGGCGTGCCCCACGAAGTCAAGGGCGACGTGCCCAGGGCCTACGTCACGCTCAAGGCCGGGATCGAAAAGACCGACGCGCTCATCGAGGAACTCAAGAAGTGGGTCGCGACCGAGATCGGGGCGATCGCCAAGCCCGACTCGATCGAGTTCCGCGACAAGCTCCCCAAGACCCGTTCCGGCAAGATCATGCGCCGGCTGCTCAAGGCCGAGGCGCTCGGTCAGCCGGTCGGGGACATCTCGACGCTCGACGAGTAGGTTACCGACCATGCAGGCGGACTGCCCGGAAGACCCTCCGGCGGTCCGCCTGCCTTTCTCCCGATTCTACCTGGCCCGGGCCGGCGACCGCCGCCCGGGCCGCATCTCAACCCACCACGGAGGTCTGTTGTGAAAGAAGGCCGTGTTTACAACCGCTGGATGATTGTCGTCGGCGCGGTGCTGGTCCAGCTCTGCCTGGGCGCCATCTACGCCTGGAGCGTGTTCCGCAAGCCGCTCGAGACCGAGCTGGACATCTCCGCCACCCAGGCTTCGCTCCCGTTCTCGTTTGTGCTCATCTTCTTCGCGCTCGCCACCGTTGTCGGCGGCCGGCTCCAGGACCGGTTCGGGCCGCGGAAGATCGCGATCGCGGGCGGCATCCTGCTCGCCGCAGGGATGATGGTTGCCAGCGCGGCGAAGGACATCACGATGCTGATCGTCGGTTACGGCGTCCTGTCCGGCATCGGCATCGGGTTCTCCTACGTCTGCCCGATCGCCTCCGGGGTGAAGTGGTTCCCGGACAAGCGCGGCCTGATAACCGGGCTGGCGGTGGCCGGTTTCGGCGCGGGCGCGTTCTTCGTCGCGCCGCTGGCCGCCGGATTGATCTCCGGCACCCCCTACAACCTGCTCGGGGTGAACCTGTTCAACCTGCCCGCGCTCGGCGTGTTCGCCACCTTCCGCTGGCTCGGCTTCGCCTACCTCGTGCTGGTCACGCTCGGCGGGCTGCTGCTCTGCAACCCGAAGGCAGGCTACTGCCCGGCCGCCTGGACCCCGCCCGCGCCGAAGAAGGGCCAGGCCGCGCCGACTCACGCCGACTTCACCTCCGGCCAGATGCTCTCGACCTGGCAGTTCTGGGTCATCTGGCTGATGTACTTCGCCGGCTGTGCCGCCGGGCTGATGATGATCGGCCAGACCTCGCCCATCGCGCAGGAACTGGCCCGCTTCAACGTCTCGACCGCGGCCATCGGCGTCTCGGTGCTGGCGATCTTCAACACCCTCGGCCGCATACTCTGGGGCCGCATCTCCGACTCCATCGGCCGCTCGCGCACCCTGTTCCTGATGTACCTGATCAACGCGGTCGCGGTGTTCGGCTACTTCCTGATTCCCGCGGCGCCGGTCGTGTTCTGGTTCGGCATCGCGCTGGTCGGCGCGACCTTCGGCGGCTATCTGGCGATTTACCCGGCGATCAACGCCGACTACTACGGCACGAAGTACGCGGGCATCAACTACGGCCTCATCTTCACCGCCTACGGGTTCGGCGGCCTGCTCTCGAACATCTTCGCCCCGCAGGTCCGGGAAATCACCGGCAACTACAACTTTGCGTTTATCCTCACCGGGTTGCTGTGCGTCGCGGCGGCCATCGCCAGCTTCCTGCTCAAGCCCCCGGCCATCCGCTCGAAGACCGCCTGAAAAGGAGCCAAAACCGTGAAGAAACTCACCCCGCAGGAAATCGAACAACTCGTCGCCAAGGCGAAGCAGCCGGCCACCGACGCGATGGTCCTGCACCCCTTCTACAAGGGCAAGTACCAGACCGTCCCGAAATGCTGCATCCGCGACTTCAACGACTTCGCCATCTGGTACACCCCGGGCGTGGCCGCGCCCTGCAAGGACATCCAGGCCAACCCGGAAAAGTCCTTCGTCCACACCAACCGGGCCAACACCATCTGCGTGCTGACCGACGGCACCCGGGTGCTCGGGCTCGGCGACATCGGCCCGGAAGCCTCGATGCCGGTGATGGAAGGCAAGGCGATTCTCTTCAAGTACCTCGGCGGCGTGGACTGCGTGCCGATCGCGCTTCGCACCAAGGACCCGGACGAGTTCATCCGCACCGCCAAACTGCTTGAACCCAGCTTCGGCGGGTTCAACCTCGAAGACATCGCCCAGCCCAAATGCTTCCGGATTCTCGACACCCTGCGCGAGGAAATGAACGTGCCGGTCTGGCACGACGACCAGCAGGGCACCGCCGCGGTCACCTACGCCGGGCTCGTCAACGCGCTCAAGTTCGTGGGCAAGGACATCGCCAAGGTCAAGGTCGTGTTCCTCGGCGCGGGCGCCTCGAACATCGCCATCTCGCGCGTCTGCATCAAGGGCGGGGTCACCGCCGAAAACACCATCATGTGCGACTCCAGGGGGACGCTCCACAAAGGCCGGACCGAGCTCAAGGAGACGTTCAAGGAAAAGTGGCACATGTGCCAGATATCCAACAAATGGGACCTGCGCGGCACCGTCGCGGAAGCGATCAAGGACGCCGACGTGCTGATTGCGCTCTCCACCCCGGGCCCGGACACGGTCAAGCCGGAATGGATAAGCTCGATGGCGAAGGACGCAATCGTGTTCGTCTGCGCCAACCCGATTCCCGAAATCTGGCCCTGGGACGCGCTCGAAGCCGGGGCCGCGGTCGTCGCCACCGGCCGCAGCGACTTCCCCAACCAGGTCAATAACTCGCTCGGGTTTCCGGGCATCTTCCGCGGCACGCTCGACGTCAACGCCCGGACCATCACCGACGAGATGTGCATCGCGGCCGCGCTCGAACTCGCCCGGGTCGCGGAAGACCGCGGCCTCAAGCAGGACTACCTCGTCCCGACGATGGACGACTGGGAGGTTTACCCGCGCGAGGCGGCCGCGGTCGGGATGAAGGCCATCGAGCAGGGCGTCGCCCGCATCACCATGACCCGGGAAGAACTGCTCAGAACCGCCACCGCGACCATCAAGGCATCCCGGGACCTGGTCCAGAACATGATGAAGGAAGGCTTCATCGCCCCGGCGCCCCGGACCTGACCCTGACGTAAGAAACAGCGGGGGCCGAAAGGCCCCCGCTTCATTCTATCGGCCGGTCAGGACTTGCCGCGCTCGCCCAGCTCGTAGTTGGGCGCTTCCTTGGTGATGGTGATGTCGTGCGGGTGGCTCTCGTGCAGGCCGGCCCCGCTCACCCGGACGAACCGCGCCCGGCGCCGGAACTCGGCCAGCGTCCGGCAGCCACAGTAGGCCATGCTCGAGCGCAGCCCGCCCTCCAACTGGTACAGCACGTCGGCCGCACTGCCCCGGAACGGCACCCGGCCAACCACGCCCTCCGCGACCAGCTTGCGCAGCCCCTCCTGGGCATAGCGGTCCGCCGACCCGGCCTTCATCGCGTCAATCGAGCCCATCCCCCGGTAAACCTTATAGCGCCGGCCCTCGAGCAGCACGTTCTCGCCCGGGCTCTCCTCGGTCCCAGCCAGCAGGTTGCCCATCATCGCCGAGGACGCGCCCGCGGCCAGCGCCTTCGCCACGTCCCCGGAATACCGGATGCCGCCGTCTGCGATAACCGGCACCCGCCGGCCCAGCGCCTTCACGCTGTCCCGGATCGCGGTCAACTGGGGCACGCCCACCCCGGCCACCACCCGGGTCGTGCAGATTGAGCCCGGCCCGACCCCGACCTTCACCGCGTCCGCCCCGGCCCGGGCCAGCTCCAGCGCGCCCTCGGGGGTCGCGACGTTCCCGGCCACCACCTGCAGCTTCGGCCAGGACCGGCGCAGCCAGCGCACCATCTCGATGACGTTCCGGGTGTGCCCGTGGGCGGTGTCCACCACCAGCGCGTCCGCCTCGGCCGCGACCAGCGCCGCGGCCCGCTCCCGGCCGTCCCGCCCGACCCCGACCGCGGCCGCGACCCGCAGCCGCCGCCGGTCGTCCACGGTTGCGTTCGGGAACTCCAGCCGCTTGATGATGTCCTTGGTCGTAATCAGCCCACGCAGAATCCCGCGCGCGTCCACCAGCGGCAGCTTCTCCACCCGGTGCCGGCGCAGGATATCGCGGGCCCGCTTCAGCGTGGTCCCGACCGGCGCGGTCACCAGCCCCTCCGCGGTCATCACCTCGGACACCGGCCGGGTGTTGTCATCCTCGAACAACAGGTCGCGCTTGGTCAGGATGCCGACCAGCCGCCCCCGCTCGTTCACCACCGGCAGGCCGGAGATGCCGGAATCCGTCATCAACTCCCGGGCCGCGCCGATGGACTTGTCCGGGGTCACGGTTATCGGCTCCGCGACCATCGAACTCTCAATCCGCTTCACGCGGGCCACCTGGGCGGCCTGCTGCTCCACCGGCAGGTTCTTGTGAATCACCCCGATGCCGCCGGCCCGGGCCAGCGCGACCGCCATCCGGTCCTCGGTCACCGTGTCCATCGCCGCGCTCAGAAGCGGCAGCTTCATCCTGATGCCGCGCGTGAACACGGTCTCCACCCGCACCGCGGCCGGCAGCACCGTCGAATGGCGCGGCAACAACAGCACGTCGTCGAAAGTCAGCGCTTCGCGGTATCTCATCCAATCCTCCCGGCCTTCACCACCCCGGCTTCCTGCTCCGGGAATCCGCCGTCCTCAATCTGCAATGGCCTCAGTCTCCGCCGGCGCCAACGCCCGCCCGATCTCCTCCACCAGCCCCGGGCTGAAACCCTCGTACCTGCCAGCCACCCGGCCCTGCCGGTCCAGCACCAGCACCGTCGGCAACAGCCCGATGTCATACCGGTCCACCACCGAATCATCCGCCGGCTCCACCACCAGCAGGTCACCGGCCGCCAGCCGCTCGATGCGCGGGTCCCGGGCCTCCAGCATCACCGTCACCACCTGCGCCCGGTCCGCCAGTGTACCGATGTCCCGCAGCAACGCCAGCGCGGGCGGCGCCCACGGGCTCCAGAACACCACCACGAACGGACTCTCGCCCGGCCCGGGCGCGAACGCGGCCCCGTCCGCGGTCCGGAAATCCGCGCCCCAGTCGGCGGTCGCGGCCGGCCGCGTCCCGCAACCCACCAGCAACAGGGCCAGCAACACCGCGGCCGCCCGCAGGCGGCCGCGCACGGACAGAAGGTCAGGAACGCGGGAACCGGTATGCCGGCTGATGGGCTAGAACTTCTCCTTCAGGGTCTGGACGTAGCTCAAATGCATCTTCAGGTTCTCGGCCAGCTCCCCGGTCGGCTCCTTGTCGAGCAAGGTCTGGTACAGCCGCTCCGCCCGGTCCAGCGCCCCGGCCAGCGCGAAGTTCCGGCCCGCGGCCAGCGCCGCCTCCTCGGCCAACGGCGAATCCGGGTACCGCCGCCAGGCCCGCTCATAGTGCTCGGCCGCCTTCAGCAGGTCGCCGGTCTCCTGCAGGCAATCCGCGATGCCGACCAGCGCGGCCGGCGCCAGGATCGGGTCGTTCGGCCGGGACTTCAGGAACCGCTCGAACTCCGCCCGGGCCTCATCGAACCGCTGGTTGTGAAAGTAAATCTGGCCCAGGTAGTACCGGGCGCGCACCCCGGCCGGGTCCCGGCCGAACGCCGACGCCACGTTCCGGAACGCCTCCTCCGCCTCCTGCGTCATCCCCTGGCTGTACACGCCCAGCGCCTCGGTAAACCGCAACTGCGCCTCCGGGTTCGGGCCCGTCCGGCGGCTCTGCAGCGCGAACACCGCCACCACCACCACCGCGACCACCACCCCGACGATGACCAGGAACCGCCGGCGGTCGCGGTAATAGAACTCCATCACCTTCTCGGTGAGCGCCTGGAACCGGTCCGGCCTCAAATCAGCCTTGCTCACGGTGTGCTTAGCTCGATACTTCATAATCTCTTCCTGTTCCTGACCTGTTAAGACAGGGCGCGGTTCCGCGGACCGGGGCGCGGCGAACCCGCCCGGCCCGGAGAAACCCGCCCCGCTGTTTCATGCCATACCCCTGAGGCGATTCGAACGCCTGACCTACGGTTTAGGAAACCGTCGCTCTATCCGTCTGAGCTACAGGGGCTGTTCAGGCGATTATAGAATGGCGCTTCCTCAAGTCAAGCCGCGGCTCCTCAGCCCGGCCGGAACATCCTGACAGCCCGGCCAAGAACCGCCCCGGGCGACCGAATTTCGGCAGATGGAGTTGAGTCTAAACTCAACTCCGCCGAAAATCCAAATCTCGCCAACCTGCCGGGAGAACGCCGCTTATCCCCTGCCCGAATTTACCCCCTCCCCCACCCCCGGAGTGCCCCCCCCCCGGTCAAGTCCTAATTTCCCTGTAAATCTCTCTGCTCTGGCGAGAGGTGATCGTCCGAGTAGAGGCCG
>JAWOIB010000071.1:0-15132 GCA_046484845.1 bacterium
GCACCGCCCGGTTCCCGGACATCCCGGCGGGCGGTGTCCTTGATGATTTCGATGCCGCTGACCGAGGTGGAGAGCGTCGCGGTGACGTCGGCGGTGTTCTGCCAGCCGGCGGAGTTGGCGTAGGTGATGATGAGCGCCGCGGTCTCGCCCGGGTCGGGCCGACCGTTGCCGTTGCCGCCGGCGTCGTTCCAGCGCCAGTCGGTCATCGTCAGGTTACAGTAGAACCGGGGGAGGACGACATTGGCCATCGAGACCCGGCCGGCCCCGAGCCAGCCGTTGCGGTAGTACTCATCCGGCATCGAATCGGCGGTGGCGAACATCAGGCTGCAGGCCTGGGCGTTGGTAAGTTCCGGGAAAGCCGACTTGAGCCAGGACAGCACCCCGGCGACAAGCGGGGTGGACATCGAGGTGCCGGACATCGTGCCGTAGCGGTGGTCGGTAATGGTCGAGTAGATGCCGTCGCCCGGGGCGGTGATGTCAATCCAGTCGCCGTAGTTGGACCAGGAAGTCCGGGTATCGTCCGGGCCCGAGGCCGCCACCGCGAGCACGCTCGGGTACCCGGCAGGATAGAACACACTGTTCCGGCCGTCGTTACCCGCTCCGCCGACCAGCACGCAGCCCATGTCCGAGGCGTACTGGCAGGCATCGCGCAGGGGCACGAACTGGCTGTAGCCGCCGAAGCTCATGGAAATGACCCAGGCGCCCTTGGGAACCGCGTGGTAGATGCCCGCAATCGCCGCGTAAAGCCCGATCCCCCCTCCCCCGCCGCAGCGGTAGCCGAAGCTGCGAACGTTCCAGGGCGGTCCGGCAATTCCGATGGCGTTGTCGGTCGTGGCGTTGGCGGTACCCCAGCAGTGAGTCCCGTGGTCGTCGCTCAGCAGCGCCGGGTCCGGGTCCGGGTCGCCGGACACGAAGTCGAACCCGATGACGTCGTCAATGTACCCGTTGCCGTCCTGGTCCACCCCGTCGAGGTCGCCGTCCGGGTACGGGTAGGGGTCGAACCGGCCATTGCCGTTCAGGTCTTCCGGGTGGTTGACCCAGAGGTTGGGCTCGATGTCGGGATGGTGCCATTCACAGCCGTCGTCGAGCACCGCGATGAGCACCGCGGTGTCGCCCCGGGCGAAATCCCAGCCTGTGAGGGCGCCGATACGGGGCAGGTGCCACTGCCGGCCATAGAGCGTGTCGCTGGGCAGCCGGGTCAGTTCGAGCCAGGCGTTCGGGCAGACGTCCGCGACTTCGGGACGGCGGCGGAACTCCTCCGCGACCGGCGCAATGTCCTGGTCGGTCGGGAACTGGACGAGGTACTGCAGGTCGCAGCCCAGCCGTGCCGCCGCGGGCGGGACCACCGGGTGACGCCAGAGCGCGGTGATATCGTCCACCTGCCAGCGCCGGCAGATTTCATCGAGCGCCGGGACGCCGAACAGCGCCAGCTCCCCGTCCTGCTGCAGGGCCACCGTGCCGCGCAGGGCGGGCGCGAGCGTGATGAGCAGTTGCCCGGCGGTGTGCGCGTCGCCGGCTTCAGGGCGCACGACCGGGCGGTTTCCGTCCGGCCAGGCCGGACAGATCGAAAAGACGGCCAGCGCGACTACCATGGTCGCATTCTTCATCGGTTCCTCCAGGGACTTGACCTCGGGCCTGTAACCGGGGATAGTATCTCCGCTGTGAACAGCAAGTCAAACACCGGGCCGCGCCCTGCCGGCGCGAACGAGCAAGACAACCAACCGCCGCCCGACGCGTCTAAGCCCATCGAGACCTCTTTGAATGGAACTGCTGGTGCAATTGAACATCCCGGAACCGCCGGGACGAAGGATGATTTTGAGAATGTCTACCTCGAACACCGCGCCCGGGTGTTTTCGACCGCCTACCGCTTCGTCCGTTGCCGTGCGGACGCGGAGGATATCACCCAGGACGTATTCATCAAAGTCTACCGGAAGCGTAACGAGTTCCGGGGCGACGCCGCGCTCTCGACCTGGATCTACCGGATTACGGTCAACACCGCGCTCGACTACCTCCGACGGCGGAAACGGCGCCCGACCGTGCCGCTTGATGACGTCAACGAGCCGAGCGCCGGCTCGACCAATCTCACCAGCCTCATCGAGAGCATGATACCGCTGTTACCCGAGGGTTACCGCAAGGTCTTCGTGCTCCACGATATCGAGGGTCTGAAGCACAACGAGATCGGCGAAGTCCTCGGCATCACCGACGGCGCCAGCAAGTCGCAGCTGCACCGGGCCAGGGCGGCGCTGCGGAAGATGCTGACCCCGATTGTCAAGGGGAAGCTGTGACGCGGATGCGCCGGAAAGCGCCGGCACTGCCGGCGGAAAGGAGCGGACCACGGACCATTTTAGTGATGAGACCTTAAGCGCTTTCCTTGATGGTGACCTTGATGCCCGCGATTCGACCGGAATCGAATCTCACCTGCGGGAATGCGCCTCCTGCCGCGAAGCGATGCAGGAACTGACCGCCATCCAGCGGGCGGCCGCCGGCTTGGCCACGATCGAACCCGCGCCGGAGACGTGGGTAAGAATCCGGGAACGGGTCGCCGCCCCGCCGCGACGTCTGCTCGGCTGGACCTGGGCCGGCGCGGCCGCCGCCGCGGCGGTGCTGCTGGTCGTGGCCGTCCTCGGCCGCGCGTTCGTCGGTGCCGGGCACGGGCCCCGCGCCCCGGAAGCCCGGCTCCGGGAAGCGGCGGTCACCGCGGGAACCATCTCCCCGACCCGGGAAGCCGCCGATGCCGGCCTGGATGAGCAGTACCGCGAGTACCTGGCCGGCGTCGAGGCCGCGATATCGGAAATCGAGCGCGCGCTGGCCGAGAACCCGAGCAATCCCCGGGTGCGGCGCGCCTACGCCGGCGCGCAGGACGCCCGCAACCGGTCGTTCGATCTGCTCGTCGCCGGGGGGCGCTGATGACGGTCAAGGCGGCCTTCATCTTCCTGCCGGCCGTCCTCGCGCTTGCAGCGGCGGCCGAGGCCGCAACGCTCACCCGCCGGCTTGAGAAGTCGCTCCCTCTGCCCGCCGGCCAGGTTGTCCGGCTGACTCACCGCTACGGCAGCATCCTGGCCCGGCCGGCGGACACGGAGACTCTCCGGGTCTCCGCGGCAGCCATCGTCAAGGGCAACGACCGACGCCAGGCCGCGGAGTTTCTGACCGGCATCGAGCTCAGCCTGGCCTCCTGGGAAGACACCGTGTTCGTCGCGGTGCTCTACCCCGGGCTCGTCACGCCCTCCAGCGAGTTCAGTTACGAGGTGGACCTCACCCTGCTGGTCCCGCCCGGCGTACGTTTCGAAGCCGCCAACGCCTTCGGCGACATGGAGCTCTACGGCATCACCGGCGGTAGCTCGGTCACGAACCGCTACGGCAACGTCGATTTTCGGGACTGCCGCGATGTTGAGGTGACGGTCAGCCACGGCGACGTCCGCGTCGCTGAGTGCTCGGGCGGACTGGGCATCAACAGCAGCTACGGCAACGTGTACCTCGACGACGTGGCGGACCAGGTCGCGGTGGACAGCCGCTACGGCGATGTCTCCGGCCAGCAGCTCGACGGCGACGTCACCATCAGCAACGTCCTCGGCAGCATCGCCACCGAAGGCGGCCGGGGAAAATGGTGCCTGGTCAGCCGCTACGGCGAGGTTGCCGCCCGGCTCGACGACTCGACAATGACCAAGCTCGACGTCGTCGCGGAGCTGGCGCGAGTCCGGCTACTTCTCCCCCACGTGCTGCCGTTCCGAATCGAAGGCCGCGTCAGCGACGGAGAAATCGGGACGTCCTACCCGCTGCAAACTGGCAACCGCGACGGGCAGTGCCGGGTTTCCGGGGCCCAGGGCCGCGGCGGCCCCCACATCGTGTTCACCGGGGCCTGGGCCGACTTCTTCATCGACCCGGACACGACCGGCAAACCGGCCAACTAGGCCGGGACGCCCGCGACCGAACCGGCCGGATTCACCTGCCGGGTGGTGCCGGCGCTACCAGTAGTACCAGATGCTCCGGTAATCGCGCGGCGTTTCGCCGCGCGATTTCAGCCACTCGAGGTACTCCCAGATACTCACGTCCGTGTCCACGTAGGTCGGGGCGGGTGAGATGCGCTTCTCCCAGGGGTGGAACTCGTACACCCGGCGGCCGTCCGGCAGAACCATTATCACCGCGTGGTGTTGCGAACCCCGAAGGTAGTTCTTGCCCATCCCCGGGATGTTGTAGACCGCCTCGTCGGTGCGCTCGAGCCCGGGCATCAACCGAGCCTCCTCCTTCTGCTCCTGGCGGAGCCGGGCAATCGGCACCCGAAAATCCTCGGTTTCATCCTTGCCCTTGGTGTTGAAGGTGTAGTACGGCTCGACCCCGACCAAGCGCAGGTGATGCCGCAGCGCCGCAGCCTCGAACCGCCGGCTGACCTCGCGGGTGAACACCAGCTGGTTATACACGCTGATCCCCCGGCGCCGGAACCGCTGCACCGCGGTGACCGTCTCCGGAGTAAGCTCGTAGGCATGCTGGATGTGGGTGACGACACAGACCTCGCGCCGGCCCGGTTCGTGCCAGCGCGCGACCGCGTCGGCCAGTCCCGGGGTGATGCGCTGGGGAACCGTCACCGGCGTGCGGGTGCCTATGCGGATGCGGCTGATGTGTTCGATACGCCCGAACGTGGCCAGCACCCGTTCCAGGTAAGCGGTGCTGGTGACCAGCGGGTCGCCGCCGGTGACCAGCACCTCGGTGATGGCAGGGTGAGCGGCAAGCCATTCAACCGCGGTCTCCAATCGCTTCGGCGCCGGGATCGCGTCCGGGGCCATCGGCTGGGTTATCTCCCAGTTGCGCTGGCAGTACACGCAAACCTGTGCGCAGGTGTTGCAGGGCTTCAGAATGGCGATGCGGGCGTAGCGCCGGGTGACGCAGTCCACCGGCGAAGTCTCGCGCTCGTGCATGAAGTCGAGCGAGTGGCCGCCCCCGGCCCGGGCGCGGGTCAGCCGCATGACGTAGTTGGGACTCGGTATCACCTGCGCGCGCACCGAGTGGTCGTTGCCGCGGTCAGGCGAGCGGTCCATCAGCGAGGCGTAATGTGGCGTCACCCCAAACGGAACTCCGTGCCGCCGGGCGGCGGAAATCGCCTCGGTGTCCGCGCGGGTCAGCCGCACAACCCGGCCCAGCGTGTCGGCGTCGCGGATGACATGACGCAAGTGCCACCGGTAGTCTGCCCAGTCGGAATCGGAAGCGCCCAACAGGTCCAGTACCCGCCGCCGGTGCACCGCCCGGTGACGGATGACGCGCGGCGACAACCCATGGGGATACTGGGCCAGTCGGCGCTCGACGCCCGCGGCCAGCCGGTCGAGCTTGGCTGAGCGCGCAACCGCCGCATCGCGTCCGGCCAGGCTCATCGGCGGTACCGCGTTGGAGTCAGGATAGAGCCGACTCTCGCCCCGGATCGCCCGGAACAGGTGGTGGAACTCCTCCTTGAAACCGGGTCCGGCCGCGTCTTCACCCACGCGCCCGTGGGCGGCGTCGAACAGCAGCCGGAGTGCACTGAACCCGGCCCTGCGCTCGTTGCGGACCGCTATCACGTTCTTCATCACCGTCACTGCGCGGAGGACGGTCGCGAGCTCAAGGTCGTTGACCGGGTAATGCTCGTTCAGGAACCGCCGCTCCTGGCGATTGAGGTACTCAAACAGCCGACGGCGCGCCTGCCCGACCAGCGAAGACTTCCTGAGCAGGAGATGAACGTCGGGATTGGCGGACCAGACCCGGGCAAAATCAGAGACCAATGGTGCTCAGCTCCTTTCTCAGCTTTCTGGTCACCATACCCGACGACAAGACCCTGGTCAAGCCGGGCACCCGAAAGGAAATCAGCAGCGCTGGCCGTCTGACTGACAGTCACCCGGCACGAACGCCGGCAGCACTCAACGAAGCGGGGAGCCCGGT
The DNA here is from genome assembly GCA_046484845.1 of bacterium. Classification (GTDB taxonomy): domain Bacteria; phylum Hydrothermota; class Tepidihabitantia; order Tepidihabitantales; family Tepidihabitantaceae; genus DSBX01. The sequence goes on from JAWOIB010000071.1 coordinate 5,902, forward strand.
CGGGCTCCCCGCTGAACCGACTACCACCGGTCCTGCCTGCTTGGGAGCGTCAGTCCCGGTGGAGGGCAGTATTGGGCCAGCCACACGTACAGGCAATCACTACCCCGGTCTCCGTGCCCTGGCAGAACGCCGGTCCCTGGCAGGACCGGGAGAGCGGGTAGCCCTCAGGCTTGGGCGGCAGTGTAACGCTGTTCGCACAGAGTGAACAGGTGTACTTGACGGTCACAGTGCTCGTCTCCCCGCAAGCCGGGCACTTCAGCAACACGACCTTCGGATCCGTTCCAAGGCTTCCGTTCATCGGCACCTCCTCCGCTGTTAGATTATTCTGCGCATACCTCCCGGCATGATCGCCCGGACCGGGACGGCAGACAGGCATACGACAAGAATGTATAGTGCCAGAACTGCCGCCTGTCAACAGGAAAGAATGCGCCGGCGACCTCGCCCACGTTGACAACATGCCTTCCGGCAATATCCTCAAGTCGGGCAATGGCTGAATCTAGAGGAATTGACCGCATCGCAGGCCTGAGGAAGTTGCTGAACGACATTGCCGAACCGAAGGCTCGGATGCAGGCAACGCTTAAGGCTGTAGACGAGTTTGTGATGAGCGAACCGGACAGCGCTCGCCTCTTGCTCAACGAGCTGTGCACCGAGGCCGAAGCGAGCGGTGACGACGCGCTGCTCGCCCGCGGCTCGAATCGACTGGCCGACCTCTGCCGGCGACAGGGAGAGCTCGACCGCGCAACCGGCCTGGCCCGCCGCGCGCTGGAAGCCGCGCAGCGCAGCAAGGACCGCCTGACCGAGGCGGCCATCTGGAACACGACCGGGCTGATTCACTACGACTGGGGCGAGTTCTCCAGGGCACAGGCCTGCCACCAGCGCTGCCTCGAGATGAGCCGGGAATCCGGTTACGTCGACGGTGAGCTGGCGGCACTGAACCAACTCGCGACGCTGATGGGCATGCAAGGCCGGGCATCCGAAGCTCTCGCCTGCTACGAGCGATGCCTGACGATTGACGTCGAACGCGGCTCGTCCTACGGCGAGGTCGTGAGTCGAGGCAATGTCGCCTGGATGCTCGAGCAGTTCGGACGCTGGGAGGAGGCCACCGAACAGCTCTACCGGGCCATCGCCATCAGCGAGCAGGAAGGGTACGAGGATTCGCGCCTGGCCTTGTCGTGCAACCTCGGAGAGCTGTTCGTCAAGCGCCGGCGTCTGGAACAGGCAACCGCGCTGTTCGATTCAGTCATCCGGGTCGAGCGCGGTCGAGAGCCGCCCCGGGCCATGCTTGGCAGGGCGCTGGCGCACCTGGGCCAGGCTATGTCCTTGCGAGGCGACTTGGGCGCCGCGGCGGCCACCTACACCGAAGCGGCAGCGATTCTCGAGACAGTGCAGGACAAGTACTCACTGACGCACGTGCTCCTGCTCAACGCCGAGCTCTCGCTGAACGTCGGCGAGCTTTCAGAGGCCGAGACCCACATCGGCCGCGCCGCCGGTTTGGCCGCGGAGCAGGAACTGAAACGCGAGCTGGGCGGAGTCCTGCGGGTGCGCGGTCTGCTGTTCGCCAAGGTCGGCGACTACGAGGCCGCCCAGGACTGTTTCGAGCGGGCGCTCAGCGAGTTTGCCGACACCCCTGAGAGCTACGAAACAGCCCGTGTCTGCCTGCAGTACGGCCACTACCTGGCCGCCCGGGGCGAGGCGGTCAGGGCCAGGACCCTGCTGCGGCAGGCGTCGGGAACATTCCGCCGGCTCTCGGTCGTCGCCGAGTCGGAGCAAGCCAACCGGTTATTGTTCGAGCTCGACATTCCCGAACGCGGCGCAACCGCGGTGCTGGCCGGGCTGCAGGGACTCGAACGGGTCGGGCTGGAGCCCCGGTCATTCGTCAACGAGGTGCTCGCCCTGCTCCTGGCAGGAATGGGCCTGACCGGCGCCGCCATCGAGTGTGACGAGGTCCTGCTGGCAGGCGTCGGGGAACTGCCCTCCTCTCGAAACGGCGAAGCTGACGATTGCCAGGCGGTCGAGCTCCCGATCGAGCCTGAGGGCCGGGCCCGGCTCAAACTGTACGGTCTGGACCCGGCGGTACTGGCAAGAAGCGAACAGGTGCTGGGCGCAGTGACCAGGTCGCTGGGCGGACCGGTGAGCCGGCTGGTCGAAGACCGCCAGACGGCCCGGGACCGGGAAAGCCTGGCCGGCCTGGCGTACGTCGGGGTAGTCGGACGCAACAAGCTGGTGGTGCGCAACCTCGAGGTGATCGCCCGGGTTGCGGACACCGGCGTGCCGGTGCTGGTGCGCGGTGAGAGCGGCACCGGCAAGGAACTCGTCGCCCGCGCGGTCCACGACTCGAGTTCGCGAAGGATGAAACCGTTCTGCGCCATCAACTGCGCAGCGGTCCCTGAGGGCCTTCTCGAGGCGGAGTTCTTCGGCGTTGCCCGCGGCGCTGCCACCGGCGTGGTGGCGCGCAAGGGCAAGTTCGAGCTGGCCACCGGCGGCACTGTCTTCCTTGATGAAATCGGCGATATGAGTCCCGGGCTCCAGGCCAAACTGCTCCGCGTACTGCAGGAACGCGAGTTCGAGCCGGTCGGCAGCGACCGGACCGTGAAGACCGACGTGCGGATCGTTGCGGCCACAAACCAGGACGTGGACAAGCTGATCCGCAGCGGTCAGTTCCGCGCCGACCTCTACTACCGCCTGAACGCGGTCGAGGTGGTCCTCCCTCCCCTGCGCGAACGACGCGAAGACATCCCCGAGCTTGTCCGGCATTTCATCGGGCGGAGCAACAACGAGTTCGGACGACAGGTCCAGGGCATCAACGAAGCCGCGCTGGCAGCGCTGCTCGCCCACGACTGGCCCGGAAACATCCGCGAGCTTCAGCACGTCATCGAACGCGCGGTGATTCTCTGTCAGAGCACTGACCTGTCACCGGATGACCTGCCGTTCGGCGTACGCCCGGCAGTGCCGGCCGACGACAAGACCGGCGGTCCGGTGCGACAGGTCTGCAGGGAAGCCGGGCAACGCGCCACGGCCGACGTCGAGAAGGCAATGCTGCTCAACTGCCTCCAACAGACCGGCTGGCGGGTCGAGGCTGCTGCCCACAGAGCCGGGTTCAGTCGGGCCCAGTTCTACCGCCTGCTCAAGCGCCACGGCATCAAGCGGCCAGAATAGCGGGCCGTCTCATGGTCCCGAAGCCGGAAACCGTCTCATCCGGTGATACGACAGCTATCTCACCAGCAATCTGAGTCTTAGCCCTTCGCCCCTCCCCAAGAGAGCGTCTCATGTGTCTCACCGATTGAGACAACAGCAACCATCCGCGAGAACCGCATTCCAGCGTAAGTGTCTGTGAGTAAGCCAATTAGTCAGTAGTCGTCCTCTCTGGCACCGCCGGTGCATCTGATATGAGCAGTTCGCTAGACACTGACAAACTGGAGGTATCGTGATCATAAGAAGCTGGATCATCAAAGCTACGCTGCTCGCTCTCGGGTCTGGAATGCTCATCACCGGCGCGAGTATGCTGCGGGCAGTGCAGGTCAGGCGGCAGATGGAATGCCAGGGCGTGGTGCCGCGCGATGGCAGCCGCATCTACCGCGAACGGATCCGGGCTACCGAACGGATGCTCAGGGGCCAAGAGACCGTTGAAGTCAGTTGGGGCAGGTAGGCGCAAGATGGACTCGGAGAGGTGTGATATGGCGCGCAGCTTCATCTGCGGGATGGTGCTGATGCTCGGGGCGGCAGTGCTGATTGTCGGCGGCTTCCTGGGAGTGCGCGCGATCCAGGCCAGCGAGCAGGGACTGAGGCCGACCGTGCGCGCCGAAGAAGCGGCGGAGACGTACCGCGACCGCATCGAAGCAACCTATCGACTGCTTGGGAAGGGGGAGCTGGTCTCCGACGAGTACTCGGGCATGTAGCCCGGGGTGGGGAAGCGGCGGGTTCGCACCAGCGGACCCGCCGCGCTTTGTAACGGACAGGAACCGCCTCCGAGGTCTCGCTCCCGTCGGGAAGAACCAATCACCCAGGTCGATTCGGCGCTACCGCGCCGGGGAACCCGGATGGACAGCTTGACATCAGGCTCAATCCGCTTATCCTTCTCGTCAGCATATGATGAAGAGAACTTCAGGTACCCGTCCGGGTCGGCCACGGCGCCGGTTCGGCACTCGCCGCAAAGTCTGCTACTTCTGCGAGAACAAAATCAGCTACATTGACTACAAGGATCCGCACCTGCGCAACTTCCTGACCGAACGAGGCAAGGTCGTGCCCGGGAAGCTGTCCGGCGTCTGCACCCGGCACCAGCGAGCCCTGACTCTGGCAATCAAGACAGCCCGCAGCCTGGCCCTGCTGCCCTACTCTGCCTGATGAAAGTCATCCTCACCCAGACCGTCGACCGGATCGGCGCAAGCGGACAGGTCGTCAATGTCAAGAATGGCTTCGCCCGCAACTACCTGCTGCCTCGCAAGCTCGCCCTGCCCGCCACCCCGGCCAACCTCGGCCGCCTCGAACTCATCCGGAAGCAGTTTGCCACGCGTGAAGACAGGATTCGGAAACGCCTGACCGGACTGGCGGACAAGCTCGGCCTGGTTTCGGTGAAGACCAGTCTCCGGATGGGCGAAGAGGGTGCCTTCGGCGCGATCACCAATGCCGAGGTCGCCCGCCTGCTGGCGCGGGAAGGTTTCGAGGTCGACAAGCATTCGATTGTTCTCGCCGAGCCGGTCAAAGCGCCGGGGGTCTACGACGTCCCGGTGAAACTCGGGCACGATGTCACGGCGACCGTCAAGCTCTGGGTCGCCGAGGCTTCTCCCGAGGGATGACCCCAGCCGCCGGGATGGTTGAAGTCCGTGTTGACGGACTCTTGGTAGACAGCACCAACAAATCCCCGGTTGTCCTGCTCCGCGAACTGGGCGCCGACCGTGTTCTGCCGATCTACATCGGGCCCTTTGAAGCTTCAGCTATCGCCTATGCGCTGCAGCGCACCGACTTTCCCCGACCCATGACCCTGGACCTGATGCGGTTGATAGCCGAGAGCCTCGGCGGGCGCATCCGTCGGGTGCTCGTCAACCGGATCGAGGACGACACATTCTACGCCCAGCTCATTATTGAAGGACCGGCCGGTCTGGTCTCGGTGGACGCCCGGCCCTCGGACTCAATCGGACTCGCCCTCCGAACCGACGCCCCGATCCTCGTCAGCGAGAGCGTAATGGCGCAGGCCGGCCACGCAGTCCGGGCCGAAGACGAAGGACGCCTGGATGACTTAAGAAGCAAGCTGCGCGAAATCCAGCCCGAGGACTTCGGCAACTACCGGATGTAGCCTTGACCGCCGACGAGTTTGCCCCGCTCCTGGCTGGCATCGATCGGCTGGAAACCGAAGCCGAGTTTCGCGCCCGCCTCGCAGAATCGCGCCGAGCCGGCAGACCACTCCGGGTCAAGCTCGGCATCGACGCCACCGGACCGGATATCCACCTCGGCTTCGCGGTCCCGCTCAGGAAGCTGCGCCAGTTCCAAGACGCCGGTCACATCGCGGTCCTCATCGTCGGTGACTTCACCGCCCGCATTGGCGACCCGTCGGGTCGCTCCAAGACCCGCCCCCAGCTGACCGATGAAGAGATCCGGCTGAACGTGGCCCGCTACCGCGAACAGGCCTTCCGGATTCTCGACCCGGACCGCTGCGAGATCAGGTATAACTCGGAATGGTCCGACCCTTTGCGCGGAGCTGACGTTGTCGACATCGCTGCCCGCTACACCGTCGCCCGCATCCTTGAGCGCGAAGACTTCCGCCGCCGGCTGGACGAGAATGCGCCGGTGCATGTCCACGAACTGCTCTACCCGCTCTTCCAGGGCTATGACTCGGTAGCGGTCAGGGCCGATGTCGAGTTGGGCGGTGCGGACCAGTACTGGAACCTGCTCGTCGGCCGCGAGCTCCAGCGCGAATATGGCCAGCAACCCCAGGTAGTGATGACGCTGCCGCTCCTGGTCGGTCTGGACGGCAAACTCAAGATGTCCAAGTCCTACGGCAACTACGTCGCTATCACCGACCCACCTGCCGAGATGTTCGGCAAGCTGATGTCTGTGCCCGACACGCTGATGCCGGACTACTTCGCCCTCGCGGCCGGCACCAACCCGCAGGAAATCAGGAGGGTCATGGCACGCCTGGAGGCCGGCGAGAACCCGCGTACTATCAAGACCGAGCTCGCCCGCCGGGTCGTTACGATCTACCACTCCGCGGATGACGCAGAACAGGCCGTGACCCAGTTCGACAGGGTCTTCCGCGACCGGGGCCTGCCCGAGGACATGCCCGAACGGCACCTGCCAAGCGAAGGCGTCAACATCGTCGAACTCATTGCCGCGGCCGGACTCCTGCCATCCAAGAGCGAGACCCGGCGCAAGCTTGCCGAAGGCGCGGTCCAACTCAACGGCAGGCGCATCACTGACCCGGGCTTCGTGGTTACCTCGACCGGCGAAGCGCAGGTCCTTAAGGTCGGCAAGCGAAGATTCCTGCGCCTAACCGGTGCCTGACCCCGGTCGGCGCTTGACGCCTCAAGCCACCGCCCTACAATCCCGGGAAAGGAGACCGCATGGCTAACGAACAGCGCACCGCTCCACAGGGCCAGCCTGTGCCGGTGGAAATCGGCGAGAAGGAATCGGAAGGCATCTACTCGAACCTCGTGCTCATTGCTCATTCCCCTTCCGAGTTCATCTTCGACTTCGCCAGGATGCTGCCCGGCCTGCCCAAGGCAAGGGTCTACGCCCGCATCGTCATGACCCCCCAGCACGCCCAGATGCTGCAAAACGTACTCAAGGACAACCTCACCAAGTTCGAGGAACGATTCGGCAAGATCAACATCCAGGGCCGGGAAGACCCTACCCGCAGTCTTGGCTTCTGAACTCCTCCGCGGCCTGCCGCCTGACGCGGTCGACCTGCTGAAGCTGGCAGGCCGCCTCGGACGTACGGTCGGCGCACGGACATTCCTCGTCGGCGGCCCGGTCCGCGACCTGCTGCTCGGTCGCCCGGTAGTCGACCTCGACCTCGCCGTCGAAGGCGACACAAGGAGACTAGGGCAACGGCTCGCCCGGGAACTCAACGGCCGCCTCGTCTACCACTCCCGCTTCCGCACCGGTACGGTCCACCTCGCGGACGACGCTCGCATCGACATCGCCCGCACCAGGACCGAGGTCTACTCGAAACCAGCGGTCCTGCCCGTGGTGAAGCCCGCAAGCATCGAGGCGGACCTAGTTCGGCGCGACTTCACCATCAACGCAATGGCACTCGAGATCACCCCGGGCCGGTTCAAACGGATGCTCGACCCACACTCCGGGCGGCTCGACCTGAAGCACCGACAGGTTCGCGCGCTGCATCGCGCAAGTTTCCGGGACGACCCAACCCGCATCTTCCGGGCCATCCGCTTCGCGATTCGGCTGGAATTCGAGATCGAGCCCGAGACGCTCAACTGGATGCGCGCCGCGATCGCTGCAGGCTTCCCCCGCCTTCTCACGCCCGAGCGCATTCTTCACGAGCTACGCTGCTTCTGCTGTGAGGAACAGCTGCCTCGGGTGCTTGAGGCGGCGTTGCGTGAGAACCTTCTCTCTGCCTGCTTCGGCACACAGCCCTCGGACAGCCTCCTCTCCAGTATTCAGCGGCTCAGTCGGCAGGGATGCAGACCGGAATTGCTGCTGATCCGCATCCTCGCCGCAATGCCGGAAGGCTCCGGGCTTCCGGTCACCTGCGAGGAGCGTGAAGCGGCCCGGTCCGTCCGCCGGTCTGCCGCTGTCGTCTCACGGCTTGCCCGGCTGAAGCGGCCGAGTACCGTGTATCGACTGCTCAAGCCGGTACCGGAACCTGCCTTGCGCATCATCGCTTCAGAGTCCCTGCCTCCTGTTGCCCACACAATCGCGACCTTCCTCGATCGCCTCGCTGCCGTCGAGCCAATGCTGTGCGGCAAGGACCTGGCCGGGCTTGGGATTCGACCCGGCCCTGCCTATCGAACTGTGCTGGGTCGACTCCGCGATGCCAGGCTCGACGGGCTTGTACGCACCCGTGAGGACGAACTCGCGCTGGCCCGCCGGCTCTTGCGCAGGAGGAAGAGCTAGCGGTGTTTGCCGGCAACTGGAACGACATCCTCTACAGCATCATTCTGTCCGCGCCGGCAATCCTGTTCGCCTTGACCATCCACGAACTCGCCCACGGCTGGGTAGCCTGGCGTCTCGGGGACCCGACCGCGAAGATGATGGGCCGGCTCACTCTCAACCCGCTCAAGCACCTCGACCCCATCGGCACTATCGCGCTGTTCCTCTTCAGGTTCGGCTGGGCCAAGCCGGTTCCCATCAACCCCAGCTACTTCCGCAACCCTGCCCGGGACATGGCTCTGTCTGCCCTGGCCGGACCGGCGGCCAACCTGCTGACTGCAGCGGTAACCGGACTGCTGCTGCGTATCCTCGGCTTGGCAGGAGTGGGAGGCGGCGAGTTCCCGGTCCTGCTCATTCGCTACTTCGTGCTCTTCAACCTGATCCTCTGCTTCTTCAACCTGATCCCGATTCCGCCGCTTGACGGATCGCGCCTGGTGTATTACTTTCTACCGCCTCATCTGGCCGAGAAGTACGGCCAACTGGAGCGGTATGGATTCATCATTCTTATCGGCATCATCTTCCTCGGGAGGTTCACCGGGGTATCCATCATCGGGCTGTACCTCTTCCCGCTCGTTCGGGTGTTCAGCTACCTCTTTGCCGGCTACCCGGTGATCTAAGCCATGCCCCGGCGAAGCGCGAAAGCAAGGTCGGCCAGCAGGAGTTCACGCCGTTCGGACGGACCAGCTCGTCGCACAACCAGGCTTGTTCTGACCATCAGCTCCCTTGTCATCCTGCTGTTTGTCCTCGTCAGCATCATCGCGCACCGGACCGGCCCGGACACCACTGTCGCAGCAAGCGTCGGAATGGTCGGCCGGCAACTGGGCAAATGGAGCTCCTTCGCGCTCGGCTGGATGAGCATCGCTCTCGCAATCACCGCCGGAGCCGGACTGGTCGCGTCGCTCCTGCGCCGCCCCCCATGGCAGAAGTTCTCCGGCCTGCTGCTGCTCGGCTGGGGAGTGCTCTTCTCCGCCTGTATCGTGTCGTGGCAGACCGGTGCGGTGCTCCCCGTCAGCAACTTCGGCGGCTGGTTCGGGACAATGACCGCTGGAGGCCTGAGCATCCTGCTCGGTCTAGGCAGTTACCTCATTCCGGCGCTGATGTTCATCTGGGGCAGCCGGCTGTGGGCAA
>JAWOIB010000078.1:0-24284 GCA_046484845.1 bacterium
GCCGCCGCGGCCGGTGCCCGCTCCGGTACCCGCGCCGGCTCCCGGTCCGCTCGTAGCGCCCGGCACCAAGGTAGTCGTGTAACTCGTTCTCCAGCAACTCCTGCAGCCATTGCCGCACCACCTCCTTGAGCGTTCCCGGGTCATCCAGCAGAAACCCTTGTCCGGGCTCCTCGGCTGTGTTACTATCGGTCATTCTTCTTGTGGCCATTTGAGCCTCCTTTCTGCCCGACTGATTGCTACATCGTTGCGGCAGGGCTCGATGGCCACAACTCTTCCCAGCCAATTTGCAGACATTGTGGCACATAACTGTTGCGGACCGTGACCGCTCGCCAGCCGGGCAGCGGCACGACCCCGGTCTCGGCCCCGGGCCGGAGCGCGAGCACGAACGCCGGCCCGCATCGAGTGTTATGCGTCAGGCGCAATGCGTCGAGCATCGCCCACCGATGGAACGCCGATAGCCGCCGATGAACGCCAAAGGAAAGGAAGTGGTCGAGTGGTCAGGTGAAGGAAGCCCGAAGAGAGTCGGGATGAGGAGAGAGTCTACTGTCCCGGGATTCTTTACCGCTGGATTACGACCTTGTGGACGAAAGGGAACTGTGGGAACAGCACGCGGTCTGGAGACCGCTCGCACAAGGCAGTCCGGATGAAGTAGACCCCGGGCGCGAGGTGGCGGATATCGTCTCGCTCGCAGGCTGGAACTCCGGATATGACCCTGAGGAGAATGCGGAGCAAGGTTCTGCCCGGTCTCAGCAGTTTCGCAACCCCGGCGCAGGCCTTCCGGCCCCGGCGCAGTGGGAGGCAATGCCGCAACCTGAGCCAGATGCGAACACGCTCCGGGGCTTGTCGGGTCACCGGGATTTGACAATCGCCGTCTGCGGAAGCTAGAATAGCGCTGTTCATGGTCTCCATCTGGAACCCTTGCGCAAGCCTGCCCGTCGGCAGTCAGCAGGAGCATCACGGCTAGCGATGCCACCATCAGCGATCCGGATGAGTCTGGCTTTGCGCCAGAACGATGTCCGAATCAGCCGGCGTCTCCCTGACTACCCCCAGGCACTTCCCCTGACACACCCGGCCGCGCTGGCAGGCTGGCAACCACAATTGCGCTGGGAAGGTGACGTCCTGGTAGCTTACGGGACAGCAGAGTTCTCGGAACTGCCGTCGCTTTCCCGGCAACTCGAAGTCACCCGCTGTCACGCTGAGGCCCGGCTGGCGCTGGTCAAGGCAGGTGAACTGACGCTGACAGCGGATGATGAAGAGTGGCTGCTGCAACGCGCGGCGGGCATCATCCCTGGTTACGAAGACCAGCGCTTCGTCGAACTGGCGTGCCATCGCCCGCTCAAGCCTGAGTACATGGCCAGCAGTCCTGAACGCTTCATGAGCGGGGTAACGCTGGTCGAAAAGCAGTTCGGTCAGGCCACTGCTTTCGGCTACGGCTTCCTGGTCCTGTCCGGCGTCCGCTCGTCCGGAGACCTTGTGAAGTACGGCAGGCGCATCGAGGAAGCTTTCAGCCGGGTCATCGGTCGGCCCGGGGTCGCGCAGTTGCTCGAGCAAGGAGGCACGGGACTGCACACGCTCAAAGCCCGCGAGAGAATTGCGCTGTTGCGCCAGGCTCTTTCGGGCCTGTGGAGCGCAACCAGGAACCGCCCCGGTTCGGTGTTCCTGCTCACCCAGGTACTGGACGGGTTCCTCGGGCTCCGCCCGGGCGGAACAGGAACCGACTATGGCCTTGCCGTCCTCGACACGATTGTCCTCGCCAAGCTCGGGTTCAGCAGCACCGTCCTCAAGCGCAAGGACCGCTTCTACCTAGCGGTGTCGACCGCCAACCAGGATACCGAATACTGGGACCCGCTGGACCCCGAGGCCCGGGTACCGACCGGGACCGTCCGGCGACTCAGCACCCGTGACTTGTTTGTCGAGGGCTACATTCAGCTGGCCCGAGGCTACGTACGCACCAAGGCGTATGGTCATGTCGAACGCGTCGCCCGCTGGCTGCTGGGCATGAAGCCCGACCTGCCCGAGGCCCTGGAACTGCTGGGCATCAGCAGCGTCGGGCTGGGCAGGCCGGTCGAAGCTATAAAGCATTGCACGCAGTCACTGAACGCCAATCCACGACAACCCGAAGCCTGGCTGGTACAGGGCAACGCCTCCGCCCTGCTGTCGCGATGGCCGGAAGCGATCGACTGCTACAAGAAGGCCATCGCGCTCCAGGTCGGCTACGCCGAGGCCTACAACAACCTCGGGCTGGTCCTGGATCGGAATGGCGAGCATGACCGAGCGGTCGGAGCCTTCCGCGAAGCCCTGCGGATCGACCCGAAGTACGTCGAAGCCTGGTACAACCTCGGCAACTCGCTCCTCGAGCGCAACAACCTCGAGCCAGCGGTCGATGCCTACAAGAGCGCGATAGAACACAACCCGGGGTTCGCCGGCGCCCACTACAACCTGGGCCAGACCTACTACCGGATGGGACGCAAGCGGCAGGCAGTAGCAGCCTACCTGGCGGCCATCGCCGCCAACCCAAAGCACGCCGGCGCTTGGCACAACCTGGGTATCGCCTATCGGGACCTGGGAGAATCCGAACGCGCGGTCGAGGCGATAGAACGCGCGGTGGCGCTCAACCCGACCCTCCTGCGCTGACCGCGATGCGTCCGCAATCCGGTGCCGGCCGGAACCTCCCGGGAACTGAAGCCGGTCCGCGGGATTTGACAGCCCGGGCCGGGCGAATAAACTGCCTTTCGGGGTAAAGGTCCCCGCAGACATGCAGTCGCAGAACAAGAATGGACAGCCTTGATTAGCAGTTCAGAAACTGATTTCCTCCCGAACAGCCGGGAGTTGCTGGCCGCTATCCAGGAAGGCGTCTGGCTGACCGACAAGGACGACCGGGTTGTCCTCGTCAACCCGGCGCTGGCGACACTGCTGGGCTACCGCAACCCTGAAGCGCTCATCGGTCGCGACTGGCACGACTTCTTCCCTCCCGGGGAGGCAGCCCGTTTCGTCAAGGCACAGGCACGCGTCCATGACGAAGACACCGGCGGGCGAGCGCTCGGCTTCTCCCCCGTCCTTTCGAACCTGCTCACTCGTGACGGTCAGCAGGTTGCGGTTAAGGTCGCACTCGCCCGGCTCGCGGCGAATGGCGCAACCCGGTACCTGGGCTCCGTGGTGGAGGTCTGCCGGGAGCAGAGCGGTGGCATTCTCGCTGACCCCGCCAGTCGCCAGGTGATTGAGCACTCGCTCGACGGCATCTGCATCATCCGCGACGGGAAGGTCAGCTACGCAAACCGCCGTTTTGAGAAGCTGACCGGCTACAGCCAGCAACAGATGGCCCAGATCGGACTCGAACGACTGGTTGTTCCGGCGGACCGGGAAAGGATAACCCGGGCGGTTGCCGACCCGAGCCGCATGCTCGCGCCGGTCCGCCACACCGTCAGGCTGGTCACCAGGACCGCCCACGAGATTGACTGCGAGCTGGACATCGTCACTGCTGAATCCGATGGCAGCAATATCCTGGTCTGTTTCCTGCGGGACGTGACCGAACTCCGGCATGCCATCCAGGCGCGGACCGATTTTGTCGCTATGGTATCGCACGAACTGAGAAACCCGCTCGCGGCGATCAAGGAGGCGGTCTCGCTGGTGTCCGATACCCTCGGTACCGACATCGGTGAGAAACCATGCCGCTACCTCGCCATCGCGCAGGAGGAGATCTCCCGCCTCAACCGGATGATCAGCAACCTGCTCGAGGTTGCCCGGGTTGAATCGGGCAAGCTACAGCTGGCGCTCGGTGCGGTGGACCTCCGTGACTGCATCGGCAAAACTGTCGACAGCATGGCGCTGCTGCTCAACAAGAAACGGCTCCGCGTCGACCTGCTGCTCCCCGATGACCTGCCCCCGGTGACGGGCGATGCGGACCGGCTTCGCCTGGTCTTCAACAACCTGCTCGACAACGCGATCAAGTACACCCCGACCGGTTCGAGCATCCGGATCTCAGCCCAGCGCCTTCAACCGGATTCGCCGTTGATGGCTGAAGACAGCCTGCTGCCCGACATCCCCTACGTCCAGGTGGTGGTGTCGGACTCCGGGCCCGGCATCCCAGCCGAGTTCCTGGAACGGGTGTTCGGGAAATACGAAAGGGTGGACCCGCACGGCCCCGGGATCGGCCTAGGGCTGGCGATCGTCCGCTCGGTTATCGAGATGCACCACGGCAAAGTCTGGGTCCGCAGCAACCTGGGGGAGGGCACCAGCTTCAATGTCATACTGCCGGCCGGGACAACCCAAGCCGAGAATGGAAGGTTCCTGTCACAATGAGCGAACTCGAACCCAAGAAGATCCTGCTGGTCGAAGATGAACTGAACCTGCGCGAACTTGTCCGGGGACGGCTCGAGGCCAATGGCTACGAGGTGACGGTTGCCGAAGACGGCTACAAGGCCCTCAAGGCCGCCCACGAGTATCGCCCCGACCTCATTATCCTCGACCTGATGCTGCCCAAGATGGACGGCTACACCGTCTGCCGGGTACTGCGTTCGAGCGGCGGCGAGGCGCAGGTTCCGGTCATCCTGTTCTCCGCCCGGTCATCGGAGGACGACCGCCGGCGGGGTATCGAATCGGGCGCGAACGCCTATGTGACCAAACCCTTCGACCCGCCCCTGCTGCTGGATAAGATCCGTGAACTGCTCGACCCGGAAGGATGGGCGGCGGAGCATCCCGCCGCCGCGCCGGCGACGGAGTCCGCAGGGGACGCTGAACCCCCGACCGCGACCACGCCGGCGGCCCCTGTCAAGACAAACCACGCTCCCCGGGTATCCGGTCCGCCCCCGGTGCGGCCGGAACCGGAACAGCCGCTGACGCCGGAGGAACTGGCCGCCCGCGCCCGCCCGACCGCCCCGCCCGCGGCCCAACCGGCCGCGCCCGAGCCGGTCGCTCAGCCCGAGCCCCCCGTCACCGATACTCCTGCCGAGGCAAGCGGCGGTGGGTTCTTTGCCCGCCTGTTCAGCCGACTGTTCGGGTCGCGCAGCCGGCAGTGAAGCGACCCCTTCCTTGCCACGGGCCTGTTCCCGGTCGCGCCCCTGAGAACATGTCGGTCGTTCTCTCTCGGGATGCTGACCGGCTCATCCGTGCTGCGCTGCGCGAGGATGTCGGCACCGGTGATATCACCACCCGGCTGACGGTCCCGGCCGACCTCACCGCCTCCGCGCGCATAGTCGCCCGCGGCGGCGGCGTTGCCGCAGGCATCGCTGTCTGTGGACGGGTCTTCATGGCGGTTGACGCCCGCGCCCGGTTCAAGCCCGCCCATCGCGACGGGACCGGCTTCTCAACCGGGGACGTGCTCGCGTTTGTCCGAGGACCGGCCCGTGGACTGCTCACCGCCGAACGGACAGCTCTCAATTTCCTGCAGCGACTCTCGGGCATCGCTACCCTGACCCGCCGCTACGTCGACGCCATCAGCAACACCAAGGCAATCCTGCTCGACACCCGGAAGACCGCCCCGGGTTGGCGCGAACTGGAGAAATACGCGGTTCGCTGCGGCGGCGGCCGCAACCACCGTCGCGGGCTCCACGACATGGTGCTCATCAAGGACAACCACATCGCAGCCGCAGGATCGATCCCGGACGCCCTCGCGCGCTGCCGCGGAACCCGGGCCGCGGTCGAAATCGAAGTCCGCACGCTGGCCGAGCTCGACCAAGCCCTGGCTTGCGACGCCGGGAGAATCCTGCTCGATAACATGACTCTGGCGCAACTGCGCCGGGCGGTTGCGCTCAACCGGGGCCGCGCGCGGCTCGAAGCCTCGGGCGGCATCAACCTCCGCCGCATCCGCCGGGTCGCGGCCACCGGGGTGGACTTCATCTCGGTCGGGGCGATCACCCAGTCGGCGCCGGCGGCCGACATCGCGTTCGATTTCGACGCAGTTCCTCGCGCTCCCGGCGTCCGTTGACACCTCCCCGGCCGGTTCTATAATCGGGCAGGGACATGCGTCGAATTGTCACCCCCGAAGAAATGCGCTCGCTCGACCGGGCCGCGGTCACCGACTGGGGCATTCCCGGCATCGTACTGATGGAGAACGCCGGTCGGGCCGTGGCGGACGAGCTCCAGCGCGCGCTTCCTGACCTCGCCAACCGGCCCGTCTCCGTCTTCTGCGGCCGGGGCAACAACGGCGGTGACGGGTTCGTCATCTGCCGCCATCTCCTCAACCGGGGCATCAACGCCCGCGGACTGCTGCTAGGCCGCGTGTCCGACCTCGTCGCGGACGCCCGAACCAACGCCGAGATCCTGCTTGGCGCGGGCGGCCCGCTGGCGGAGCTGACCGGAGCGGAACAGCTTGCGGGCACCCTCACCGGTTCCGCGGTGGTGGTCGACGCGCTGCTTGGCACCGGCCTGTCCAGCGCGCCCCGCGGCCTTTTCGCCGAGGCGATTCAGCTCATCAACGCTCGGGGTTCTTTCGTCCTCGCGGTCGATGTCCCCTCCGGTGTTGACGCAGAGACCGGGCGAGCTTCCGAACCAGCGGTCCGTGCCGACCTGACCGTCACGATGGGACTGATCAAGCGCGGGCTCCTGCTCCACCCGGGCCGGGCACTCGCCGGCCGGATCGTCGTAGCGGACATCGGGGTTCCCCGGGCGCGCCTGGCGGCCGCGCCGGTCACCGTCGAAATGGAAGACCGGGACATCCCCGCGTTCCTGCCCGTGCGCCCGCCGGACGGTCACAAGGGCAGCTTCGGCACCGCGCTCATCATCGCCGGCAGCCGCGGCTACTCCGGCGCTGCCTGCCTCGCCGGCATGGCCGCGGTTCGCGCCGGCGCAGGGCTGGTGAAACTGGCATACCCGTCAGGCATTTCCGGGGCCATCGAATCGCGGCTGCTCGAAGCGGTCAAAGTCCCGCTACCCGAGACCGCCGACGGCACGCTCGAACCCGGCTCAGTAGCACGGCTCCTCACGCTGGCCGAGGACGCCGCCTGCGTCGCCATCGGCCCGGGCCTCGGCGCGGGACCGGCCTCCCGGCAGCTGGTGCGCGAGCTGCTACCCCGGCTGGGTTGCCCGGTCGTGGTCGATGCGGATGCCATCAACTGCCTCGCCGGCGCGACCGGGCTGCTGCGCGACACCCGGGCGCCGGCAATACTGACCCCGCACCCGGGCGAGATGGCCCGGCTCTGGACGTCCTCTCTCGACCGGGTCGAGCTCGCCCGCACCTTCGCGCACGAGCACGGGGTCTTCCTGGTCCTCAAGGGCGCCCCGACCGTAGTCGCCGACCCGGACGGGGCCGCCTACCTCAACCCGACCGGCAACTCGGGCCTGGCCACCGGCGGCACGGGCGACGTGCTGACCGGACTGGTTACCGGCCTGCTTGCCCAGGGCTGCTCTCCACTTCACGCCGCGCTGGCGGGCGTCTGGCTTCACGGCCGGGCCGGCGACCTCGCCTCCGCCTCACTCACGCCCTACTCGCTCGCGGCCGGCGACCTGATCGAGTACCTGCCCGGGGCTTTCGCCGCGGCAATCAAGGCCGGGCCGACGCGGTGAGCTTCGCCGGGCTCCTGCTCGCCACGGTTGCCCTCCTCTACAACCCGGCCGACTGGCATCACTACCCGGCGATGAACTCGGTGCAGGCCATCGCCGCCACCAGCAACCGGGTCTACATCACCGTTCCCCGCGGCGTCTATGTCTTCAGCCGGTACGGCACCGAACACCTCACCACCTTGACCGCCGCGGACGGGATCGCGGGCGAGGCCCGGTTCAGCGCCTGGAACCCGGCCCGCAACGAACTGCTGGTCGTCGCCGAATCAGGGCTCTACTCGTTCATCGAGGAACCGCACCGGGTCCGGCCACTCGACCCGCCATTCACCCGCGCGCGCTCCATCGGCGTTTCTCCTTCGGGCGTCTGGTTCGAGACCGAACAGGGCCTGTTCCGACGGGGACGCCCGGGCGACGAGTTCGTTCCCGCGGCCGAGCTCCCTCCCGAGCTCGACTGGCACGGTGCCCGCGACACACTCAACGCCCGGGACTTCCCCCAGCTGGCGCCCTTCTTCGTCACCGACGAACAACTCATCACCCGCGACCTCCACCGGACGCGACTCGACCCCCGCTCCCGCCGGCTCTATGTCGCGGCCGGCGATTACGGGGTGCTCGTCTATAACCTGGCCAGCTGGTTCCCGGAGCGACACCTCCGCTTCGGTCCGCCGCCCGGCCGCGTTCGGCAGGTGACCAGGTTCGAACCCGACGGCACGCTCTGGTTCCTTGCCGGCGACCACAGCCTGGTAGTCACGCCCACCAACGAATGGCGGTACTCCCGGACCCGGGTTGCCGACATCATCCTGCCCCCGGGCCTGCGCCGGCTGGCCGGAGTGCGGGAACTCATCTCCCGCGCCGGTCTCGACCTCAATGCGGTCATCGCGGACAGCAACCGGTTCGTGGCCGCAACCCGTGACGGGCTGTTCCTGTTCACGGGTGACGGCGAACCGCTCCGGCTTCCCACCGGCGGCAGGGAGCCGCTGGCGCTGGCCTGGTCCGGGCCGGACACGCTGCTGGTCGGCACCGATTCCGGACTGCTGCTGCTCACCGACGGCGCCATCGCGGCCGTCACCGACCCGTTCGACCGCGCTGGCTTCGGCATCTACTCGATAGCGGTCGCCGAAGGCGGCACCCGCTGGCTGGGCGCGTTCGGCGGCATTCTGCGCCAGTCGCCGGACGGCGAATGGGAGCACCTGATACCGCCGGGGTTCGACCTCGGCCGACCCGTGCGCGCGCTGGCCGCGACCGACAGCGCGCTGTTCTTCCCGACCCGGGACGGGCTCACGGTCCTTGACCTGCGCTCCGGGGGCTGGGAGAACATCGGGCTGCGTGAGGGCCTGCCCACGACCGAGGTAACCGCGCTCTACGCGGACGAACGCTTCCTCTGGATCGCCGGGCCCGGTATGCTGTCGCGCTTCGACTACCGCAACGGCCTGCCGCGCTAGCTGCAGGCTGCAAGCCGGCCGGGGAAACGCGCCAGGAGGGACTCGAACCCCCGACCATCGGATTAGAAATCCGATGCTCTATCCAACTGAGCTACTGGCGCATCGGGGAGACTGGATTTGAACCAGCGACCCCCACGTCCCAAGCGTGGTGCGCTAACCGGGCTGCGCTACTCCCCGTAAGTCTCATCATACTACGCCCGGCACAACGGCATTGTCAAGCCGACTGCCCGGAACGGACCGTCGCCAGGTACGCCACCACCGCCCTCATTGCCGCAGCCCGGTGGCTCACCTGGTTTTTGATATCGAGACCCAGCTCCGCGAAAGTCCGGTCGTACCCTCCCGGCACGAACACCGGGTCGTAACCGAAGCCCGCGGCGCCTCGTGGCTCACCGGCGATGCTGCCCTCGACCCTGCCCTCGAACAGGCGCTCGGCGCCGCCCGGGGCGACCAGGCACATCGCACAGCGGAACCGGGCGGTGCGCCTGCCTGCCGGCAACACCGCCAGCCGCTCGATCAACTGCCGGGTGCGATCCGCGTCCGAGGCACCCGGCCCGGCGTACCGCGCCGAACGCACGCCCGGCTCTCCACCCAACGCATCCACCTCGAGACCGGAATCGTCCGCAAGCACCCAGAACCTGTCCCGTTCGCCCTCCGGCACGACAGCAGCCGCCAGCTCCACGGCCTGGCGGGCCTTCATCCGGGCATTCTCCTCGAAACTGCTCCCGTTCTCGACCAGCTCGATGCCGCCGTGCAGGTCATCGAGACTCATCACCTGCCAGCCGCTGCCCGCCAGCAACCGGTTGACCTCAGCCAGCTTTCCCCGGTTGCGGCTCGCGAAAAGCAGCTTCACAGCTGCTTCCGGCCAACCGGGTGCCGCTCGAGCTCGCGCAGGAGGTCACGGACCCGGTCCAGCCGGTCGCGGTGAGCCACCAGCACCGCCTCGCCCGCGCGCACGACGACCAACCCGCGCACCCCGAGCAGCGCCACGACTCCCCGGTCGCAGTCCACGATGCAATCGTCCGAGTCCAGCAGCACCGAATTCTTCCCGGGCACGTTACCCCGGGCGTCCGCCCGGTCGTGCCGGCCGACCGCCAGCCAGGACCCGACGTCGTCCCAGCCGAAGCTCGCCCGCACCACCGCGATGTTGTCCGCCTTCTCCATCACCGCGTAGTCAATCGACGCCGCCGGCGCCTGCCGGTAGAGCGCACGCGCGGCCGCCGCCTCCCGGGCGGTACCGACCGTCCGCCCGTACGCGGCCAGGTGCTCGTGAAACCCGGGCAAGTGGGTGCGGAACGCTTCCAGGATGGCGTCCACCCGCCAGACGAACATCCCGCTGTTCCAAAGGTAGTCACCCGACGCCAGGTACCGCCGCGCGGTCCGCGCGTCCGGCTTCTCCCGGAACGCCCTGACCCGGTGCGCGGTCAACCGGCCCCGGCCGGCCAGCCGCTCGCCCAACTGAATGTAGCCGTAGCCGGTATCCGGCCGGGTCGGCGGTATGCCGAACGTAACCAGCCGGCCCTGCTCGGCCTGCCGGACAGCCTGGCGAACCGAGGCCTCGTACGCCCGCTGGCCGGTGATCAGATGGTCCGCGGGCAGCACGACCATCACCGCGGTCGGATCGCGCCGGGCCAGGTGCGCCGCGGCCAGCCCGATGGCCGGGGCGGTGTTCCGCCCGACCGGCTCCAGCACGAGGTTGCCGGCCCGGGGATGGACCTCCCGCTTGACCAGCGACCGGAACTCCGCCGGCGCCACGAACAACTGCCGTGACAAGGGACAGAGCCCGAGCATCCGGTCGCTTGTCCGGCGCGTCAGCGAACTCGAACCGAACAGGCTGATGAACTGCTTGGGCCGGCGGCGCCTGCTCCGCGGCCAGAACCGCTCTCCCCGGCCGCCGCACAGAATGACCGTGAACAGCTTCATCACCGCCCCCCGGCGTTGATTGAACGCAACTGGGCGGTCAGCGGCATCCCGCTGATGCTGGTCCGGATCAGCACCGGCAACCGGCGTTCGTCATCGGACACGAACATCCTGCCAATCAGCCCGGAGCCCTGCTGTGCCAGCTCCATGGTCCGGAACCTGCCCGCGGCGGTCTCCACCGTCAGCGTATCCCGGGCGACGATGGTGACATCCTGGTTGCGCCGGTCGCTGTGAACGTGAAAACGAAGCGTATCGCCGACCGCTATGCCCGGCGAGCGCAGGTAGTACCAAGTCGTCAGCAGGTCCCGGGCTTCGCCGGGCAGCGCGAATGTGTCGCCGTCCGAGTACACCACAACCGAATCGCGGTAAAGGTAATCCGCGGTCCAGCGCGCGCGGTAGCGAGTCTCCTCGGTCGTCTTCCCCGAACGCAGGGTCACGAAATCATCCGCCCGGGCCCGGCTGTCCAGCACGTAGCGGCCGCGAAACACGAACCGTAGGGACAGCTCCAGCGTACCCCGCAGATGCAGGCAGCTCTGACCCCGGATGCTGTCCGGCCCGAGCGCGGCCAGCTCCAAGCTTCCGACCGATACCGGTCCGAGCCGCACATCGTAGTCCAGTCGCTCGCCCGGGACCAGGGCGACCAAGGCTGTCAGCAGCAGAGCAAACATGGCGGAATCTTAACCTACACGCCCACCAAGTCAACGAACCAGCCCGGAGCACGACCCGGCAGAGAACAGCTGGACTACCGACAGACCACGTCCGAAACTCACCCTCGCCGCCGGACCACGCGCTGACTCAGAACAACATGTCACTTAGGATAACTAACCGACTAATTAATCGCTCATTATCCTAGTTCCGCCCAGCTCATGAACCCGAGAGTCGAGCAGGACCACGTTTCAGTCACCACAGCCAATCCCGCATCATGACAGTTACCGCAATGATTCTCCTCTCCGGCCCGGCTGGTTGGCCCCGCGCGGCCGACGACAAGCTTGCGAGCGTACCCGGGTGAACCACGCCTTGACTCCATTGGCGTCGCGGTTAGTATAGCCCGCTATGAAAGAAGACGGCTTGGTAAAGGAAATTCCGAAGAAGTCCAAGAACTTCTCCGACTGGTACACCGCGGTCGTGCTCAAGGCCGAACTGGCCGACTACGCACCGGTCCGCGGCTGCATGGTCATCCGCCCGCATGGCTCCGCACTCTGGGAGAACATTCAGCAGCGGCTCGATGCCCGCTTCAAGGCAACCGGCCACGTCAATGCCTACTTCCCGACGATGGTGCCGGAGAGCTTCTTCAAGAAGGAAGCCCGGCACGTCGAAGGGTTCGCGCCCGAGGCCTGGTGGGTCACCCACCGCGGCGCGGACAAGCTCGAGGAACGGCTGGCCCTGCGCCCGACCTCCGAGGCGGTCATCAACGCGATGTTCGCCCGCTGGGTCAAGTCATGGCGTGACCTGCCGGTGCTACTGAACCAGTGGTGCAACATCTTCCGGGCGGAAAAGGCGACCCGGTTGTTCTTGCGCACGAGCGAGTTCCTCTGGCAGGAGGGCCACACCCTGCACCGGAGTTGCGAGGAGGCCCAGGAGGAAACTCTCAAGATTCTCGACCTCTATCTCGATTTCGTCCGAAACGACCTCGCCCTGCCCGTGCTCGCCGGGCTGAAGCCCGAGAGCGAGAAGTTCGCGGGCGCGGACAAGACCTACACGATGGAAGCAATGATGCCCGACGGGCAGGCCCTGCAGGCCGGCACCTCGCACAACCTCGGCCAGGGCTTCGCCCGGGCGTTCGAGATCAAGTACCTGGACGAGAACAACACCGAACAGCATCCCTGGGGCACGTCATGGGGCGTCTCGACCCGACTCATCGGCGCGCTGGTGATGACCCACGGCGACGACCGCGGGCTGTTCCTGCCCCCGAAGGTCGCCCCGATTCAGGCCGTCATCGTGCCGATCCTGTTCGGCAAGAACGACGAAGCGGTACTGGCCCGGTGCCGCGAGGCGCAGGCGGTGCTCGAAGGCATCCGGGTCCGGGCCGACTTCTCAACCAACCAGACCGCAGGCTGGAAGTACAACCAGTACGAGATGCTGGGCGTGCCGGTCCGGGTCGAAATCGGGCCGAAGGACGTCGAAAAGCAGGGCGCGGTGCTCGTGCCCCGGGACGGCAGCGGCAAGCGATTCATCAAGTTCGCGGACCTGCGGGCAGAAGTCGAGAAGCTGCTCGACGAGGTCCAGGCCGCGATGTATCGGAACGCGCTCGCGCGGTTGGAGGCGATGATGTCCGAGGCCGGCGATTTCGAGGAGTTCCACCGCAAACTGGCCGAGAAACCGGGCTTCGTCCGGGTGCCCTGGTGCGGCGCACAGGAATGTGAGAACCGTATCATCGACGAGACGAAGACCACCCCGCGAGTAATGGTGCTCGAGGAGCAGGACAAGACGCCCGCCGGCTGCATCGCCTGCGGCAAGCAAACCGGCACCGTCATCCACTACGCCCGGACGTACTGAGCAAGAGACCGTTCGAGGGTTCCGGGCTCTGCCGCGCTCCCTTTCCCGGCGCTGCTACCGGACCGTGACTAGCGGCCGCAACCGCTCGATGGTTATCGGCCCGATGCCCCGGACGCCGCCCAGTTCGTTCGCGGACCGGAACGGCCCGTGCGCGTTGCGGTACTCCACAATCCGCTCCGCGGTCCTGGGCCCGATGCCGGGCAGTGTCTGGAGCGCAGCCGCGTCTGCGGTGTTGATATTCACAAGCGGGGCGACCAGCGGCTGCGCCGGAACCAGGCCAGGCCCGGCCGGCACCAACCCGGGCAGCACCGGGGGATGCAGCGTGTCCAGCCTGCAGGCGTGATCGAGCCAAACCCGGGTAAGGCTGGCCGGCAGCGGCTGTCCCCGGTCCGGCAGACCTGACCGCGTCAGGAACCGTTCAGTCGTAACGACCCGCCTCACCGGCCCGCGGTCGGCAAGCCGCAACCGGGCCAGCTCCCGCACTCGCGGCCATCCGCCGGTCCCCCCGGGCAGAACGAACAACCCGGCACCGGCCAGCATCGGCGCCGGCACCTCCGGCCCTTCACTCCTCGCCAGCGCGTGCAGCAACGTGTCGTGCAGCGAGACCACCCGCAACCGGTCTTCGAATGGGGCGGCGGCGCGGAGCTCGTGACGCGTCGACCGGCCGGCCGCGATCCCGGACGCAATCAACTCGTGTGGAACCAACGCAACCTCGGCCCGAGCCTCGAGCCGGCAGGCCTCGGCCAGCGCGGCCGCGACCTCGAGCCGCGACAGCTCGACCGGCAGGTACGGCCCCGCCGAATCTTCCCCCGTCACCGCGAACTCAGCCACCAGTCGCTCCAGCCCGGCCGAACCCGAGTCCGCGGGAAGGACGTTGATGAGCCGTCGGGCAACCTGCCCGGGCAGCAGTTCGGCCCCAACCAGCAGGTCGGCCTGCGCCAGCCGCTGACCCTGCCGGGGCACCATCAGCAAGCGGGAATGCTCTGCCCCGCTGCCGTCCTCCGGACAACAGACCAGCGCCAGCACCGGGAAGCTGTCGAGCAGGCGCACCGCCTCGTCGGCCGGGAACTGCCCGAACGCGATCGTCAGTTCGGGAACCTCCGCGGCCAACGAGGGCAGGTAGCGCCGGAGCTGTTCCTCCGGGCCACCGGGCGCGTAACCCTCAACCGCATCGGCCGGCAGGTCGGAGAGTCCGACCAGCGCCACTCGGACGCCGCGCAGGTCGCGTATCACCCAGGGCCGGAACAGCGGGACCTGCCGGTTGAGCAGCACGTCCAGCATCGGGTCGGCCAGGAACGGGAACGCCGCGGACCGGGCGAGCAGCTCGAGGTTCTGGACCCCCCAGGAGAACTCCCGGGACCCGAGCGCGGCCGCATCGTACCCGAGGATGTTCATGAGCCGGACCGCAGCCCTGCCCCAACTGGCGGCCGCCTCGGCCGAGCCGGCCGCGAAATTCCCGCAGTCAACCAACAGGGTCCGGCTGGTCCGTTCCTGCTCCACCGCCCGCTCCAGCCCACGCCAGCCGCCGAGCCGGCGGCGCGGCTCGCCCGGGGCTTCAAAATCAGGCGCGGGCCGGAGCCGGGCGCAGGCATCGGACGTCGCCAGCAACCGGACCGAACGCAGTTCCCGCGCCGCCGCCGGGTCGGCTGCGAGCAAGGTCAGCAGCAGGAGGCAAACCACGCCTGCAATATAGCCCGGCCTTGCGGCCGAATCAAGCCGGACCGCCGGCGGGTTTGCCCTTGACAGTCCTCAAACGCAACCTAGAATGGCCCGTCATGGACTTGTTCAACAAGTGCCTGCAGTACTACCCGATAGTCGAGACCGCCCAGCGCGTCGGCTACTACCCATACTTCATTCCACTGAGCACAGAACCGGACCGGCGCGTCGAAATCGACGGCCGGGAGCTGGTCATGCTCGGCTCGAACAACTACCTCGGCCTCACCACCCACCCGTTGCTGAAGGAAGCGGCCATCGATGCCATCCGACGCTACGGCACCGGCTGCACCGGTTCCCGCTTCCTGAACGGCACCCTGGACCTGCACGTCCGGCTGGAGCGCGAGCTGGCGGAATTCTACGGCAAGGAAGACTGCATCGTATTCTCGACCGGGTACCAAGCCAACCTCGGGGTGATGTCCGCGCTGGTCGGCAAGCACGACATCGCCATCGCCGATAAACTGGACCACGCCTCGATCATGGACGGCTGCAAGATGTCTTATGGCGCGGTCAAGCGCTTCCAGCACAACGACCCGGAGTCGCTCGAGCGCCTGCTCGAACGGCTCCCGACCGACTCGGGCAAGCTGGTGGTGGTAGACGGCGTGTTCTCAATGGAAGGCGACCTCGCCCCGCTCGACAGGCTGGTGCCGATCGCCCGGAGCCATGACTGCCGGTTCATGGTTGACGACGCCCATGCGGTCGGGGTCGTCGGCCCGGACGGCCGCGGCACCGCCGCGCATTTCGGGGTCGAGAAGGAAATCGACCTGATCCTGGGCACCTTCTCCAAGGCGTTCGCTTCGATAGGCGGTTACGTCGCCGGCGACCATAAGGTCATCACGTTCATCCGTCACAACGCCCGCTCGCTGATCTTCTCGGCCGCGATACCGCCCCCGGCGGTTGCGACGGTGCTCGCCGCGCTGGACATCATCCGGACCGAACCGGAGCGCCGCGAGCGGCTCTGGCGCAACACCGGCCGGATGCTGGACGGCCTGCGCGGGATGGGCTACGACATCGGCAACACCGTCACCCCGATCATCCCGATTCACATCGGCGAGGACATGAAGACGCTCAACTTCTGGCGGGCGCTCTACGACGGCGGGATCTTCGCCAACCCGGTCCTGCCGCCCGCGGTTCCGCCCAACCGATCGCTCATCCGCACGAGCTACATGGCCACCCACACCGACGAAGACATCGACCTCGCGCTGGAGCTCTTCGAGCGCATCGGCCGCAAGTTCGGCCTGCTGGCCTGACCATGGCGCTGGAAGTGCGCGCCGTCCGTGACCGACGCGCGCTTAAACGGTTCATCGCCCTCGCCCACGATATCTACGTCGGGGACCCGAACTGGGTCGCGCCGCTCAACCGCGAACTGGCGGACACGCTCACCCCGGGCCGCAACCCGTTCTGGCGACACGCCGACCGCGAGCTGTTCCTGGCCGAGCGCAACGGCCGCGCGGTCGGCCGCATCGCAGCCATCAACGACCGCAACTACAACGAGTACCACAGCTCAAGCATCGGCTTCTTCGGGTTCTACGAATCGGTCAACGACCCCGAGGTAACCGCCGCCCTGCTCGGCGCGACCGAAGGTTGGTGCCGCGAGGCAGGCCTGGCGCGGCTGTTCGGGCCGGCCAACCCCTCGATGAACGACGAATGCGGCCTGCTCGTCGACGCCTTCCGCCAGCCGCCGATGATCAAGACCTGCTACAACCCGCCATGGTATGCCGGGCTGATCGAGCAGGCAGGCTACGCCAAGGTCAAGGACCTCTATGGCTTCCGGCTCGACCTGGCCCGGAGCCTGCCCGAGAAGATCACCCGGGTCATCGAGGCCCACAAAGCCTCGGGCGACCTTGTCACCCGGCCGGTTGACCTGCGCCAGATGGCACGTGACCTCGGTTACGCCACCGAGGTGTACAATGACGCCTGGTCCCGCAACTGGGACTTCGCCCCGATGACCCCGGCCGAAATCGACGAACTCGCCCGACAGCTGAAGCCGGTCATCGTACCCGAGCTCTGCCCGCTGGTTTTCTACAAGGGCGAGATCGCGGCGATGGCCATCGGGCTACCGGACTACAACCAGGTGCTCATCCGCCTGCGCGGCCGGATGTTCCCGTTCGGCTGGCTCAGGTTCCTGCTCGGCCGGCGGCACATCAACCGGGGCCGGCTCTGGGCGCTGGGAGTCAAGCGCAGGTTCCAACACCTCGGACTGGGCGCGGTGATGTACCACGAAGCGTTCGCGGGCGCCCGACGGCTTGGCTACCGCTGGGGCGAACTGTCATGGATACTCGAGGACAACGAGGCCATCATCCGGCCCATCCGCCTGCTCGGCGGCGAGCGTTACAAGACCTGGCGCATCTACGAGAAGCCGCTCGCCTGACGTTCAACGCGGCGTGAACGTCCGCATCACCGCTTCGGCCTGGATGAGGCCGTCCAGCTTCTTCCGCCCCGGGTTGAACACCAGCCCGTCGAGCAGGAAGAAGCGGCCCTGGTGGTTGAACCCGTAGCTGACAAAGGGCCCGCCGATGGCGTGCTCCCGGTTCTGCCAGATGCCCTGTAGCCGCAGACAGGAATCGGCCAGGAACTCGATGAACCGCGACTCGCGCAGGGTGTCGGGCACAAAGTCCCCGTCGTAGTACCGCCGGGACAGGCGGTCGCGCAACTCGAACAGCGGCCCGGACTCCAGCGGCCGCTCGCCCTCCTCCCAGTAGACGAAGACGTTGCGGTCCGGGTAATGCCCGAACGCGAACACGAACCCGGAGTCGGCCGCGGACCGGTCCAGCCACCAACTCCGGGGCACGTCGAGGCTGAACGCAAACTCCTCCCGCAGTGAGTCGGTGGCCGGCTGGTTCAGGCCCCGGTGATAGACCGCCCGGGCGACATGCCGCAGTACCGCCTGCCGGCAGGTCAGGTGAATCCGGTCGGCGTACCGCTCCAGACCGGGAACCAGCAGCGTATCCGCGCTGACCGCAAACACCAGCAGTTCCTGATTATCCGCCCACGGATTGGGCACCCTGAACAGCGCGAAATCGGTCTCGGGCAGCGAGTCCGCCCGCGGACCGAGCACACCATGGACGATGCTGTCGCCCACCGGCCCGATCAGCAGCACGGTTCGGAACAGCGACCAGGTCCGGTACTCGGCCGGGCTGAACACCCGGAGTTCAAACTCCGGCTCGAGCTGGGGGGTCGCCTGTGGGCGCTGGAGCGTGCCCCGTACCGCCTCCTCGACCTCAACCCAGTGGTCGGTGACGACCGTAACTTCCCGAAGCGGCCCGACCGCCGGGCTCCGGTGCCCGCAGGCGGCCAGCAGCACGACCGAGCAGGCCGCGACGCCCGCCAGCCTCAGAACCACCCGTGCTCTGCACTTTCCGAAAATCCGCAAGTCTCTGCCAGCCATCATCACCCCACTCTCATCAGTTCCTCACGACCACAGTATCTCTCGAACAGCGTCCGTCGCACCAACGCATGCCCCGGGGCAACCAGCTCCGGGTCTATCTCGACCAGCCGGAACGCATCTCGCCGGGCGTCCTGCAACAGCCGTTGGTCCTTGACCACGTCTGCAACCCGCAGGTCGGGTAGGCCGGACTGCCGCGTGCCGAGGATTTCGCCCGGCCCGCGCAGTTCCAGGTCCCGCTCCGCCAACCGGAAACCGTCGCCGGTCGCGGCGAAGAACCGCAGCCGCTCCATGCTCTCCACCGCGCCCGAGGGCGCCATCAACACACAGACCGCCCGCTGACCGGCCCGGCCGACCCGGCCGCGCAACTGGTGCAACTGCGCCAGCCCGAACCGTTCCGGGTGCTCGATCATCATCACCGACGCGCCCGGAATGTCCACCCCGACTTCGATGACCGTGGTCGAAACCAGGATGTCGAGCTCGCCTCGGCGCAGCCGATCCATCACCTCGTCGCGCTCCTCGAACGGCATCCTGCCGTGCACCAGCCCGACCCGACGCCGGGGAAACGCGGCCCGCACCCGCTCGAAAGTAGCCACCGCGGACTGCAGCTCCAGTTTTTCGCTCTGTTCGATTATCGGACACACCACGAACGCCTGCTCGCCCTGCTCAATCCGCGATTCCATGTAGTCGTACACCCGCTGCCGCCGGCCCTCGGGTACAACCCGGGTCACCACTTCCTGGCGTCCGGCCGGTTTCTCATCCAGGAGCGAGACGTCCAGATCACCGTACACCGTCAGCACCAGCGTCCGGGGTATCGGGGTGGCGGTCATTACGAGGAAGTCTGGGGCCGCGTCCTTGCCCAGCAGCGCCGCCCGCTGCATCACCCCGAACCGGTGCTGTTCATCAACTATCGCCAGCCCGAGTCGGTGGAACCGAACCTCATCCTCGATCAGCGCGTGGGTGCCGAACACCATACTGACGCCCCCCGCCGCCAGCCCGGCCAGAATCTCCCGCCGGGCAGCCGTCCTTGTCGAGCCGGTCAGCAGCCGCGCATCCACCTTGAGACGCGCCAGTGTCTCCTGCCAGCCGAGGAAATGCTGGGCAGCAAGAATCTCGGTCGGGGCCATCAGCACCGCCTGGGCTCCGCTCTCTACCGCTACCAGCATCGCGTACAGTGCAACTACGGTCTTCCCCGACCCGACATCGCCCTGCAACAACCGGTTCATCCGACGGTCCCGGGCCATATCTGCCAGAATCTCGGTGATGACGCGACGCTGGGCCGCGGTGAACTCAAACCCGAGAAGTGCGCGAAACGGACCGGTCAGCACCCCGGTCTCAACCAGCGCGCGGCCCTTGAACCGGTCTGTATGCATCCGGTAGCGCAGGGCCAGCAACAATTCCAGGTAGAACAGCTCCTCATAGGCCAGCCGGTCCCGGGCCAGGTTCGCGGCCGCCACCTCACGCGGAAAGTGCACCGTCTCCAGTGCGGACAAGATGTCGGGGAAGCCGTAGTGTGCCCGGGTTTCCGCAGACAGGGTCTCGGCCAGTCCGCCACCGAAACGGTCGAGCGCGTCACGCAGCACTCGACGCAACACCCAGGTTGACAAACCCTCGGTCAGCGGGTACATCGGGATGATTGCGCCCGAACCGGTGAAATCCCCACCCGGCTCCGGCTGTTCGACCGCCGGGTTGACCATCTGCAGCCCCCGGTACGCGCTCACCTTTCCCGACAGCATCACTTCCTGGCCGGGCCGGAACCGGTCCTTGAGCCCGGGCCGGTTGAACCATAGCGCCTCGATACTGCCCCCGCCGTCGGTCACGATGCAGGATACCAGTTGACGATGATTGCGGGTACGACGGGCGCCGGCCGCGACCACCCGGCCAAACACCGTCACCTCCGCCCCGGGCGCGAGGCTTCGGATCGGGACGGTAGCGGAACGGTCCGCGTACCGCCGGGGAACATGAAACAGCAAGTCCCGAACGGTGCGAATCCCCAGCTTCTCGAACAACCGCGCCCGCTTCGGCCCGATGCCCTTCAGGTACTGAACCAAGGTATCGAGACCGGCAGTCAACATCGGCCGCCCGCCCCGGTCAGCTCCCGAAAGCCGGCCTCATCAAGAATCGTGACACCCAGCTCCCGAGCCTTGTCGTACTTCGAACCCGGGGCGCTGCCCGCCACGAGGTAGTCGGTCTTCTTCGAGACCGACGATGACACGCTGCCGCCCAGCGCCAGCACCAGCTCGGTCGCCTGCTCGCGGGTGAAGCCCTCGAGCGCACCGGTCAGTACGAACTTCTTCGCAGCCAGCGGCCTCGGGCCGACCGCGACCCCTTCCTCCAGCCGCAGCCCGACCGCACGCAGCCGCTCGACCAACTCGCGGTTCTCCCGGTCCGCGAAGAAGTTTCGGACCGACTCCGCGACCTTCGGCCCGATTCCGGGCTGCTCGGCGATGGCCTCGGCCGCCGCACCGGCCAGCGCGGTCACCGACCCGAACCGGCGCACCAGCAACCGCGCTGCCTGCGCCCCGACGTGACGGATGCCCAGCCCGAACAGCGCCCTGCTGAGCGGCCGCTCCCGGCTTCGGTCGATCGCCGCGCACAGGTTCGCAGCCGACTTCTCGCCCATCCGTTCCAGCCCGACCAGTTGTCCGGGTTCGAGCCGGTACAGGTCTGCGATGCTTCGGACCAGTCCGGACCGGACCAACTGGTCAACCAGCTTCTCCCCCATGCCCTCGATGTCCATTGCCGACCGGCCTGCGAAATGCAGCAGCCGGGCCTTGAGCATCGCCGGGCAGGAAGCGTTGACGCACCGCCAGGCGACCTCCTCGCCCTCCCGAAACAACGGGGCAGAACAGGCCGGGCAGGCTTCCGGCCGCCGGTACTTCCGCGCTCCCCTAGGCCTCCGTTCCTTCGCCACCCGCAACACCTGTGGGATAATCTCGCCCGCCTTGTGCACCAGCACCGTATCTCCGATCCGGACGTCCAGCCGCTCCAGCTCCGCGAAATTGTGCAAGGTCGCATGAGTCACGGTCGTGCCCGACAGCGGCACCGGGTCCATCACCGCCACCGGGGTCACCGCCCCGGTCCGGCCGACGTTGAGCTCGATTTCGCGCACCACCGTTTCCCGCTCCTCGGGCGGGTACTTGTAGGCCACCGCCCAGCGCGGGCTCTTGCCGGTCGCGCCCAGCTCCTCGCGGTCCGGGAACCGGTCGAGCTTCACCGCCACGCCGTCCACATCAAAATCGAGCTCGTGCCGGCGCCCGACCCAGCTCTCACAATACCCGATCACCGCCTCGATGTCCGGCAGCACCCGGCCCGGCACGACCCGGAACCCGAGCTCGGTCAGTACCGCCAGGACCTCGTGGTCGGAGACGCTCTCCCGGGCCGGCGGCACCGGAATGGTATGAATGCAGCAATCCAGCCTGCGCTTCGCCACCTCACCCGGGTCAAGCAGCTTGAGCGTGCCGGCCGCGGCGTTGCGCGGGTTGGCAAACGGCGGCAATCCCTCCTCGTCCCGCTCGCGGTTGATGGCCTCAAACCTCCGGCGCGGCAGGTACACCTCGCCCCGAACCTCGAACTCGCGGAAACCGGACCGCTCCTGACGCAGCACCAGCGGGACGGAACGAATCGTCCTGATGTTGACGGTGATGTCATCGCCACGCGTGCCGTCACCCCGGGTTGCGGCCAGCGCCAGCCTGCCGCCCTCGTACCGCAGCGAAACCGCGACCCCGTCAATCTTGAGCCCGGCCAGGTAGACCGGCTTCGCAACCGCCTTCCGAACCCGGCCGTCGAACTCCCGCAGTTCCTCGTACGAGTAGGTGTTGT
Source organism: bacterium (assembly GCA_046484845.1). Taxonomy (GTDB): domain Bacteria; phylum Hydrothermota; class Tepidihabitantia; order Tepidihabitantales; family Tepidihabitantaceae; genus DSBX01. The sequence goes on from JAWOIB010000078.1 coordinate 22,267, forward strand.
CAAGCGAGAGCATCGGCAGCCGGTGAGTGACGGTCGCGAATTCCGCCAGCGGTTCGCCACCGACGCGCTGAGTCGGCGATTCCGGGCTGGCGAATTCCGGGTAGGCCGCTTCCAGCCCGGCCAGCTCGCGCAACCGCTCGTCGTACTCCCGGTCGGAGACGGTCGGCTGCGCCAGCACGTAGTAACGGCGATTGTGCTCGTCGAGCTCCTGGCGGAGCGATTCGATGCGGCGACGGGCCTGGCTACGGTTCACCCGAATATTGTTGCCCGGCAACCCGGCTTGTCAATCGCCGAGTGCCGGGTAGAATCACTACATGAGTATGCTCCTTGCGATATTGCTGGTCGCCTCCTTTCCGCCCGTCACCCGCTGGGCCAGCCCGGACGATTCCCGGCCGCTCACCTACCTCGAATGGCTGCAGGACCATCCCGCCGGGCCGACCTGGCAGGCGGCATCGGTCCGCACCATCCACGCCGGGGACAGCCGGGTCACCGTCATTGTCGAAGACCGGCTGGTCGAGCCGCTGGCCGAACAGCTTGACTCGATGCTTGTCGGCCTGGCCCGGGACGGCTGGACCGCCGCGCTCGTCGCCGCGCGGGGCACAGCGCCCGAATCCCTGCGCGCCTTCCTGCAGGCGGAGCGCGATTCCGGGCTGGTCAGCGCGGTGCTCATCGGTAACCTGCCGGTCGCATGGTTCCAGATGCTCAACGACTTCAACAACCGCGGGGTCAACGACGGCTACGAGGAGTTCCCTTGCGACCTGTACTTCATGGATCTCGACGGCACCTGGCTCGACACGCTGGAACGTTACGGCAGCCTCGATTCGCTCGTTCCGGGTGAGGACGGCAAGTTTGATACCCACACCGGAGACGTCGGCCCGGAAATCGGGGTCAGCCGGATGTACGTGCACCGGCTCAGCAACGGCGAAGCCCGGCTCCGGGCGCACCTGGAACGGAGCCACGCCTGGCGTTCAGGCACACTGCCTTCATCCGGCCGGGCGCTGACCTACATTGACGACGACTGGAGCTTGTGGGCCCCGGGCTGGGACCAGAGCCATGGGCTGGTCTACTTCGACCGCACCGCTGTCTGGGACCCGGAAACCACCAAGGCGGTGGACTACCGCGACCGCATCCGCACCATGCCGCTTGAATCGGTCCTGCTCTGCGCCCATTCCTGGCCCGGCGGCCACCAGATGGCCTACGCCCAGCGCGACAGCCACGACTACTACTACGCCAGCTGGCTGCCCGTGGACAACCCGGAAGGTCGGTTCTGGAACCTGTTCGCCTGCTCCAACGCCCGGTACGTTGAATGGAACAACGCCGGCGGGCTCTACGTGTTCGGCAACGAGCACGGTCTGAACGCGGTCGGCTCGACCAAGACCGGCTCGATGCTCGAGTTCCAGGACTGGTACCTCCCGCTCGCCCTCGGCGCCAGCTTCAACGAAGCCTTCCGCGACTGGTTTGCGGCCCGGGCCGCGGGCGGGTTCCACCCCGGGGAGCAGAGCTGGTTCTACGGCATGACGCTGATCGGTGACGGCACGTTACGGCCGCGCGGAGCGGCTGGCCTCACGGCCGACCCCGCCTCCCTGGTGCCGGCCGGCACGCCACCTCGCACAATCTACACCGCCGGGGAACTCAGGAACATAGTCGCTGGCGAGATCTACGACGCGCTCGGCCGCAAGGCCGACCCGACCCGGCTCGTGCCGGGCGTGTACTACCTGCGCGCTGCCGCCGGTCACGCCCCGCGCCGGGTCGTCGTCGCTCGCTGACCGAACAAACCGCCCGGCCACGTAACGGGCACCTCCGGCCCTGCCGACACAACTGGCTGGACACCTGATTCCTTCAACAGAACAGGACTTCCTGCCGCCCGTCCCCACGCCGACCGCTCCGGCGGTCCCAGGACCCGCCGCCGAAACCGCTTCCAGTTCAGACCAACCGATGCCGACGCCGGGTCCGGATTCAGCCCGCTCCCCCACCCCCACCTACGTCCCCCTAGCCACCGGGGGAGCCGCCGGGGTAGC
>JAWOIB010000163.1:0-12529 GCA_046484845.1 bacterium
CGAGTATCTCGAACCGCAGCCAGTCCGGCTGGTTCGGGTCCATGAAGCTCGCGCACAGGATGTTCCCGCGGGCTTCGACCGAAATCGGCACCCCGGGATAGCCGCCGACCCGGCGCGGGTTGGCCGGGTCGCTCACGTCCAGCGCATACAGTCCCCAGCGGTCGGCCAGGAACGCGGCGTTGTTCGTTACCGTGACCGCATCGCCCGAGTCCCGGCAGGCCCCAAGCAGGCGCAGGTTCTCCGGATTGGCGATGCTGTAGATCTTGAAGGTGTCGTTCGGACCGGAGAACGCCTGGGTGAGGTAGAGAAACGTATCCCTGACGCAGAAGTCGCTGAGCAGGGTCGGGGTCCGGCTGCGGAACACCGGGTTGCGCGGGTCCTCAATGTTCCAGACCTCGATGCCGGCCTGGCCGGTCCGGGCACCGATGTACAGGAATGAGTCCCGGACCGCGGCCCGGGTCACGAGTCCCATCGCCTGCGGCTCGGAGAGAACCTCCGGGTTCTCCGGGTCCGCGAAGTTGATGATGGCGACCTGGCTGCCGAGCGAGAGGAACACGAGCGAGTCCCGACCCGTGACCGCAACCGAAGGCCCCCGCCCCCATTTGCCGACCAGACGCAGACCGCCCGAGTCCGAGAGCGGCGAAGCCGGCAGCGGCGCATTGATGCCCGGCATCTCCAGCCCGCGTTCGGCCAGCCAACGACCCCGGAGCCGCGGATGCACCTGGCTGAGCGAATCCATCACCGCCTGATGTTCACGGAAATCGGCCATCCGGCCCTGCCCGCGCAGGGGCGTACCGGCGAGGGTCGGGGCGGTCAGCGCGAGCAGGATGGTTGCGACTGCGAGCGGCCTGCAGACTGCCTGATTCATCATTTGCCTCCCTGGGCGGACTCGACCGCCGGCCGGACACGTCCTGTCATTGGTCCGAAATCCTGCTTTCTCAACACAGCTTACCCCCGCCGGGCGGGAGGTGTCAAACCGGGGCTGGCCGAGTGCCCCCGGTGAGAGCGCCTGCCGGTTGTCCTTGACCGGCGCGGCCCGGCCTCTAGAATCTCTCCGGATGTCGTTTGCCCGACTGACGCCCGCGCCCCGCGCCCCGGCCCGACGCGGGGTCATCGTTTCCGCGCTGCTGCTGCTGCTGTCCGCCCACGCGGCCGCGGAATCCCTGCCCGAGCCGCCCCCGATCGAAGACACCACCGTGTCCGCCCCGGCCTCGAGTTTCGGCGACGAAATCTGGCTCCGGCTGACCCAGACCGGCGGCAAGCGCCGGCTGAGCCTGGTCATCGCCCCGTTCCGGACCGCGGCCGGGCTTGCCGACTCGCTGACCCCGCGCACCCGGGAGACCCGCGAGGTGATCTCCGCCGACCTGCGGTTTTCGCTCCATTTCAGCTTCCCCGAACCAGAGCCGGGCGACGCCTGGAACTTCGAGACCGACCCGGCGAAGGTGGACTTGAAGGGCTGGGGCACAACCGGGGCCGAGGTGCTCGTCACCGGGCAGGTGGTCGCAAAGCGGGGCGGGCCCGCGCTGGAAATCAACCTCTACGACCTGAACACCAACCGCCGGATAGCCTCCAAGGGCTACCCGCTCCGCCCGGACTGGCGCTGGCTGGCCCACGAGGTCGCGGACGACATCATCAAGCTGCTGACCGGCTTCGAGGGCATCAACCGGACGAGAATCGCCTTCTCGCGCCAGGTCGCGCCCGGCCAGAAGGAGCTGGCGATGGTGGACTACGACGGCGCGAACCCGGTCCGGCTCACCGACGGCGGCAGTACCAAGCTTTTTCCCGCCTGGTCCCCGGACGGCCGGCGGCTGGCCTACTGCAGCTTCTCTTCGCGCTCGCTCGACATCCACCTGTTTGGCATCGCCGACCGCAGCGACCGGCGCATCACTCACCGCGACGGCCTGAGCACCACCCCGGCCTGGTCGCCCGACGGCCGGACCATCGCCGCCTCGCTGAGCTTCGACGGCCGGTCGGAAATCTGCCTGCTGGACGCAAACGGCGGCAACCTGCGCCGTTTGACCAACAGCCGGGCCATCGAGATTTCACCGACCTGGTCGCCGGATGGCCGCCAGTTGGCGTTGGTGTCCGACCGGACCGGCGCGCCCCAGGTCTATGTGATGTCCGCGGACGGCACCGACTTCCGGCGCCTGACCTTCGAGGGCGCGTACAACACCACGCCTGCCTGGTCCCCGCAGGGCGACCTGGTCGCGTTCGTCCAGCGCCAGCCCGACGGCCGGCACCAGGTCTGCGTCACCAACATCCTCGGCGACACCTACGTCCGGTTGACCACCCGGGGCAGCAACGAGGACCCGAGCTGGTCCCCGGACGGGATGCACATCGCCTTCACCTCGACCCGCGACGGCGCGCCGGAAATCTACGTCATGAACTGGAACGGCGCGAACCAGACCCGGGTCACCCGGCTCAACGGAGCGTCCGCCCCGACCTGGTCCCCGGTCCTGCGCTGACGCACGGGGACCGGAAGGCCGGGACGCAAGGTAAGGGACGAGGCGGAAGGGCAGGACGGAAGGAAAGAAGCGAGAGGGTCAGGACTGCCGCCCCTTCATCCTCGCCGTCTCATCCTCTCCGCCCGCCGCTTCGGTCTCCGGGCTCAGTCAGGCGACCCGGAGGACAAAGCAACGCAGGTACTCGGTCTCCGGCATGCTCAACAGCACCGGGTGGTCCGGGCCCTGGGTGGTGCGCTCGATGATGACAGCCTCCCGGCCCGCGTCCCGGGCCGCGTCCGCCAGCATCTCAAGCATGTCCTGCCAGGACAGGTGGTGCGAGCAGGAGCAGCTGACCAGCAGTCCGCCGGGCGGCAGGGCGCGCATCGCCAGCACGTTGATGGCCCGGAACCCGCGCAGCCCGGCCGGTTTCTCGCGCCGGGATTTGATGAACGCCGGCGGGTCGAGACAGACCATGTCGAACCCTTGCCCGCCCGGCTCCCCGGCCGCCAACTGCCCGAGGTAATCGAACGCATCCTCGACCCGGAACTCGACCCGGTCCGCGACCCCGTTCAGCCCGGCGTTGACCGCACCCAGCGCGGCCGCGGCCGCTGAGCCGTCCACCGCCGTCACCGCCTCCGCCCCGCCCAGCGCGGCGCTGACCGCGAACCCGCCCGAGTAGCTGAACACGTCCAGGAACCGCCGGCCCCGGGCCAGCTCCCGCACCCGGCGCCGGGTGTCGCGCTGGTCGAAGTACCAGCCGGTCTTCTGCCCGGACTCGATGTCCACCTGGAACCGCGCCCCGCTCTCGGTGATGACCAGCTCGCGGCCCGGCCGGCCGTGCAGCGGACCCTGCCGGCGCGGCAGGCCTTCCGTGTCGCGCAGCCGGAAATCGTTCTTCTCATACACCGACTCCGCCCCGCAGTCCTCGACCAGCGCCCGGACCACCAGTTCGAGTCGACGCTCGACGCCCAGCGCATAAGCCTGGACCGCGTAATGCCCGCCGTACTTGTCCACCACCAGCCCGGACAAGCCGTCGCTCTCACCGTAGCAGAGCCGAAAATCGGTCTCGCCCGGCAGCGCCAGCCGCCGGTACTCGCGCGCCGCGGCCAGCCGGCGCTTGAGGAAATCGAGGTCGAACTCCTCCTCGCGGTCCGAGTACAGCCGCACCGCGATGAGCGAATGGGGGTTGTACAGCCCGGAGCCGACGAACCGCCGGCGGTCGAACACGCGCACCGTGTCGCCCGGTTCCGGCCCGCCCTCGACCCCGGTGATTTCGTTGGAGAACACCCAGCCGTGCCGGGCCCGAACCGGCTTGCGCCGGCAGTGAACCACCCGGTCCGCCATCGGTCTACCCGCCGGTGACTCGCGTCACGCGACCGGGCGCGCTCCGCTCAACCGGCCCGCCCGTCCGCCGGCTCACCCGGCGCCGCCCGGCATTCCCGGACCAGCACCCGGCCCTCGTCGTCCACGGTGTAGAGCAGCCGGGCCGTCGCGTCGTCCGGCAGGACCGCGGCCGGCCCCGGGTACAGCGGCAGGTCCGGCCGGGTCTCCGCGGTCCAGTACCGGGCGTGCTCCCGCACCCGGGTCGGCTCGGACACGAACCACGGCCGGGGGTTGCCCTCCCCGAACGGCGCCAGCCGCCGGACCCCGGGCTCGAACCCGGCCAGCGGCAGCAGCAGGTCGGCCCGCTCCCGCTCGCCCTGCGCCACGCTCCGGGCGAAGTTCTCGTGCGCGTACCGCTCCGCCGCGGCGATGAACTCCTCCACCCGCTCGTCGGCAATCGTGAACCCGGCCGCCAGCCGGTGCCCGCCGTAATCGATGAACTTCTCCCGCTGGGCGCTCAGCAGTTCCACCAGGCTCATTCCCTCGGTGCCGCGGCATTCACCGACCCAGGCGTCGCCCCGCCAGCCCATCACCAGCGCGGGCAGGTGGTAGGCGTACCGGAACCTCGTCGCGCAGTAGCCCAGCGCCCGGAGCGACAGCCGCCGGTCCTTGACCACAATCAGCCCGTCACCGATCCGGGCCGCGGCCTGCGCCAGTTGCCAGGTCGCCTCGGCCTCGGCCTGCCATTCCTTTGCCTTCTGCTCCAGCTCGTCCAGCCACCAGCCCGCGCTGGCCGGGTCCGGGTCCAGCAGCCGCTCGACCGCGCCCAGCCCGTCCGCCGCCGCAAACAGCGGCAGCAGCCGCGGCAGTGCCGCCAGCGGCGCGTACCGCCCGTGCGCCGGCCCGCAGTCGAGCCGCGCCAGCACCGCCCGGACCGCGGCCAGCCGGCAGTCCAGCAGCTTGCCCATACCGCAGGCAACCAGCGTCCGGTTCTCGCCGGTCAGCGGCACCCGGTCCGCGATCGTCCCGAGCACCGCCAGCGCAACCGCGTCCGGCTCGGACGACCAGAACTCGGCCGGGGTCAGCCCGGGCCGGCGGCCGGCCAGGCCGAGCGCGAACTTGAGCGCGACTCCCGCGCCCGACAGCCCGCGGTAGCCGTAGGCCGAGTCCGGCCGCTTCGGGTCGATACTCGCCAGCGCCGGCGGCAGGCCGTCCGGCAGTTCGTGGTGGTCGGTAACGATGACGTCGACGCCCCGCTCGCCCAGCCGGGCGATGTCGGCGCGGTTGGTAATGCCGCAGTCAACCGTGATGACCAGCCGGGCGCCCTGCGCCGCGAACGCCTCCGCCCGGCCCGCGTCCAGCCCGTGCTTCTCCCGGCCCCGGGCCGGGATGTGGTAAAGGACCCGGGCCCGCATCCCCTCGAGCACCAGCTTGAGCAGCGCGACCGCGGTGACCCCGTCGAGGTCGTCGTGGCCCCAGATGAGAATCGTCTCCCGGCGTTCGATCGCCCTGATGACCCGGTCCGCGGCCGGCGCGAAGTCGGGCAGGGATTCGGGCGGGTACAGATCTTCCAGCCGGGGCTCCAGCCAGCGCCGGGCCGCGGCCGCGTCCCGGACCCCGCGCAGCCAGAGCAGTCGACCGAGCAGCGGACTGGTGCCGGCCGCCGCGGCCAGCGCCGCCGCGGCCGGTTCGTCAATCGGGCGGACCGGCCACATGACCCGGGCTCAGGGTCCGGGCGTGCGGTTGATGCGGCCTTCGACCCGCGCGCTGACCGGTGAATGGCGCCGGACGTAAGCGACCAGCGCCTCCCGCACCGGCAGTTCGGTGTCCTCGACATCCTCGCCGTCGCGGAAGACCCGGAACTGGCCCTCCTCGCCCCCGAGCCAGGAATTGGTGACCACCCGGTAGCGTCGGTCCGGGACCAGCGGCTCGCCCCCGACCGTCGCCGACCGGACACGCAGGCCCTGCCCGCCTGCCGGGTCGTATTCGAACCGGGCGCCCGAAACCTGCCAGACCGACCACCGGCCGCTGACCGCGGCTTCGAGCATCTCGCGCACCTGCCGTCCGGTGTAGCTGCCCGTGACCAGCGTGTTGCCGTGGCCGTCCATCTCGTAGCAGTCCCGGTAGCTGATCTCGCCCTCCGGGATGTCCCGGCTGATGCCCTCGACGTTCTGGAAAGCAATGTCCGCGCCGGCGTACTCCCGCATCGCGTCGGTCACGAAGTTGCCTGCCGGCGATTCCCGCATCGGGTCGCCCCGGGCAATGTCCCGCGCCGCCCGGCCCACGACCTCGTCGAACCCGGCCTCGACCACCCGCCGCAGCGAGTCCAGCTCGCGGGCGTAGTCTGGGTCGGCCGGGAACTCGTCGCTGAAAAGGTTGACCAGCTCCCAGTCGTAGCCGGTGACCGTCCCGGTCGCGGAATCCACCGCCAGGTCGAGGATGCCCACCGCGCTGAGCCGGCTCGCGGCCTGGACCACAATGGTGTGACCGGACGGACCGACCGCCGCGGACCGCAGCGCGGTGTGGCTGCGGCCGCCGATAATCGCGTCGAACCCCGGCACCCGCTCCGCCAGCTGCAGCTCGTAGCGGTGGCCGACGTGGGTCAGCCCGATGATGACGTCCGCGCCCGCCTCGCGCAGCCGGGCGATTTCCGCCCGGGCGACCTCCTGCTCGTTGCGCACCGCGAAATCCCCCTCCAGGCTGTCCCGGATGAGCTCGTTCTGGTAGCTGGAAATCAGCCCGACGATGCCGACCTTCAGCCCGCCGGTCTCGACCAGCAGTCGCGGCGCCAGGAAGTCCGGGCTCTCACCGGTAGCCTTGACCCGGATGTTGGCGTTGAGGCGGGCCGCCCGGCAGGCCCGCGAGAAATCGCGCAGCCGGCCGATGCCGTCCGCGTAATCGTTGTTGCCGACCCCGACCGCGTCGTACCCGGCCCGGTTGAACCAGTCCGCCGCCGCCGCGCCACCTTCGTGCTCGCCCAGCGGCGAGCCCTTGTGGCAGTCGCCCGCGTCCAGCAGCAGGAACCCGCGGCCCTCGGCCTGCGCCGCCGCCCGCAGCTCCCGGACCAGTCCCAGCGCGGATGCCGCCCCGCCCAGCGGCGGCGGGAAATCCCGGCTCATCCACCAGGCCTCGGACGGCAGCAGCGCGCCGTGGATATCGTTGGTGTGCACCACCCGCAGGTGCCGGGTTGTGGCCGGCGCGAGGCCGAGCGCCAGCAGGAGGACCAGCAGCGCGCGCACCTAGAAGTCCCGGCTGACCGTCAGGGCGAACCCGGTGCCGGTCTGGTACACCTGCTGGTCCGGCGGGTTGAGCCCGGCCGGGAACTGCCCGGCCCCGAACACCTCGCGCCCGACGCTGAACCCGGCGTCGAACCGGGCGATACCCGCGTCCCAGCCCAGCCCGGCCCCGGCCAGCACCCGGTGAATCTCGGTCGCGTACGGCAGCGGTTCCACCCCGGCGCCGTAGCGCAGCCGGAGCGCGCCGGCCAGGGTATGCTCTACCCCGGCCCGCACCGCCAGCACGTTGCTCCAGCCGCTGTCAACCGCGGCCCAGCCGGTGTAGCCCGCCTCGGCGGTCACCCGGCTCGGCAGTACCCCGGGCGCGAAGTAGGCCACGCCCAGGCGCGCCTGCCAGGGCTGGCCGCGCCCGACCGCCGCGTCCTCCGCCGCCGCCGACCGCCAGTCGGCCAGCGTCAGCCCGCCGTCGTACCCGGCGTCAAGCTGGAACCCGGCCACCGGCTCCAGCACCAGCCCGGCCGCGTAGCCCAGCCCGGCCGGCCGGCCGCTCTCTTCGTAACGGGTCGTGTCCTCGTACCGCGCCAGCTCGACCAGCACCTCGCGCCGGCCGAACCGGTAACCCGCGCTCGCCCCGGCCGCCAGCCAGCGCACCGGCCGGACCCCGATGCCGCCCGCCGCCTCGTACAGCGTCCCGCTCGCCGCCACCCGGTCGGTGCCGATGACGACATAGAAATCGTCGCGGTAATCCTTCTGGTACGAGTAGTTGTAGTCGGCCACCGGCCGCAGCCCGACCGCCACCGTCGCCAGCCCCGCCAGCGGCAGCGCCGCCGCCACCGGCCCGGCCAGCCACGCGCCGGTCAGGTTGTCCGCCACCACCAGCTCGCCGATGGCATTCTCGAACTGGTCGTACACCAGCCGGGTCCGCTGCTCGCTCAGCGCCCGGCCCGCGAAGCCCAGCTCCACGCCCGGCCGGTCCGCAAAGCCCAGCCGCGCCGGCCGCAGGAACACCTGCCCCGGGCCGGTATCGAACCAGCCCGCGCCCGGCACCACCTCGCGGCCGCTCGACCAGCCGGTCGGCCGGCCCCAGTAGGCCGCGGCCGGGATTTCGGGCTGGCCGAACGCGGCTGCGGCCACCAGGCTCAACGTGATGAAAACTCGCAACATCGTCACTCCTTACCAGAACAGGTCAGCCTGCAGGCTGACCCCGAGGCCGTCGGTCCGGCCGTTGAAATCGCGCACCACCGCCTCGCCGCCGGGCAGGGTAATGCCCTCCCGTTCGGCAAGCCCGGTGCGGTAGTAGAAAGTCGTCTTGTGCCGGAGCTTCATGTACACCAGCAGCCGGTCGGAAATCCGGTCGCTGACCGCTGCGTACCACCGCATCCCGTCGCCCTCGAGGAAGTCAATCCCGACGTCCTCGAGAATCCACTGCGACATCCCCCGGCCCAGCCAGGTCGCCACCCCCAGCTCGAAGTTGAAGTCCTCCGAGAAGTTCCGGTCCCACTGCACCGACAGGAAGTTGCCCGACATGCTCGCCTTGTCGCCGTACTGCAGGGTCGGGGTGAGGTAGATCCGGCCCTCGCGCATCTCCGCGGTCAGGAAGTCCCGCTCGGACAGCGAGGCCATCGCCCGGATGCTGCTCTCGAAGGTGAACGACCGGGTCGAGGCGACCGGCTTCGGCAGCCCTTTCGACTGCAGCTTCTGCCGGAACCGGAACCGGAGCGGGAACACCGGCCGCCACTCCACCTCGCCCTGGAACCGGGCGTTGTTCGCGTCCCAGGCCAGGTTGCGCCAGACGTCCACGTAGGCCCGGGTGAAGGTGATGGCCCGCGAGACCTGGTACCGCGTCTCCAAGTACAGCCCCTGCTCCGCCTTGGGCATCGGGTAGTCCTGCATCGCCGAGAACGCCGGGTCGATCAGCCGGTACGGCCGCTCCAGCTGGGTATCCTCGAACCGCTTCTGCTCGCAGAACCCCCGGTTGTAAGGATTGTCGTAGCCGAGCTGGTAGTGCCGGTACAGCGCGGTGACGTACAGGTTCTCGTGCTGGACCCGGGCCCGGCCCAGCCCGGCGAATGCCGGGTGCCCGCCCGGCTTCATCGCCAGCTCGCCCTCGAAGGAGAGATTCTCGACCACGGTCCGCAAGTCAGCGCTGTAGTACTGCCGGGTCGCGCCGGTGTCCAGCCGGGTGTAGTTCGGGTCGTCGAGCAGGTGCGCGTCGCCGGGCAGGTCCAGGAACCGCGCGTCGGGGCGCAACGGCCGGTCGTAGGCCAGCCCGAGCGCGTTCACCGCCAGCCTCGTGCCGGTCGGGATGAACCCCAACTCCGAGAAGTCCCAGCGCAGGCTCCCGCCGTACCCGGTCTCGCCCAGCACGTCCCGGAAAGTCGACAGCCGGGGCTCGGTGTTGACGAGGAAGTTCGCGCTCGAATCCGGGTTCAGGACCGCGTCGCGCCGGGTGCTCGAGTAGAAACCGACCAGCGTCGCCCGGCCCTGCCCCAGCTCGGCCGCGCCGCCGCGGAAGGTCGCGCCCCGGTTCAGGCCCAGGTCGTTGAACAGCCCTTCCGGCCGCTCGACCGTCCGGGCCCGGAGCTCGGCGTTGTTATCCAGCAGAATGCCCTGGCCCAGCGTCACCCGGTAGTCGCCCAGGAACGCCCGGCGCACCGGCCCCAGTTCGCGCAGTTCCACCTGCCCGCGCCAGTCGTTGACCGTCCCGGGCTGGAAGAAATCCTGGTTCAGCCAGCCCCCGACCGCCAGGTGCCGGCCCGCCCGCACCCGCAGCCGGTTCCGGAGCAGCGACCGGTTCGCGCCCCCGGCCACCTCCGCCCGGGCGGCAAGCAGCCGCTGCCGCCACCAATCCAGTTCCGCCTCGGTGAAGCCGGCGGCGTAGAACTTCGCCGAGTCCTTGTCCAGCGTCGCCAGCGCCGAAGCGTAATCGCCCTCGGTGAAACGGGAGTCGCCCTCGAAATCGGTCGTGAAACTGGTCCGGAAACTGCCGCCGAACCGGTACCGCGCCTGGTCGTCGAACGCGACAAACTCGCGCAGGTTGCGGTACCCGTAGCCGGACAGCCCGGGCACGCGGCCGGCCAGGTCGCGCCGGTCACGGATGACCCCACCCCGGGCAACGTGGCGGCGGATCGCCACCGCGTCAACCAGCGACACCCCGTCCAGCACCAGCAGGTCCTCGACCCGCGCCCGGTTGACGTCACCCGGCGCGAGCAGCATGTCCTGCCAGAGCTCGACCGCGGCCGCGGTCGGCCCGTCCTCGGCCGCCAGCCGCCGCTGGAGCTGGTACACCATCCGGGTCCGGTACTCGTCCTCCTCGCCCGGGCTCACCCGCACCAACGGCTTCACCGCCGCGAACAACTCCGGGGTCATCCCGGGCACCCGCATCAGCTCGTAAACGTCCGCCAGCCGGCCGCGCTCGCGGAGATACCGGCTGATATCTTCCGCGACCTGCGACGGCACCGGCAGCCGCGCGACCTCCGTCGGGGTCGCCCGGTTAAGGTCCAGCCCGGCCGCGGGCGCCTGTCCCGCCAGCGCCAGCAGGAGCAGCCAGGTCATCGGGCTAGAACCTGACCGCCAGCCCGAACAAGTGTTCGAGCGGCAGCATCGGGTGGGTCTTGAGCGCGTAGTCCACCTGGACGTTCCGGAACCCGGTCCGGAGCCCTGCCGCCATGCGCACCGGCGCGGTCTGGACCCCACAGCGCAAGGTCAGGAAATCGGGCACGATTCGGAACTCCTGCCCGACGCTCACCCGGGTCGACTGACCCGGCTCCTTGCTGACGTCGAGCGCGGATGTGATGCCGGCCTGGGGCCGGTAGGCCACCCCGAATGCCAGCCGCACCGGCAGTTCGGCCTCGGCACCGGTGCCCAGCCGGGGCATGTTGAGGTTCCGGGCCGCGAACCCGACCGACCAGACCCGGTAGAGCCGCGCCAGCATCCCCAGGTCCAGTCCCCACGAGTACCCGCTGCCGATGTCCCGCTGGTAAAGGTTGTAGCCGGACACGCCGTACCCGAACGCGAGGTCCCGCGCCAGGAACAACCCGTGCGCCAGCCGCAGGGTTCGCTCCGAGTGCAGTTCGAACCCGGTCTCGACCACGGCCAGCCCCGCGGTGCCGAACCGGCCGGCCGCCTGCGAGAACGCCGCGTTGCCGGTGTGCAGGTTGGTGCCCAGCCCGCCGAACAGCAGGCCGTAAGCCCCGGAGAACTGCGTGCCCGGCACCAGCGCCAGCCCGGCCGGGTTCACCGCGTGCGCGCCCGGTTCGTCGGCCACCGCGGTGAACGCGCCGGCCATGCCCTCGCTGCGCGCGCTCGCGCCCGGCTTCTCGAACATCCCGAACGCCGGCCCGGCCAGCAGTGCGGACACGACCGCAATCAACGCCAGCCTGAGCTGTAGCTTCTTGAAGGAATGGCTTGCCATTGGCGGTGATTGTAGCCCTCGCCCGGGACAGGTCAAATTGAACCGGCGAGCGCGGTCAGGAACCGGCGGCCGGCCCGCGCCCCGGCCGTCGCCCCTCGCGTGGAGGACCGGCGCCCGCGGCGCCCGGGCTCAGCCGGCGGATGCGCCGCACCAGGTCGTCACGGCCCATCCGCCTCAGCTCGCGCTCGGCGAACGCGAAGTTCGCCGGCACCTGCAACTGGAGCAGACTGCGCTGGAGCCGCTGTTCGACCGCCTCCCGGGCGACGTGAATCCGCCTGCCCGTGAACGGGTCCTGCCCCGTGTGCCAGGCGGTGGCGGCCGCGGTCATCGGCAGCGGGGTGAACTGCTGGACCTGACGGATGAGCATCCGCTCTTCGCGCACGAGGTACTCGGCCAGCACCACCGCGTCGTCCACTGTCGCGCCCGGGTAGCCGGAGATGAAATAGGGAATAAGGTACTGGCGCAGGCCCAGCCGGTCGTTGAGCGCCCGGAACCGCCCCCGGAACCGGCGGTAGCTGTCCGGGCCGGCCTTGCGCATCTGTGCCAGCACCGCAGGCACGATGTGCTCGGGCGCGACCCGCAACTGGCCGGAAACGTGAAAGCGGCACAACTGTTCGAGGTAGCCCTCGCCCGCCCGTCCCTCGAGCAGGTCGTAGCGGAGGCCGGTGCCGACCGTGACCTGGCTGACGCCCGGCACGCGCCGGACCGCCTCGAGCAGGACCAACTGCCGGTCGAGGCCCAGCCGCAGGTTCGGGCAGCGCTCGGGCCAGGTGCATTCGCGGTCGGAACAGACGTCTGCCCGCTTCATCTTCGCGCAGGTCGCGCCGTACATGTTCACGGTCGGGCCGCCGACATCGGTGATGTGACCACGGAAACCCTCGACCCGGGTGATACGGGCCGCCTCCCGGGCGACCGAGCCGGGGCTGCGCCACTGGATGATCCGGCCCTGGTGCGCGCGCAGCGAACAGAACGAGCAGGACCCGAGACAGCCGCGGTGAGAGGTGATCGAGAACCGGACCGTCGCCAGCGCCGGCACCGGTTCGCGGTACTGCGGGTGCTCCGTACGGGTGTAGGGCAGGTCGTAGACCCGGTCCAATTCCTCCGGGGCCGCT
>JAWOIB010000174.1:0-32041 GCA_046484845.1 bacterium
CCGGTCTCCTGCGCCGGCTCGTCCGCGCCGGCAGCGTCCGGCGGGTCGAGCCGGCGCAGGAGACCGGCAAGCCGGCCGGGGGCAATCCCCAGCGACCGGGTGATGTCGGCAGGCGTGACCGGCCGGCGGCGGACCAGTTCCAGCACCGCGGCTTCGGCATCGCCCCGGAACCGGCTCTGCCGCCGCCCGAGCGGGGAGTCGGCGACCTCGCAGCGCGAACCGAACAACCGCTGAACCTGGGCCAGGTCGTCGTCGGACAGCGGCCCGGCCCGGCGCACCGCCGGCGGCCGGACCACCGTGTTGAGATGAACCCGGTCGGGCCGGACGTCCTCGGCGGCGCGGCGGAGCCGGACCAGGTGCTCGGGCGAATCATTGACGTTCTTGACCAGCATCACCTCCAGCCAGAGCTGTCCCCGGAAGTACCGTCGGAACGTCACCAGCCCGCGGATGATGTCGGCGACCCGCAGGTCGTGGTGTCCCCGGTTGACGCGGGCGAAGTTGGCGTCGTCCGCGGCGTCGAGCGAAGGCACAACCAGGTCGGCGGGGTAAAGGTCGCGCCGGACCCGGGCGTCGGTCAGCAGTGTGGCGTTGGTCAGCACCGCGACCGGGATGGTGAACTCCCGCTTCAGCCGCCGGATGAGCCTCCCGATGTCGAGGTTGAGCGTCGGCTCGCCTTCGCCGGAGAAAGTCAGGAAGTCAATCCTGCGCCCGCGGACCGCGGCGCGGACCTGCGCCAGGATGTCCTCGACCGGGTAGAACCGCTCCCGCCTGAGCGTCTTGCTCGTCGTCCGGCCGCACTGGCAGTAGATGCAGTCAATCGTGCAGGTCTTGGGCGGCACGACCGAAAGGCCCAGCGACAGTCCCAGCCTTCGCGAAGGCACCGGGCCGTAGACGTAACTCTGCCGGATCACTCTGCCGCCTGCCGCCCGGCGGCCAGCCCGGGCAGGTTGGTCTTCAGGTAGTCGAGCGCGGCCTGGCGGTCCGCCAGCGTGCCGTCAAGCTGCAGTTCCTCAAGCTCTTCGAGAATGACCTTGAACACCGGCCCGGGTCGGAGCCCCAGTTCAATCAGGTCGTGGCCGGTCACGAACCGCTCGACGCTGATCCGGGCGTCCTCCGCCCGCTTCTGCTCGAACATCCTGGTGATGGTGTCCTCGAGGTGATAGGTCCGGCCCGCGGTGGCCCAGCCGTCCGCGAAGCAGAGAATCATCAGCCCGAGCGCCTCCTCGCCCAGGTCCTTGAAGAACCGTCGGATGGCGCGGTCGCTCAAGTCCGGGGTGGTCGCGAGCAGGTGCAGCCGCATGTGCTCCTGGACCAGGGTTTGGAGCATCTTCACCTGGGCCCGGGACAGCCGCAGACGTTCCCGGGCCATCCGGGCCACCGCCCGCGCGCCCAGGCTGTCGTGCCCGTAGAAGTGAACCTCGCCGTTGCCGTTGGTGAACCGCGTCTCGGGCTTCGCGACGTCGTGCAGCAACCCGGCCAGCTTCAGCAACGCCCGGCGGTAGGGCAGGCCGGTGGTCGGGGCCACGGCATCGTCGGGTTCCTGCTCGCCGGGCTCCCGGTCCCCGGTTTCCGCGACTCCCTCCGCCCTTACCCCCCAGCAGTCGAAATACTGCCGCCACTCGGGCTCGAACCGGCTGAAGAAGGATTCGCCGCCGACAATCTCCTCGGTCTTCGCGTAGGTCCGAAAACAATGCCGGCGCAGCTTCTCGTCCCTGAGCACCGGCCCCAGCACCGGCAGGATTTCCTCCAGTCGGCCCAGCTCGAACAGCTTGACCAGCGCGGTTGAGGATGCGGGCTGCTCCGCGATCCGCAGCAGCTCGGCCGCAATCCGCTCCCCGGCGGTGCCGGACAGCGATACCGCTCGCGCCTGCTCGTACACCGCCTCGTCCGGCGCAAGCCCGAGTTCCAGTCCCAGGCGCAGCGCCCGGAGCAGCCGCAGCGGGTCCGAACTGAGCGAGCGGTCCGAGACCGGCCGCAGGACACCGGCCGCCAGGTCGCGCCGCCCGTCGAACGGGTCCAGCAGTTCCCCGGGCCCATCGTCGCCGAGCTCGCAGGCCATCGCGTTGACGGTGAAGTCCCGCCGGCCGAGGTCAGCCTCGATGCCCGCGGCGCCGAAGCCGTTGAAATCGAACACCCGGCTCCGGCTGACGACCCTCGCCTCGTCGTCCTGCTCCGACAACACGACCAGCTTGCCCCGCGACCGCCGGGCGAACTCGCCCGCGAACTCGACGCCGGAACCGGACACCGCGAAATCGAAATCCCCCGGCTCCCGGTCCAGCACGGCGTCGCGCAGGGTGCCGCCGACGAGGTACAACCGCCGGTCGCCGCGCAGCGCGAGCAGCCGCGGCAGGTCGCGGCCGAGCCACTGCCGGACGAACTCAGAGAGCGCCGCCATCAGCCAGAAGCTTAGCCCGGCCCGCCGGCAGGTCAAATGCCCGGTCGCGGCCCCGACCCGGGCTGACACAGTCCCGGTTGACGTCATTCTTTGCGAAACCATCTTGATTCGGAACGCAGGGCCGCTACTCTGACCGCACGAGTTGAGGAGAAGCAGCCAGATGACTTTCCAGGTATTTGCCAAAGAGAACTGCCCGTCCTGCCGGAAGGCGCAGCACATCCTGCGTCGGCTGGAGGTGCCGACCGAGGTGCGCTACGTGGACGGTCCGGAGGCGACCCCGGAGAACGTCGCGGCGCTGGCCTGGCACGACTGGGTGGACAAGATGCCGCTGGTGCTGGTGACCGACGACGCCTCCGAGGAAGTGGTCCAGCGCTGGGATGGCCAGCAGGTTACGTCCCGCAATTCGTGGTTGGTGACGGTCCGGGACTGGCTCGCGGCCCACGGTCGCCCGGCCGGACCGGTCGCGCCCGACACCCCGCCCGACGCCTGAACCGCATCCGCCCGGCCGCTGCCGCGTCTAACCACTAAAGGAGAACTGCCATGAGCGAGCGACATATCGACCCGGTCTGCGGCATGGAAGTAACCGAACAGGACGCGGCCTGCAGTTACGAATACCAGGGCCGGACGTACTACTTCTGCGCCGAGGCCTGCCGGGACCAGTTCACCCAGAACCCGGAAGCCCACCCCGCCCGGCGCGACTGACCCCGGGAAGCTTCAAGACGAGGCCGGGGCCGACAGGCCCCGGCCTCAGTCTGCGCCCGCGGCGCTAGAACCCGAACTGCTCGAGCAGGTCCGGCAGCATCGTGCCGGAGAACACCCCGACCACCAGCCCGACGATGCCCAGGATGATGCCGAGCGCAATCGAGACCAGCGTCACGACGCCCATCACCGTGAACAGCGTCTTGAGCTGTTTGGTGTACCCGGCCAGCGAATCCTGGTCCCCCCGCTCGGCATAATCGCCCGCCCGGCCGCCGGCCTTGGTCATCACGATCCCGAGCCAGATCGGCATCCAGGCGAAGACAACGCCGACGATGCTCAGCGCGTAGAGCGCGCCGTAGACGATGCTCAGGATGCCCAGGAACTTCAGCCAGCCCTTGGTGCCGCGGGCGTTCGTCCGCGACGCCATTGCCGACGGGTCGTTACTGTTTACCATTTCCATCTTTCCTCCTGTTCCTTCAGTCACCGGCGCGGCTAGTGGTGAAACAGCCGCAGCCCGGTGAAGACCATTACCATGTCATGCTCATCCGCCGCCCGGATGACATCCTCATCCCGGGTCGAGCCGCCGGTCTGGATGACGTACCCGACCCCGGAGCGGGCCGCCCGGTCGAGGTTGTCCCGGAACGGGATGAACGCGTCCGAGCCCAGCACCGCGCCCCGGCGCTGTTCGAGCCACGCCCGCCTTGCCGCCAGGTCCAGCGGCTCCGGCGGTTCCTCGAACAGCTCCGGCCAGCCGGCCGGCTCCGGCCCGGGGTCATCTTCGAGGTAGCGGTCGAGCGCGGTCGCCCGGTCCGCCCGGCTCACGCCCCGGCGGAACCGGATGCCCGGCACCTGCGGGTGCAGGCGCAGGAACCACTTGTCTGCCTTGGCGCAGGCCAGCCGGGTGCAGTGAATCCGCGACTGCTGGCCGGCCCCGGTGCCGATGACCTGCCCGTCGTGGACCACGCAGACCGAGTTCGACTGGGTGTACTTCAGCACCACCGCCGCGACGAGCATGTCCCGCCGGGCGGATTCCGGCAGGTCCTGCCGGGCGGTCACCACCCGGTCGAGCAGGCCCGGGCCGATGGCGGCGTCGTTCCGCCGCTGTTCCAGCGTGACCCCGAACACCTGCCGCTGCTCGGTCTCGGGCGGCTCGTACCCGGGGTCGGCCTCCAGCACCGGGTAGCCGCCCGCCTTCTTCTCCCTGAGCGCGGCCAGCGCGTCCGGCTCGTACCCGGGCGCGATGCAGCCGTCGGAAACTTCCCGCCGCAGCAGCCGGGCGGTCGCGGTGTCCACCGGGTGGCTGAACGCGGCCCAATCCCCGAACGAGGCCATCCGGTCCGCGCCCCGGGCCCGGGCGTACGCCGTGGCCAGCGGGCTCAGCTCCTCCGGCTTCACCGCGCAGGCCCGCGCCTGCTCCGGGGAAAGCGGCGTCCCGACCGCGGCCCCGGCCGGGCTGACGTGCTTGAACGAGGCCGCGGCGGGCAGGCCGGTCAGCGCGGCCAGCTCGCGCACCAACTGCCAGGAGTTCAGCGCGTCGAGCAGGTTGACGTATCCCGGCCGGCCATTGAGCACCCGGAACGGCAGCCGGCCCGGGGCGAACGCCCGGGCCGGAACCTGGTGCGGGTTCAGGCCGTAACGCAGTCCGAGCTCTTCCATCAGGTCAAACTAGCCGTCCCCGCCCCGAAGTCAAGTTCCGCGGGCATGGCGGCCGAATCCGGCAACCGGGCGGGCCGTCTAATAATGGATGGACTTGAACAGGTTCACCGAGAAAGCGCAGGAAGCGCTGGCGCAGGCCCAGTCGGCCGCCCAGCGGCTGGAGCATACCGAGCTCGACGCCGAGCATATCCTGCTCGCGCTGCTCGAACAGGAGGACGGCCTCGTGCCGCAGGTACTGGCGAAGTCCGGGCTGGACCCGGCCCAGGTTCTCCAGCACATCCAAGTATCGCTCCGGGACCGGCCCAAAGTCTCCGGCGGCTCCCAGCCTTCCCTTTCGGGCCGGGCGAGCCGGGCAATCCAGTCGGCCGAGGCCGAGGCGAAACGGTTCAAGGACCAGTACGTCTCCACCGAGCACCTCCTGCTCGGTATCGTGGACCTGAAAGACGGCGACACCGCCCGGGTGTTCAAGACCTTCGGGCTGGACCGGCAGAAACTGCTCCCGGTCCTGCGCGAACTCCGGGGCAGCCAGCGGGTGACCGACCAGTCGCCCGAGGGCCAGTACCAGCCGCTGGAAAAGTACGGCCGGGACATCACCGCGCTGGCGAAGGAAGGCAAACTCGACCCGGTCATCGGCCGGGACGAGGAAATCCGCCGGGTCATCCAGGTACTCTCCCGGCGGACCAAGAACAACCCGGTGCTCATCGGCGAGGCCGGCGTGGGCAAGACCGCGATTGTCGAGGGGCTGGCCCAGCGGGTCATCCGCGGCGACGTGCCCGAATCGCTCAAGGACCGCCGGGTCATCGCGCTCGACATGGGCGCGCTCATCGCCGGGGCGAAGTACCGGGGTGAGTTTGAGAACCGGCTCAAGGCGGTGCTCAAGGAAGTCGGCGCGTCCGAGGGCCGGATCGTGCTGTTCCTCGACGAACTGCACACCATTGTCGGCGCGGGCAAGGCCGAGGGTGCGGTGGACGCGGGCAACATCCTCAAGCCGATGCTCGCCCGGGGCGAGCTCCGCACCATCGGCGCGACCACGCTCGACGAGTACCGCCAGTATGTCGAGAAGGACAAGGCGCTGGAACGTCGGTTCCAGCCGGTCTATGTTGACCAGCCGACGGTCGAGGAAACGGTCTCGATTCTCCGCGGCCTGAAGGAACGGTACGAAGTCCACCACGGCGTCCAGATAACCGACGCCGCGCTGGTCGCGGCCGCGACCTTTGCCAACCGCTACATCTCGGACCGGTTCATGCCCGACAAGGCGATTGACCTCGTGGACGAGGCGGCCGCCCGGCTGCGGATGGAAATCACCTCCAAGCCGGTGGAGCTGGACGAGGTGGACCGCCGGCTGCTCCAGCTCGAAATGGAAGAGCTCTCGCTCAAGCGCGACACCGACCCGGCCTCGCAGACCCGGCGCAGGGAAATCCAGCAGGAAATCGCCAACCTCAAGGAAGAGCAGCAGACGCTCGGCGCCCGGTGGGACAGCGAGCGCAAGGAAGTCGAACACCGCCGACAGCTCCAGCTCGAAATCGAACAGGTCGGGCATGACATTGAAGAAGCCAAGCGCCGCTACGACCTGAACAAAGCCGCGGAGCTCGAGTACGGCCGGCTGGGCGAACTACGCCGGCAGCTTGCCGGGTTGGAAGAGAAACCGGGCGGGAACCGGCTGCTGCGCGAGCGGGTGACCGAGGAGGACATCGCGGAGGTGGTCGCCAGCTGGACCGGCATCCCGGTGAACACGATGCTCGAAAGCGAGCGCGAGAAACTGCTCCGGCTCGAAGACCAACTGCACCGGCGGGTGGTCGGCCAGGACGAGGCGGTCGCCGCGGTCGCCAACGCCATCCGGCGCGCCCGGGCCGGCATCGGGGACCGCAACCGGCCGGTCGGCACCTTCATCTTCCTCGGCCCGACCGGGGTGGGCAAGACCGAGCTGGCCAAGACGCTCGCCCGGTCGCTGTTCGACACCGAGGACGCGATTGTCCGGATAGACATGTCCGAATACATGGAGCGGCACGCGGTCTCGCGGCTGGTCGGCGCCCCGCCCGGGTACGTCGGGTTCGAAGAAGGCGGCCAGCTCACCGAGGCGGTTCGGCGTCGGCCCTACCGGGTGGTCCTGCTCGACGAAATCGAGAAAGCCCACCACGACGTGTTCAACATCCTGCTCCAGATTCTCGACGAGGGCCGGCTCACCGACAGCCACGGCCGGACCGTGGACTTCAAGCACACGGTCATCATCATGACCTCGAACCTCGGCACGGAGCTGGCCCGGGCGGGCCGGTTCGACCGGGACGAACTCATGGCCCTGCTCAAGCGCAGCTTCCGGCCCGAGTTCCTGAACCGGGTGGACGAGACGGTGGTGTTCAACCCGCTCTCCCGGGAAGACATCGCGAAGATCGTGGACATCCAGCTCGGCGAACTCGCCGCCCGTTTGACAGCCGAGGGTATCGCGGTTACAATTGAACCGGCAGTCAACGAGCTGTTGGCGGAAGAGGGTTTCGATCCCGACTTCGGTGCCAGACCTCTGAAACGGACAATTCAGCGCCTGCTCGAGAACCCGCTGGCCCGGCTGATTCTCGAACACAACCCGAAGCAGGTTGCGGTTGCGCTTAAAGACCGCGAAATAGAACTGACCCCCGGCGTCTGAACGCCGGTTTGACAATCTGGAATCTGTCGGGAGCGGGTATCCCTCCTTCCCAACCCACCAAAAAACCCCCTTGTTTCCCCGCTCCCGACGCCAATTACAGGGCGCGCGGCACACCCGCGCGCCCTGGTGCTTTCGCCGGACGGGGAAATGACCCAAGTCCGGCCCGCCCGCGGAGGAATAGCCACGGACGAACACGGACAGGGGAGAGCACCGCCCGCCGATTCCCGCCGATGCCTCATACCCACTCGACCACTCGACCACTCATCCTCTCTCGTCCTTCCTCACTTCTCCCTCAGGCTGAACACCTCATACCCTATCCGGCTCAGCAACGCCGGGTCCAGCCCGCGCATCTGCCACTTCATCTTAAGCCGCCCGGCCTCCAGCGCGGCCGCGTCGCCGGACACCCGGTTCGTCAGCTTCCAGACCTGCCGGGCGTACGCGAAATAGCCCGGGAACGAAATCACCTGCGCCCCGGCCTGGTTCAGCACCTGCCGCACCGAGGTCTCCAACTGGTACAGCGCCTCGAATGACGCCTGCACCCGGGCGACGAACTCCGGGTCGGCCAGCCGCGAGGCCATCAGCTCGGAACAACCGTCCGGCAGTCGGCCCCGGCTGTCCCGGCGCACCCGGGCGGCCCATTTCGCGTAACGGTACGCGCCGTCGCGCGGGGGCAGTGAGCGGGTCATCACGCCTCACCCCCGGTCCCGGTCTTCTCTGACTGACTGCTCATCTCATCAACTCCCTGCGGGCATTCCCCGCGGTTGCGGACACAATCGGTCTGCCCGGCCCGGCCTGCGCCGGAGTCGGTTCATTGAGTCATACGCCCGGCAGGGGCCGGATTTTCCGCCCGGTTGCGGGCCGCCGGTCGCCCGGGTGGGCTATCGCACGGGATATAGACGAGTTAGCCGGTCCGGGCGACCCACCCCACCCCATCCCGGGGGCCATCCCCGGGGCCGTTCCCCCCCTGGCTTCCCCTACGGCTCCGGTGACCCCCTCCGGGGTGGCTCCGGGGGTGGCTTGGATGACGGCCAGGGTGACGGTATCGGGTAGGGCTACGGGTACGGCCAGGGTGACGGCTGGGGGTATCGCTACCGGTATGGCTCCGGGGACGGCTACCCCGACCGCCCCCGGGGCGGCCCGGGGAATGCGGGTGAGGGTCGGGTCGGACGGACAGGATGGATGGACCTGCTACTGCCGGCAACGCTGCCGGGCCGCGCGGAAGTACTCGTTGACCGACTGGATGTGTTCCTCGCGCGTCACCAGCTCCCGGCCGGCCCGGGCCGCGGTCTGCCTGGAAATCCGTCCGTCCCGGGCCAGCTCGGTTCCCGCCTCACGGCAGGCGGCGAACACGTCATCGACCTCAACGCCGGACCTCGCCAGGCTCGCCAGCGATCCGCCGTACGGCCTGAGCAGCGCACCCGCGTAATCCCGGCGCAGATTCCGGCTCGCGGCCTGGACATGGGCAACGAGCGGCTCGAAGTTATCGAGTTCAGGGTAACCGCAGACCGAGACCAGCGCGACCTGGCCTGCCCGGCAGCCCGGGACGAGGTCGTGCCGGCAATGCCCCTCGTGCTCGACCAGGAACGGCTGAAGCACCGGTATCAGCCGGTCCAGCACCGCCTTCATCGCCGCGTTCATCCCGTCCACGTAAAGCGGTGTCGCCAGCACCAGCAGGTGCGCGTCCATCACCTTCGGCAGCAGCGCGTCCATGTCGTCCCGCTGGACGCACCGGCCCGGAGTTCCGGTCCAGCAGATGTAGCACCCCCGGCAGTAACCGACTTTCATCCGGTGCGGGTACGCGATTTCGACCTCCGCCCCGGCCGCGCGCATGCCTTCGATAAGCAGCGCGGTTACCCGGCCGGTTCCGCCCCGGTCGCGGTGCGGGCTGGAGTTGAGCACCAACGCTTTCATCCGCCCGATTCTCGGCTCCGGGCAGGCCAAGTCAAGTCGGGACGCGGCGAAACAACCGCTAAGCATATTCATTGCGGGCATATCCCGAATCATACCCCGTGAATCCCGGCCTTGACATTTTGCCGGGACAGGATACAACTTACCGGATGAAATCAGTTGCCGCGCGCCGGCTGGATCGGATTCCGCCCTACCTGTTCCAGGAGCTGGACGACCTGAAAGCCCGGGCCGGGAGCGGGGTGATTGACCTCGGTGAGGGCAGCCCGGACCTCCCGACCCCGGCCCCGGTGCTGCGCGCGTTCGCCCGCGCGCTGAAACTGCCGGAAAACCACGGCTACCCGAGCTACGCCGGCAAGCTCGCGACCCGGCAGGCGGTGGCGGACTGGTACCGCCGGCGCTTCCGGGTTAAACTCGACCCGGTCTCCGAAGTCACCATGCTGCTCGGCTCCAAGGAGGGCGTCGGCCATCTCATCTGGGGCACCTGCGGCCCGGGCGACCGCGTGGCCTACGGCGACCCGGCCTACCCGGTCTACCCGAACCAGGCCCGGCTGGCGGGCGCCACCCCGGTCCCGGTGCCGCTCCGGGCCGGGAACGGCTTCCTGCCCGACCTCGATTACGTTGACCGCATCGGCCCGCGCATCAAACTGCTCTGCCTGAACTACCCGGCCAACCCGACCACCGCGGTCGCCGACCTCGGGTTCTGGCGCGAGGTGGTCGCGCTCGCCCGCAAGTACGGCTTCTTCGTGGTCAACGACTGTGTCTATTCCGAGCTGTCTTTCGCCGTCCGGCCACCCAGCATCCTCCGGGTCCCGGGCGCCAAGGAGCACTGCCTGGAGTTCCATTCGCTCTCGAAGACCTTCAGCATGGCCGGCTGGCGCAT
Organism: bacterium; assembly: GCA_046484845.1. Lineage (GTDB taxonomy): Bacteria > Hydrothermota > Tepidihabitantia > Tepidihabitantales > Tepidihabitantaceae > DSBX01. The sequence continues at coordinate 10,177 of JAWOIB010000174.1, forward strand.
CGGTATGGCCGTTGGCAACCCCGCTCTCGTCAAGGCCCTGCTGCGCATCAAGCAGAATACCGATTCCGGGCCGTTCGGCGCCATCCAGGACGCAGCCGCCTGGGCGCTGGCCCACGGCGAGCCGCTGGCCGAGGCCACCCGCCGCCGGTACCGCCGGCGGCGCGACCTGTTCTGCGCCGGGCTCGCCCGCCTCGGCTGGCCGGTGCCGGTCCCGCCCGCGACCTTCTACGTCTGGGCGCGCATCCCGCGCGGCAATGACGACTATGCGTTCGCGCTCGAGCTCATCCGGCACTGTCGCGTCGTCGCCGCGCCCGGCTCCGGTTTCGGCCGGGCCGGCCGGGGCTTCATCCGCTTCGCGCTGGTCCGGGACGAGGCCAGCCTGCGCGAAGCGGTGCGCAGGATAGGAAGGTGGTTTGACGGATGTCCCTGATTATCCAGAAATTCGGCGGGACGTCGCTGGCCGACCTTGATTGCATCCGCCGCGTCGCCCGGCGCGTGGTCGGCACCCGGCGCGCCGGCCACCGGGTTGTGGCGGTCGTCTCCGCGATGGGCTCGACCACCGACGCGCTGGTCCGGCTCGCCCACCGCATCACCCCGAAACCCCAGCGCCGCGAGCTCGACATGCTGCTCACCGCCGGCGAGCGCCAGACCATGGCCCTGCTGTCGCTGGCGATCATGGAGCTCGGCTGCGAGGCGGTCAGCTTCACCGGCTCCCAGGTCGGCATCATCACCGACCGGTTCCATTCCGACGCCCGCATCGAGGAAATCCGGGGCGACCGCCTGCGCGCCGCCCTGCGCCGCGGGCTGGTCCCGATTGTCGCCGGCTTCCAGGGCATGAGCGCGGACCGGGAAATCACCACCCTCGGCCGGGGCGGCTCGGACGTCACCGCCATCGCGCTCGCTGCGGTGCTTGGGGCCGAACGCTGCGAACTGAACAAGGACGTCGAGGGCATCTACACCGAGAACCCGCGCGAGTTCCCGCAGGCGCGGCTGGTGCCCGAAATCAGCTTCGAGGAACTGGGCGAACTGGCCGGGTCCGGTTCCGAGGTCATCCACCCGCGGGCCTGCGCGCTCGCCGGCAAGTACCGCGTGCCGCTGGTCATCCGGTCCACCTTCAGCCGAAAGCGAGGTACCACCGTGAAGCAGTCGAAGACCCTCGAAAAGGCCTTTGTCCGGGCCATCACCCACGACCACGAGATTTCCCGCATCACCCTGCTCGACGTGCCCCGCCGCGGCCGCTGCCTGCACCAGGTCGTCACCCGGCTCGCGGAGCGGCGCGTGCCGGTGCTGCTCTTCAGCCACGGCAGCCTGCACGACCGGCGGTTCGACCTCGCCTACTACCTGCCCGGCCGCTGCCGGGAAGAGGCGGCCGAAACCCTCGCCGCCATAGCCCGCGAGGTCGGCGCCCGGGGCATCGAACGGCGCGACGACCTCGCCTCGGTTTCGGTCGTCGGCCCGGGTGTCGGCACCGACCCGGAAATCATGTCCGGCACGCTCGACACCCTGCACCGCGTCGGCTGCCACCTGTCCGCCTTCTCGACCTCCGAGACCCGGCTGACCGCCTACCTAGACCGCCGGAACCTCAAGACCGCCGGGGCCGCGCTGCTGGGCCGGTTCCGGCTGACCGGGCGCGCGCGATGAACGACGAACACCTCCGGCCCGGCGAGACGGACGCGCCGCCGGACCCGGCGTCCGCCGGGGTCGCGCCGGCGCCGGACCGCTCGCTGCTCTACATCATCGAGGCGTTGCTGTTCGCGGCCGAGGAACCGCTGCCGCCTTCCCGACTGGCCGAGATCGCGGCCGCGGTCACGCCGGGAGGCAAAACCCCGTCGCCCGACGAAATCCGGGCCGCGGTCGCGGAACTGAACCGCTGTTACGAGGACAGCGGCCGGACCTTCCGGTTGCACCGCGTCGCCCAGGGCCTCCAGCTCTATACCCTGCCCGAGTTCGCGCGGCCGGTGCGCCTGCTCTACCGCCGCCAGCTCGTCCAGCGGCTGTCGCGGGCTGCGCTCGAGGTACTGGCCATCATCGCCTACCGCCAGCCGGTCACCCGGCCGCAGGTCGAGGAATTCCGCGGGGTTGACTGCTCCGGCCCGCTCGTCACCCTGCTCGAGCGCCGGCTCATCGCCACCGCCGGCAAGGCCCACCGGCCGGGCAGCCCGTACCTGTACCGCACCACCCGTGAGTTCCTGCGCTACTTCGGGCTCGAGTCGCTGGACGACCTGCCGCCGGTCGAGCAGCTCGAATCGTTCCTCGCCGGCGCGGCGGATGACAGCGCCCGCCAGCTGGAAATCGAGACCGAGCAACAGCTCGCCATCGGGGACCGGCGCATCATCGACGCCGCCCGGGCCCAGGAGGCGGCGCTCCGGGAAGGAACCGACGCGCCCGCCGGGGACGGCCCGGCCGAGACGCCGGGACCGGATGCCGGGTAGCCCGGCGCCGGCGCGCGCCCTGCTCGTCTGCGGCCTGCTCGCCCCCACCGCGGAGCTCCTCGCCGAGGTCGAGGCCCCGCTGGTCAGGGAGTTCGGCCCGGTCGCGGACCGCAGCGAGGACATCCCCTTCGATTTCACAGACTACTACCGACCCGAGTTCGGCGCGCCCCTGACCCGCCGCTGGCTCGGGTTTCACCCGCCCTGCTCGCCGGTCCTGCTCGCCGCGGCCAAGCTCGCCTCCGGCGCCATCGAACGGGCACTCGCCCGGGACGGCCAGCGCCGGGTCAACATCGACCCCGGCCTGCTCACGCTCCACAACCTCGTCCTCGCCTCGACCAAGGAATTCGCTCACCGCATCTACCTCCGCGACGACATCTTCGCGGAGCTGACCCTGCTCTACAGACACGGTGCCTGGGAACCCCTGCCCTGGACATATCCCGACTACCGGACCAGGACCTGCCTGGAGTTCCTCAGCCGTTGCCGCGCGCGGCTGCTCAACCCCGCGCCCGCACCGACCGACTGGTCGCACAACTAGCCCGACGAAAGGAGCGCCGATGCCCAGGCCTGTCTACTGGCACATCCCTTCCGCGGATGCCGCGGCCGATGCCCGGTTCTTCGAACAACTCTTCGGCTGGCAGCTCACCCCCTCGGAAGACAACTACTGGATGTTCGATATCGAGGGCGGGTTAAGCGGCGGCATCATGCCCGGCGCTGAGCCGCCCGGCCACGGGATAACGGTCTACATCAAGGTTGACGACATCTCGGCAGCGCTCGCCCGGGTCGTCGAGCTCGGCGGCGAAATCCTGCGCCCGAAGACCGCGATCGGCGGCGACTGGGGCTTCTGGGCCGAGTTCAGTACCCCGGGCGGCTGTCGCAGCGTCGCGCTCTGGTCGAAAGACTGACCGCGCCGGACCCTCAGGGCCTGGCGTCCGGCGGCTGACGCCAGTTGTACGGCAACAGTTCGCGCAGGGTGACGACCAGGTCCCGGCCGACCATCACCTCGGCGTCGAGGTTACCGTCGTCAAGCTGGCTGATGAACTCGCGACACCGGCCGCAGGGCGGCAGGACCAGGCCGTCCGCACCGACCGCGACCATCTTCAGCACCCGGCTTTCGCCCGCGGCGACCATCGCCGCGGCCGCGGCATGCTCGGCGCAGAAGCCCATCGAGCAGGCGGTATCGATGCAGACGCCCGCGTACACCCGGCCGCTCGCGGCCAGCAGCGCCGCGCCGACGTCACCTGCCTTGGCGCAGCCCGAAAGCCGGCGCGGCCGGGCAACCGTCCGCGCCTGTTCGTACAGCTCGCTGAATGTCACTACCATCACTCACATCTCCTTGTCGGTAACGGCGGAAGCGGCTGAGATGGTAGCGGACTGCTCGGCCGACTCAAGCGTGGCCACAACCGCTGGAGAGAAGCGGTTGCCCGAACTGAAACGCAATGTGTTTTCGGGGAGCGGACTCCCGTTGGCACGGTATCGGACAAGCGACGGGAGAGCATCGTCGCTCTCCCGCCGCTACGAACCGGATTGATTCCTATGACCTCATGGGTCAACCTCGATGAACACGAGTTGGATATTCTGCGCAGTCTCGCAGATGACCGCGATCCAGCCGCCCGGAGCGGGCTTGAACCCATCTCCGAACTCCAGGGCCGCGTCAACCATCAGCCGCGCCCGCCCCGACGCGGGGTAGGGTCCGGCCCCGAGCAGGAACCACATCGCCTCCGAAATCTCCTGCCAGTTCGCCTGCGGGTGCTTGTTGTTCAACAGGTAATTGACGTTATCCCATCCGTCGTTCTGAACCCGACCGGGCAGAAGCGGGTTGAGCGTTGACCAGAGCCGTACGTCGTACCATGTGTTCGGGTTCATGTGGACGTCCTGCTCCGCGCACCAGCCCCGCCAGATGCCGTCCCACACGTCATAGTCGGGCGGGACGTTGCCCAGTTCTATCTTCCAGTAGCTATTGCCTTCGGTGTAGGGATGCCAGCCGCGCAAGCGGACGTAGCCATCAGGCAGGGTCACATCCTTCCAGCAGACCGGCTTGTAGGTGAACCAGCCCCGCCACTTCTCACCCCAGCCGGTTTCCTTCTGCTCGCCGTTGGCGACAACCACGTGCACCGCCAGCGCCCATTCGGCGCCTGGCTCCCATTCGCCTACCGGGATGGTATAGCTGTACTCGGTCACCGGCGGGTCGTGCTTCTGCCGGTAGGGGAAGGAACCGGGGACCAGATGTCCTGGCTTGTTGCGCGGCAGGCTCCCGCTGTCCGCAGCCACCGCGACATGGCTCTCGGACATTGTCCAGCCGTCGGCGGTGGTGATGGTGACCACCATGTTTTCGCCGCTGACCGTAACCACGATGTCACCGGCATCGTAGTGCTGCCCGGCGATGATATCGACCGTCATCGGCTCGCTGACCATGTGGAACGCCGGACGGACCTCCTGGTCCGCCCACATCCTGTCGCAGCCGGAGAACACAAGACCGATGGCCGCGACGAGGAGTACTAACCTAGCTGCGTGTTTCACGCATTTCTCCTCTGTTTCTCGACTGCCGCCCTGCCTTCGCGCCGTCTTGCCCCGACGACGCCGAAGCGGCACGACAGCCGTGCTCCTCGAACGAACCTGCCGGCTCGCACTGCCGCAGGCAATCTCAGACTACAGGTTGTCAGTAAACTGGGGTCTCAGGCCTGAGCCGCACGCGCGGCCCGAGTCTTCGGACGGGCCCCCACTAATCACCTCGCTCCATTCTAGTAACCGGACAAAGACCTGTCAAGCACAAGTCTCCGGGGCCGCGCCGGCGCCGAACCGGATGACGACGGCTCGTCTCAGACCACATCCGGCACCTGTCCGCAGATGCCATGGGCGGAAACGACAAGCGCCGCAACACAGCCGGGAAAGGCTCCCGATGCAGGGGTGATGCCCATGTGCCACGGTGCGCATCCGGCGCGGTTCTGACCGGAGAAACGGGCCTGGTAGTCCTGCCAGGCCTCGTGGCGCACCCGCTCCATCTCGGTGATGGCCTGTCAGGACTCATCCTGACGGCCGAGGAAGAGCAGGCCGGCGGTCAGAGTAATGCAGGCGGCCTGGGCTTGGGCATTGAGCCGGATTGCCCGGCGGCAGGCGCCGGCCGCGATCCGGTAGTGCTCGCCTCGATCAAAGAGTTCGCCCACCGCAGCTACCTGCGCGACGGCATCTTCGCGGAGCTGACCCTGCTTCACCGGCAGGGCGGCTGGGGGCCCTGCCCCGGACATATCCCAACTACCGGACCGGGGCCTGCTTCGAGTTCCTCAGCCGCTGCCGCGCGCGACTGCTCGACCCCGCGGCCCGGACCTAACCCGGATCAGCGAGGATCTGTTCCGGCCAGTCGGCTGAGTAGGACTTCCCGGCCGGGCAGTACCGGCAACGTCAGCCGGCCACTGTAGGGCGAGTAGACCCCGTCCGCGGCCGACCCGGTCACCGCCACCCACCGCCAGGGCAGGTCCAGCACGACCGTCATCGGCACCGGCGGCAGGCCGTCCGCCCGGGTGTCCTCGATGCGGAGCCTCGCCGAATGCCCGGCTGGCCGCAGGTCCAGCCGTGCCTGCCGGTACTGGAGCAGGTAGCGACCGACATCCTCAATCGGCGCGACCCAGGCGCCGGAGTTGCGGACCAGCCGGACCTGGCGGCCGAACGCAGAGGGCGAAACCGAATGGCCATCGGCATAACGGCGGCGCGCCGCGGCTTCGGTTTGCCGCGCTTCGGGTTCAACCACCTGCTGATACCGGAGCACGGTCCATCTGCCCCGGTCACCGGCCAGTGTCCGCGCGAACTCGGCCAGGCCCGGCAGCGTATCGCTCCGGAGCGTAAAACTGTTCAGCCGGAACCGGTCGAACCCGACCGCCGGGTTGTGGCGGTCGCCTGCGCTGCGTCCGAACCACAGCCCGGCCCCGCGCACCGCCTCGACCGAGGCCGGCCCTTCCGCACCGTCAGGATAATGACCGGTACGCACCGGCGCGCCCAGCGCCCGATCGAGCGCGGCGGCCGAGGCCAGCAACCGCTCCGGCCGCTCGGCAAGGTCCGGCTCCAGCACCGCGATGGTATGGCCCTCGGCCAGCAGGCGCTTCGCCTCCGGGACCCCGAGCCGCAGCAGGGGGGTGGCGCTGCCATCCCCATGCCAGCCTGCCCGGGCCTCGGTCCAGTCGGGTACCAGCCCGAACCCGGCCCTCATCCCGTACAAGTCGAGAACCGGTACCGCATGCGTGAGCTGGTCGTAAGAACCGTAATCGAAGGTGATTGACACCGCCCCGGGGCGGTCGTCCTGGAACGGGGCGAGCCGGGCGACAATGTCCCGCCGGGGAGCGGCCAGCCGGGCCAGGCCGGCCCGGTGCCGGGCCGAATCGGCAAGGACCGCGGGCAGGCCGGACGCGAACAGGTAGTAGCTGTCCTTGAGGCGCTCCCGGTACTCCGGCTGCTCCCACCCGCGCCAGCGCCAGCGCCGGGTGAACCGGAGTACCCCGGACTTGACCGGCGGCAGTGAGGCGACAATCTCTCCGCGCGCCTCCTCCTCCACGATGAATGCCGAGAAGGCGAAACCCGGGGTCGTGGCCGACTGCAATCCCGCGGTCAGCGGGTCATTCTGGAGCACCTGGAACGTGGACGGGTCGGACACGTTTAAAAGCGCCCAGGGCAGGCGGATTTCGACCACGCGACCGCGGGCGAACCAGTCGGCAAGCGAACTGCTGTCGGACCGGCCGAAACGGAGCCGGCCATATTCGGTCGTGTAGGCGGGGATCGTCTCGCCGGCCGCGGTCAGCCGCAGGTGATTGCTGATGAGTCGCTGAGTAACGAACGCGCCGTCGCTGCGCGGGACCGTCCGCCGGGCGGACGGTGCGCCCGAGCGCGGGTCGTGGAAGATTGAGTAACCGCTATCCACCAGCAGTTCGGCATCACCGGTATCCCGGAGCAGGACCAGGAACTCGGTGCCGTTGGCGCAGGCCAGGTCGAACCGGCCCAGCCGCGTATTGCCCGCACCCGGGTCATAGGTATCAATGGCGATGCCGATGGCATGTCGCGACCAGTCCGGCTCCTGCGCCAGGTCGAGCCGAAGGTAGCAGTACTCCTCGTCCGCGGCGGCCCAAAGGGCGGTGATGCCGGATTCCCGGCCCCGCGCCTGCACCAGGGGCCGGCCGGTCCAGTCGCTCGTGTCGCCGTCAACCGTCACCGTCTCCCGGCCGAACTTGACCATCCCGAAGCACTGCTCCGGGTTCTGGACGTTATGCCAGAGCCGCACCCGGTCGGCCGGCACCGAGAACTCATCAACCAGCCAGTTGCGCTTGAACCACTCGTCCAGCCAGGCGAACACGACCCCGCCCGCGCAACCCTCATCGTGGATCGCTTCAAGCATCGCCAGGTTCATCCGGGCCTGCTCCTCCTCGTCGTGGCCGCCGTGGTTCATCCCCAGCCAACTGTGATGGGAACTGCCCCGCGACGAGGGCACGCCGAACTCCGCCACCAGCAGCGGCAGGCCGGCGTGGTGCCGCTTCAGGTCCTCAAGGTAGCCGGCGTAATGGTCCGGCTCGCCGCGGGCATTGCGGTATTCCCGGTATCGCGGCTCGAGGAAGATGAAATCCGGGTAGTAAGGATAGACGTGGTAGGCCGCGTAGTACCCGGCCCGCAGGGCGGGCGTGGTCTGGACCGCGAGCGGGTTCAGCATCACGGCATCGTTGTCCGCCTCGCGGCCGCGCCAGTGGTCGGCGTACTCGCTGGAATGGAACATCGGGTCGAGCGGCGTCCAGTTGATGAACGCGACCGGGCGCTGGACCCGGCAGGTCAGCACCTCGTACTGGACCAGGTGGTCCAGCATCCCAGCCAGCCAGACCTCGGTCGGGCTGCCGGACGGCACGTTGAAGAAGACGCCCTCGTACCGGCGGGCGGCCCGCTGCGCGGTGTCGGTGACGTTAACCGCCTCCGGCTCCCACTCGCGGCCGAACAAGTAACCGAGCGTGAAGGCCGAGACGTCGGCCGGGTAATCCCCGGCGGCGTGGCCCGGCCGCTCGGGCAGCACCGCCCGGCCGGACACGACATCGACCGCGTCGCGGATTTCCTGCCTGAGCGCGCTGGTGTACTCCGGGTCGAACAGGTCGTTTGATTCCGGCAATTCGGCCCAGATGCCCTGCAGCAGGAAGACCGGCCGCCCGGCGTGCCGGAAGTTGTACTCGGCCAGCGCCTGATAGAAATCCGGCGGCAGTATCGTGTAGGTACGCACGGTATTGATGCCCGCGTCGCCCATCTGCTTGAGCCAGCGCAGGTAGTCCGCGCGCGTGGCCCCGAACTCGGTCGGGTAATGCCCGGGCAGGGCGACCCCCAGGTTGGCGCCGACCACGAAGAATTCCTGCCAGGCCTCGCGCTTCTCACCGCGCGCATCGCTGGACACCGCCAGCCGCTCGAACCGGTCCCCGGTACAGCGGAACCTGAGTTCGGCCCCGGCCGCGGCCGCCTCGAGCCGCTCGCGCGGGGCGTTGATTTCCGCCGGCTCGCGCGCCGGCTCGACCACTCGGACCGTCCGGGGCCGGCGCCGCTCCTGCTCGACCCGGACCAGCCACGCCACCAGGAAACCCAGCCCGACCAGCAGCAGGCCGATGACCGCGTACTTGCCCCGCATCTCAGAACGACCGACTGACCCCGATGCCGAAGCCCGCATAAGCGTATTGGCCCCGGCCCGCGGTCCGCTCGTAGCTCGCGTCCAGCGCGAGCCGGGTGCGGGCGAAAACGACCCGGTCGAACTCCGCGCCGGACCGGAACACCCATTCCTGCCGCGCGTTCAGCCCGCCGGCCGCGGCCGCCGACAGCCCGGTGCGCTCCCCGCGCCAGTGCAGGCTCGCACCGACGGTATTGGTGACCAGGCTGCGCGGCGAATAATAGCGCGGCGAATCCGCCCGGAAATCCTCGAAGCTGAAATTGTAGGCCAGCGCCAGCCGGGGCCGGTTCAGGAGGTCGAAGCCCGCGCCCGCGGACAACGCGTTCTTGACATTGCCGTCGTCGATAACCTGCAGCCGCCCGGCGCGGGCCTCCAGCCTCAGGCCGGGCACCGGCCGCACCACGAGCCCGGTCGCGGCCGAGAAAGCCCCGATGTTCCGGGTCGGCTCGAACAGGGTCCGGCCCGCGTCGCCGGTCCAGGTCAGCCAGGCCTGCTCCAACTCCCAGGCCAGGGTGGCCGACTTGAACGCGAACTCAAGCGCGTCGCCCTGCGCCTGGGCGGTAAAGCCCAGCCAGCTCCGCGGCCGGTACCCGAGCCCGGCCCGGACCAGCAGGTACTCACGACCCGCCTTGCCGCGCCGGTTGCTCGACCAGGCCAGGGCCGCGCTCGGCAGCAACCGGTCGGCCGGCCGCGGCTCGTACCGGAACCGGTACTCGCGGCTCGCGCCGCGCAGCTCGCCGTCGTCATCGCGCGCGGCGCGAAACTCGATGCTCGCCCGCGGCGCCGCGGCTTCGGAAACCCTCCGGTACGCCTCCTCGAACTCCCTGCGCCCGGGCTCCAGCTCCAGCGCCCGGCGGTACTCCCGGCGCGCGGCCAGCGGCCGGCCCGACCATTCCAGGTTCTGGCCCAGCCCGAACCGGTAGTCCGCACCATTCGGGTCCAGCTCGACCAGCCGCCGGTAAAGCGCCAGCGCCGCCGTATGCTTCCCGGACCAGCCCAGCACCTGGGCCCGGCGCGCCGTCGCCTCGCGGTTGCCCGGCAGCAGCGACTCGGCCTCGGCCAGGAAAACCAGGGCCTCCTGGTAGCGGCCCGCCCAGCCCGCCACCCGGCCCCGGCCCAGCACCGCCTCCGGGTAGCTTGCGCTTCCCGGCCCGATTTCCCCGTAGAGCGCCAGCGCCTCCGCGTGCCGGCCCTGCCAGGACAGCGCCAGCGCCATGCCCAGCCGCGTGTCGTCGTCCGACCGGTCGGCGGCCAGCAGCCGGCCGTAAATCGCGACCGCCGAATCCAGCGCGCCGGTGTTGCGCAGCACCAGCGCCAGCGCCTTCTGCAGCGGCCGGTCTTCGGGCGCGGCCCGCGCGGCCGCCTCGACCCGGGGCAGGGCCTCGGCCCCGCGCCCGGCCTCGACCAGCTCGTGGACCTCGGCCACCGTAATCGGCTCCAGGGCGACCAGCAGCAAAAGCAGTATCACGACGCCGCCGGGCCGAACCCGCTGCGCTCGAACTTATACCAGGATTTCTGCCCCCGAACCCAGTCCCAGATGCCCCAGAGCTGGAACGCGGTCCGCAGCGGGCCGTACACCGGCCCGCTGGCCATCGAGTAGGCCACCAGCCTCAGCCAGTCCCGGAACGAACGGTAGCGCATCGCCTCGACGTTCACCGCCGAACTGCGCGCGAAACGGCGCTCGACCGCGGTCGTGACCAGCGCGGTAATCACGCCCCCGGCCAGTGCCGCGGCGACCAGTACGCCGGCCAGCCACCAGGGGCTGACCTCGCCCGCGGCCGCCAGCCAGGCCAGCAGCCCGAGCCCGACCAGTTGCATCACCGGCCCGAGCCCGACGAATACGACCTGGTAGGCCATCCCGAGGACGCCGGCCGCCCCGTAACCGGGCTCGAACCACATCGCCCGGTGAAAGACCAGCGACTCCAGCAGGCCGCGCTGCCAGCGGTTCCGCTGCCGGGCCAGTTGCCCGAGCCGGGCCGGGACCTCGGTCCAGGCCACCGGCCAGGGGTCGAACACTATCGGCCGGCGCAGCCGGTTCTCCTTCAGATACCGGTGCAGGCGCACGATGACCTCCATGTCCTCGCAGACCGTGCCCGCGGGCCGGCCCCGGCTGATGCGCCGGACGTACTTGTGCCGGTTCAGCCGGGTCAGGAACCCGCCGCAGGCGAGCAGGAGCTCCCGGTCGAACATCGTGAACGCCCCGGAAAGCACCATCAGCGAACCGGCCGCGGACAGCGCGATGCGGCCGACGGTGTAGGACACCAGGTACTCGATGAGCTGGAACATCACCAGCGCTCGGCGCGGCAGCCGCGCGACGATGACCCGCCCGCCTTCCACCCGCGCCCCGTTGGCCGCGGTTATCAGCCCGCCCGCGGCCGCGGCGTTCCGGCTCCGGAACAGGCCCGCCAGCCGGCCCAGCGCGGACGGCGCGAGCAGCGAGTCCGAATCAATCGTCACCACCAGCGGCATCGCGGTCAGGGCCAGCCCCACGTTCAACGAGTCGGCCTTGCCCGAATTCGGCTTGTCCACCACCCGCAGTCGCGGGTCGGCCGCGGACCGCAACACCGCGCGCACCGGCGCGGTGCCCAGCCGGTCTGCGTACTCGGTCGGCTCGGGCCGGAGCCCGAACGCCTGCTCCAGCCTCGGCAGCGTTGCGTCCCGGGAGCCGTCATTGATGACGATTACCTCGAACCGCGGGTAGTCCAGCGCGAGCAGCGAGCGCACGCTCTCGACCACGGTCGCGGCCTCGTCAAACGCCGGGACCAGCACCGCGATGCCCGCCGCGCCGGCCGGCTCCCCGGCCGGGCCCGGCCCGGACCGCGAGCGCCGGAACACAACCAGGAAGACGACCAGGAACAGCAGGTTGATGAGCACGTCCAGCCCGAAATAAATCGCCAGCAGGTCAACCGCGACCCAGAGCAGCATCAGCCGCCTGGCCCGGCCTCAGGGACCATTACGGACATCAACCGTAATGACGAACGAATAGCCCCGGTTCCCGCTCTCATCCACCGCCGCGGCGTAGAGCGTGTGATAGCCATCAGCCACCGCCCGGCTGTCCCAGAAATGTACCCAGGGCGGGCCCGCCAGCGCGGCCAGCGTGTCCCCGTCCAGGAAAAACGCCAGTCTCGCCACGCCCCGGTTGTCCCAGGCGAGCGCCTCGACCCGGACCGTATCGCTGACCACGGACCAGGACGCGGGCCGGACCAGCGCGACGCCCGGCGGCTCCCGGTCCGGCGGCTCGGTCGGGTCCACGACCGTGACGAAAGTCGGGCCGGAGTGGGTCTTGTTGCCGGCCGCGTCGTGCGCCACGCAATGAATCGAATGCCCGCCGGTCGTGTCCGGGTACCACCGGGTATGGTACGGCTCGGCCCGGACCGCGGCCAGGCTCTCCCCGTTCACGTAGAACACCACCCGGTCGAGCTCCTTGTTATCGTAAGCATCCGCCCTGATGTCAACCGTGTCCCAACCCAGCGACGACCAGGACACCGGGTACACGACCCAGACGGTCGGCGGTGTGGCATCGTAGGTCAGGTCCGCGCAGCCCGCGACGAGCAGGCCAAGCGCGGCCGCCAGCGCCAGCGCGCGCGGGCCCGGGCATTTCCGGCAGGGTCTCATTGGTAAACCTCCACCTCCGCGGTCGTCACGAGGTCGAAACTCAGGTAAACGGAACTGCCGTCCTCCTCAACGCGCTCGACCCGGCTGAGCCTGACGCCACGCGCACGCGCCTGCAGACCCGGTTCGCCCAGGCGCAGGGTCAGCCCCTTCACCGGCTCCGGGTTGCGGTTCGTGAAGACGAGGACGGTGCGGCCCGGGTCGGAGCTGATCCGGATGTCGATGTTGCGCCGCGCGTCCCACCAGTCCGCAATCCGGTCTAGGCCGGTAGACCAGGCGCCGCCTGCCCGCGCCGCATCCGCGAGAAAGCCGGTGACCGGCGCGAGCGTCGCGGCGGAATGGCCGCTGTAAGCGGCGTGCAGGCAGAGAATCATCATCCCCCGCCGGGCCCGGACCGGGTCCTCCCAGACCGACCGCATGCGGGCCGCGAAGCGCCGGGCGTCCCGGGCCTGGGCCGGTTCCCCGTACTCCCTCGCGGTCACGCCCGGGTCGTAGAACTCCCGGTCCTCGAGCGCCGGCGAAAGCTCCAGCACGTCCGAGACCAGGCAGTACTGCCCCCGCACCCAGACGGGCAGGTTATAGGGAAACAGCGAGCCCGCGAACCCGGTCGCGTGGTCGACGAATATCGAGGACTCGTACCGGTAGCGCCGCCGGTCAAGCAGGAACATCCCGGCCGCGGTACGGTTGCTGAACGGGAAGCGGAAGCCCCGCACCGGCGCGCGCAGGAAATCCTCCAGCCGGGCCAGCTCCCAGACCGTGCGGCAGTGGTCAAGGTCCCGGAAGTACGGGTGACTGAAGCTCAGGCTGGCCAGGCTCACCCGCGGCTCGCCCCGCAGGTGGTCCAGCGTCGCGGCCGGCACCCGGCCGGTGACGAACACCGCTAGCTCGCCCGGCCCGGGCGCGGCGAACAGGCCGGCCAGCATCGCCGGCAGCCCGGCGCCGCCCGGGACATCATCCCCGGACTCGTTCACGGTCACCGCCAGTGCGGCCCGGTACGGGCCCGGCCAGGCATTGACACATACCTCCGGCCCCTCGCCCAGCGCCAGTTCGAACACCCGGCGGTAGAACGAAACTATCGCCGGGACGTCGCCCGCGCCCCCGTCGATCGACGGCTGGAGCAACAGGAAATAGGGCACGAGGATACCGTGGCCGCGGCCACAGGCATTGACCGTGATGCCGGGCAGGCTCGTCCGGCCGTCGGTCCAGTTGGCAAGCACCTGGAATCCGTCGCTCCGCGCCGAATCGACCGGCACCAGCAGCCAAGTCTCCTCGAACGGCCGGGACAGGTCGGGCCGGAAGCCCTCGAGCAGCGCCGCGCCCGGCTCCTTAACCAGCCGGAAACCGGCCAGGTTCATTTCCCTCATCGCGTACCCGAACACCGGAGCGAGCGGCCATTCGGGCTCGGCGAGGAGATTCCCGGTCGCCACCCGGTCCTCGCCGTCAAGCTTGTTCCGGCCGATGTTCTCGCCCGCGACCAGAATGCCGCCGGCGCGGACCCACTCGGCGAGGTTCACCATGCTTGCGCTGTCGAGGAACGAGAGCGAGAAAACCCGGTCCGCGTCGTGGTAGCCGGCGATCGTCGGCGCGACGATGATGCGCGTCGAATCGAGCCGGGCGCGGTCAAGCAGGACCGACTTGTCCGCAATCCCGGCGAAAGCGCCCAGGCCGTTGAACGTCTCCAGACAGATGTTGGCCCCGGAAGGCAACATCCCCATACCGTCCGACCCGGTCGTCAGGAACAGCACGCGCGGGTACACCAGCGCGCCGGCCGGCTCCTCGCCAGCCGCGCCCGGGCCGCAACCGGCCAGCGTCAGCGCGACCGCGGCCGCGGCCGCGCAGAGGAACCGGGGCCGAAACGCGCGCCGCGCCGCGCCGGGAGAAAGGACGCCACGCATCACCGACATTATACCCCCTCGAACTGAAAGAACGACCCTCACTAGAACCCGTACTTGATGTCGAGCGAGTAGATTGCCAGCAGGAAATCGTCCGACGCCCGGGCGTGCCATTCCGGCGTGACACTCGCCATCGCCTCCAGCCGTAATTCCCCGGCCCGTCCGCGCAGGACGGTCCAGTTGCCGAACAGGCTGAGTTCGTTGAAGCTGTACTGCGCCGTCTGCCAGGTGGTATCCGCATTCGGGTACTGCCGCAGGCCGAGCCGGTCCTCGAGGCTGAGCCAGAACCGGTCAGAGCCAAACACATCCAGCCCGGCCAGAACCGACAGCTCGCGGTAATCATCCTCCCGGTGCCCGGCGATGCCGGTCCCGGTCTCCAGCCACGGCCCGGCGCGAAGCCGGGTCCCGGTCCCCGCCGCCAGCTCAACGGCCAGGCCCAGCCGGTTCTCGAACAGGCTCGGGTACACCGCGGTGCTGGAATCGTACGCGGACCAGCGCGCCTCGTTCTCCAGCTCCAGCCCGACCCGACCGAACGACCGTCCCGCGCTCAACGACAGCGCCTGCTCCCAGCCCGAACTCCACCGCCCGGCCCGGTACTCGCGCCGCCGGGTCTCACTTCCGCCCCCGAGCCGGAACCCGCGCTCGAACAGGTGCTCCAGTCCCGCCCGCAGTTCATACTCGTCGTAGTCCCGCTCCGGGTCCGTCCCGGCCCGGCGCCGGTTCCAGCCCGTCCCGAAGTTGGCGGTGGTGAACAGGCCCGGCTCCCACCATCCGGACAGCCGCGCCCGGTTGAGGTGGTAGTCGTAGTAGTAACTGTCCGGCTCCGCGTAGCGCAACAGCTCGAAGCTCTCCGATGCGGTCAGCCGCAGCCGGTCCGCCGGCCGCAGCCTCAGCTCCACCCGGCTGGCGTTCGACCAGTAATCGCGCCCGCGATAGAGCGTGTCGGCCAGCTTCGGAAACCAGTCGTGGTAATGGCGCAGTTCCGCCTCGTTGCCTGCGCGCAGGCTCAGCGCCGGCAGGAACTCCCGTTCGTACCAGAGGTTGAGCCGGTCCCGGACCGAGCGGGTGGACGCCCCGGCGGTGTTGCTCGCATCGAGCCGGTGCCCGCCCTCCCGGTACCCGAGCCGGAAGGTCAGCCCTGCCCGGCCCTCGGTCTCGACGTTGAGCGTGTCCGCCTCCTGCCAGCCCTGGTTGAGCGTGTCCCAGGACCCGACCTGGTAGCGCTGGGTGGTGTAGTCCGCCCCGATGCCGAGCTCGGTCCGCAACGTCAGCGACCCGAGCAGGAGGAGCGCCGCCGCGGTCACCGGCCGCCTCCCTGCCTCACCCTGCGCCCGCGACCCGGGTTTTCAGTCCGGGTCGCGGGTTGGCGGCTGCGGTTGCGGTCAATTGTCGGATTCGGTCGCGCTCTCGGCGTGGAGGTTGCCGATGGCCCGGTTCAGCATCCGCCGCACCTGGTTCGCTTCGCGGTAGGCCGGGCCGTACTCGCGCGCGGCCAGCCGCACGCGCACCCGCTCCTGCCGCTCGACCGCACCGCGGAACATCCGGCGGGTCGGCTCGTCGCCCTCCCGGTCCACCGTCGACCGCCATTCCGAAATGAGCCGGTCATTGTCGGCCGCGGCCGCCTCGGCCAGCTCCGGGTCGGTCTCGCCCCGCGCGCCCTCCCAGGCCCGGAGCAGCAGGTTGCGCGCGGCCAGCGTCAGCCGCAGAGCCTGCGGCAGTCGCTCCGCCCGGAACGCCTCGCGCGCCTGCAGTTGCAGCGCCTCGGCCCGGGCCAGGATGTCCCGCGCCCGATCCTCGGTGCTCTTGCCGGCCCGCTCGCGCGCCCGGGCCAGCAGTTGGTCGGTCCGCTCCAGCTCCTGCTCGACCTGCTCGCGCCCGCCCCGGCGCCGGACCATCCCCAACGCCTCCCGGCCGTGCTGCCGGGCCGCGCGGGTGAACCGGAGCGCCAGCGCGTACCGCCGGGCGTCGAAGTACCGCCGGGCGGTCTCCTGCTCGTTCAGCGCCAGGTTCAACAGCCGCTCCGCTTCCCGGACTCCGGACCGCCGGACGACCGGCTCCACCTCGCTCAGCAGTTCGGCGGTGCGCCGGATTTCCTCCGCGACCTGCCGCGGGTCAACCTCGACCAGCTCCAGCCCGCGCTGAACCCGGAGCCGGGCCTGCTGCGAGCTGAACCGGGACTGGCGGTACCGGCGCTGGTTGAAATGCCCCCAGGCCTCGCGCTGCAAATCCTTCGCCTCGCTCAGCAGCCGGAGCGCCTCCGGGTTGTCCGCCTCGCGGATGACCGGCTCCGCCCGCTCAATCAGCAGGTCGGTACTCTCCAGGTCCTGTCGGGCCTGCCGGGCCTCTTCACTGCCTTGGGCAAACGCAAATGCCCCGAGCACAATCAGGCTGATGATGATGAGATGTGTTTTCATGGCACCCTGATTAGTGCACACCCCGTGCCGAATGGCTATCATACTTAGCGTCGGCCTGTTGGCGATTCCGGCCCGCTCCCCGGGGTGTACCGCCAGGTCCAACCTGCACCGTTCGGTTCATTCCCGGCCCCGCCGCTTCAACCGGGTATAGAGCACCCGGCGGGTGATTCCCAGCATCTTCGCCGCCTTCGATTTGTTTCCGCCCGCCCGCTCCAGCGCCTCGCTCAACATCCGTTCTTCGACCTCGGCCAGCGACCCCGCCCCCGGGCTCCCGGCCGGCCGCGACATCGGCAACTGGATGTGCCCGGGCTCGACCGCGCCCCCGGCCGCCAGGATCAGCGCCCGCTCGAGCACGTTTTCCAGCTCCCTGACGTTGCCCGGCCAGTCGTGCCCCTCCAGCAGTGCCAGCACCCCGGGTCCCGGCTCCTGCGGCCGGCCCAGCCGGGCCAGGATGTGCCGGGCCAGCAGCGGGATGTCGCCCCGCCGCTCCCGCAGCGGCGGCACCGTCACCGGGAACACCCCCAGCCGGTAGAACAGGTCCTCCCGGAACTCACCCGCGCGCACCGCCGCGGCCAGGTCCCGGTTGGTCGCGGCAATCACCCGGGCATCAACCCGGATGGTCTCGTTGCCCCCGATGCGCACGAAGCTGTGGTCCTGCAGGAACCTGAGCAACTTCACCTGGAACGCGGGCGGCAGTTCCCCGATTTCATCCAGGAACAGCGTCCCGCCCTCCGCGGCCTCCAGCCGGCCCCGCTTGCGCCCGGCCGCGCCGGTGAACGCGCCCCGCTCGTAGCCGAACAGCTCGCTCTCCAGCAGACTCTCGGGCAGGGCCGCGGCGTGCAGCGCCACGAACGGCTTTGCGGCCCGCGGGCTCAGCCGGTGAATCAGCCGGGCGACCAGCTCCTTGCCGGTCCCGCTCTCGCCCAGCACCAGCACCGACGCCTCGGACGGCGCGACCCGCTCCACCAGCTTCCTCACGTCCCGGAGCGCCGGGCTCCGGCCGACCAGCTCGCCCCACCGCTCGTCGCCGGCCAGCTCCTGCCGGAGCGCGGCGTTCTCCGCCCGAAGCGGGGCCTGCCCGGCCAGCCGCTCCAGCTTCAGGGCCAGCTCCTCCAGGTCGAAAGGCTTGGTCACGAAATCCGCTGCGCCCTGCCGCATCGCCTCCACCGCGGTCCGCACCTCGCCGTAGGCGGTCATCATCACCACCTCGCAACCCTGCTTCCGTCCCGCGGCCAGCACCGCCATCCCGTCCACCGGCGCCATCCGCAGGTCCGTCACCACGACCTCGAAACCGGCGCGGGCCAGGGCCTCCAGCGCGGCCGCGCCCGAGGTCTCGACCGTGACCTCGTGGCCGCGCTCGGTCAGTTCCTCGGCCAGGTTCAACGCGAACCGCCGCTCGTCGTCAACGACCAGTATCTTCATCCTGCCTCCCCTGCCCGGTCAACCGGCAGTCTCAGCTCCAGCTCCGCCCCGGCCGCGCCCGGGTTGGCCAGCCGGACCCGACCCCGGTGCGCCTCGACAATCCGGCGCACCACATACAGCCCCAGCCCGCTACCCTTCTCCCGGGTCGTGAAGAACGGCTCGAACACCAGCTGTGCGGTCCGCCTGTCCACTCCCGGGCCGTCATCCTTCACCCGGACCACCACCTCCCCGTCCTCCTCGCAGACCGACAGCACCACCCGGCCGCCGCCCGGCTGGGCCTGCACCCCGTTCAGCGCCAGGTTCAGCAACACCTGCTTCAGCTCGCCCCGGTTCCCGCGCACCGGGCGCGGCGCGCCCGTCACCGCCGCGCTCACCGCCACCCTGGTCCGCCCGGCCTGCACCGCCACCTCCTGCGCAGTCTCGCGCGCCAGTTGCCCGAGGTCCACCGGCACGGACTCGCCCGGCCCGGTGCGGGCCACGCCCAGGTAGTTCGAGACCACCTGCGCCAGCCGGTCAACTTCCTCCTGGATGTAATCGAACTTCGGGTCGTCGCTCCCGCGGCCGTACTGCTTCTTCAGTCGCTCCGCGGTCGAGCGGATGATCGCCAGCGGGTTCTTCACCTCGTGCGCCACCGCGGCCGAAAGCTGGCCGGCCAGCGCCAGCGCGTTGGCCCGCGCCGCGGCCTGCTCCAGCCGCAGGGCGTGCCTCAGCAGGCTGGCCGAAACCAGCAGGATGCCCGCAATCGCCAGCAGGCCGAGCAGGTTGACGAGCACGAGGCTGCGCCGGAACCCGGCCAGGGTCGCGAAGAAGCGCGCGTCCGCCTCGACCCCGAGCGCCGCGCTCACCACCCCGGTCGAGTCCAGCAGCGGCGCGTACGCGCTCTTCAGGTACAGCCTGCCGGAGCGGTACACCCGCGACTGGGCCGGCGCGCCGGAAAGCGCGGCGAGCAGTTCGGGCAGGTCCGCCCGGTAGGCGGAGCCCGCCTCGGCCGGCCCACCGGCCAGGCTCAACAGCAGGGTAAGGTCGTCGTCGACGATGAACAGGTTCAGCAGTTCGTTCTCGGCCCGCACCAACCGCAGGAGCCGGGCGGCGTCCGGCTCCTGCCACCGGCTGCCCAGCGCCGCCGACAGCGTGGTCGCCACCGCCTCCAGCCGCGCGCCCAGCTCCGCCTCGAACGCCCGCGAGGTCCGCGCCAGCACCCACCAGCCCTGGACGTTGAACACCACAATTGCCGCGACCGCCAGGGCCGCCGCCCAGGAACTCAGTCGCCGGCTCCTGCCGGGCGGTCTGCTCCCGCCGCCGGTGGTATCGCCTGCCTGCATGGTTCGAATCTAGCGCCAGCCGAGCCGCAAGTCAAAGCGTGGGAGCGGCCAGGCCAGTCGCGACATAATGCGTCTCCCACAAGAAGAGAGCCATTCCTCGTCCTGGTCCTGCGGGAGCGGTCTGCTGACCGCGATTCCCGCGCTACATCTCGTCTTCGCCTGGGCCGAGGTCGATGTCGTTGTCCCCGGTCCGGCGCCGGTCCGGCCGGAAGTTGTTGAAGTTCCAGCTCAGGTTGAGCATCACCACCGGCGCCTCCCGGGTCGAGAGACTCCGGCTGTAGAAATCGTACCCTTCGCCCCCGGACTCGTACTCGTGGCGGCCGGTGCCGAACAGGTCCCGGACCTGAAACGTGACCGAGAGTTGGCGGTTGAGGAACTGCTGGCGGACACCGAGGTCGGTCATCAACGAGCCTTCGCGCCGGCCCTGCGAAGTGACCGACGGACTGCGGTACCGGCCGTTGAGCTGGATCCGGGTGTTGGTCGGCAGCCTGAACTCGTTGGCCAGCCGGCCGCTGTAGTTGAAGCTTGAATACGAGAAATCGCGCCCCGCGTATTCGCCCGCCACCCGGTAGTCGTACAGGTCCGCGCCGAGCGTGACCGTGTACCATTTCACCGGGGTCAGGTCCAGCATCAGCTCCAGCCCCAGCGAGCGGTCCGAGCCGACGTTCTCGAAGGTGTGGAGCATCACCCCGGTCGTCTCCGGGTAGAGTGATATGATGCGCTCGACCTTGTTGTGCGTCACCCGGTGAAACAGCTCGGCGGACACCCGGCTCGCCCCGAGGGGCAGCAGCGTCCCGAGTTCCCAGGAATCGATATACTCGGGCAGCAGTTCCGGGTTGCCCTGCACCACCGTGTAGGCGTCCTGCCAGACCTGGAACGGGTCCAGGAAGAAATGCCGGGTCCGGCCGATGCGCCGGGCGTAACTCGCCATCAACTGGGCGTTGGCCGGCAGCTGGTAAGAGAGGTGCGCGGTCGGGAACAGATCCCACCGGACCGGGATGGCAAAGGTGTCGTCGCCCGCGGTGATGACCCGCTCGGCCCGCTCCCCGCGCAACCCTGCCTTGTACCCGAACGCCTGCCACTCGCCGGCATAGGTGGAGTAGAGCGAATGGATGTCGTTGACCGCCCCGGCGTCCCGGCTGAACCGTTCCTGGTACCGCCAGGATCCCGTCGCCGGCAGGTATTCCTCGACCAGGTTATTCTCTTCGGCCCGCTCGAACCGACCCTGGTACCCGGCCTCGAGCTTATCCGCCTCCCGGAGCGGCAGGGCGTAGTCGAGGTTCAGGTTCCATCGGTCGGCCGGCCCGGTCGTGAACGAGCGCTGGCCGCTGACCGCGGTGTCGGCCTCGAACAGCAGGGTGACCGTCTCGCCGTCGCGATGCCGCCGCCACCAGCCGACCCGGGCGGTAAGCTCGTGCTCCGGCCGGGTGCTCCGGCCCGAAACCGGCTCCCCGAAGATATGCCGGTGGTCAAGGCTGAACGAGATAAACCCGGGCCGGCGGCTCGAACTCTCGTCGTTGGTGTAGCGGACCGTATCCGCGCCGCCCTCGAACCAGGTCCGGAAGTCAGCGAGCTGGGTGCTGGTCATATCCCGTCCGCCCCAGCGGCCGCTCAGGCTGGTCCGGTCCTGCGGGGTCCATTGCAGGTCGAGACCACCCCGCGCGCCCCAGAACCGGCCGTCCCAGAGCGAACTGCCGGACGATGCGACCCAGGCGGTGGTGTCGTTGCGGGTCGTCGAGCGCTCGGTCTCGCGGGTGCCGGGACTGGCGCGGCGCGAGTAGTCGGCCCCGGCCTGCAGTGTCAGTATCCCGCTGGTCCAGACAACCTGGGCGTTGGCGCCGTACTTGTTGCCCAGCCCGGCGTTGGTGTTGACGACCCCGGACAGCCCGCTGCCCCGCTGCTGCTTCAGGATGACGTTGACGATACCTGAGACCCCGTCCGGGTCGTAGCGCGCCGAGGGGTTGGTAACGATCTCCACCCGATCGATGGTGCCGGCCGGGATAAGCTGGAGCGCGTCGGACGGGTCGAGCGGCGAGGGCCGGCCGTCCACCAGCACCGTGAAGTTCTCACTACCGCGCAGGCTGACGTTGCCCTCGATGTCCAC
>JAWOIB010000104.1:0-7132 GCA_046484845.1 bacterium
CTATTATCGACTGAGTGTCCTCCAGCTCGAGATGCCTCCTCTCCGTGAGCGCCTGGAGGACGTTGAGCTCCTCGGCAAGGAAGGCCTTCGCGAGGAGGGGCGGACTCGACCGCCGGCCGGACACGTCCTGTCATTGGTCCGAATTCCTGCTTTCTTAACACAGCTTACCCCCGCCGGGCGGGAGTTGTCAAACCGGGACTCTCATTCCTGATCGACTCTTGGACTCCCCGGCTCTTTGTGCTATCATCACCCGATGTTTGGATCGCAGACCGCGCCTCGGACCGGGCGGAGTTAGGATGCCTTTTCTCGGCCCTTCCGGCATCGCGCTGCTGCTCGGGTTCATCGCCGGGTCGCTGCCCACCGGGTACCTCGCCGGCCGCGCCCGGGGTATCGACATCCGCGACCATGGCTCACGCAACATCGGCTTCACCAACGTCTACCGGGTCATCGGCCCGGCCTGGGCTGTCCCGGTGCTGGTCATCGACGTGCTCAAGGGCGTTCTGCCGGTGTACCTGGCCGCGCGTTTCGGGTTGGTGCCGCCGATGGCCGGGCTGGGCGCCATCATCGGGCACGTTTTCACTCCCTGGCTTCGGTTCCGGGGCGGCAAGGGCGTCGCCACAACCATCGGCGTGTTCGCGGCGGTCAGCCCGCTGGTGGGCCTGGCCGGTATCGGCTGCTACGCACTGGTGCTGCTCACGACCGGCTACATCTCGGTCAGCTCAATTGTCTTCGCGGCCGCCCTCGCCCCGCTGACCACCGTCTTGTATCCCGGCGACCTGCCCCGGCTGGTGCTGGGCGGGGCGGTCGGCATCCTTGTCATCCTGCGTCACGCCTCAAACATCGGCCGGCTGATGCGCGGCGAGGAACCCAGGTTCGGACTCTGGCTCAAGCTCTTTCGCCGAAAGAAGGGAGGTGACGGGAAATGAGCACCGCCGTAGCTTTCGTCGGCGCCGGCCGCTGGGCGCTGGCACTGGCCCTGAACTTCAACCGTGAGGGTCTCCCCTGCGCGCTCTGGGAGCCGGCTGAGCCCGCGCTCACCCGCCTGCGCGAAACCCGGCGCCACCCCGACCTGCCCGGGGACTGCGCCATCCCGGAGGAAGTCCGACTGTGTGCAACCCCCGGGGAGGCAATCGCCGGGGCGGAGACGGTGGTGTTCGCGGTGCCGTCCGACGCGCTCGGCCCGGTGGCCGCGACGGTCCGGGCCGCGCTCTCGCCGTCGAACCGGGCGCTGGTCACGGTCGCAAAGGGCATCGAGCCCGACACGCTGCGCCGGCTGTCGGTCGCGCTCGCCGAGTCGATTCCCGACCGGCCGGTGGTGGTCCTGGCCGGGCCGGGCATACCCTGGGACTTCGCGCTGGGCGACCCGACCACGCTGGTCGCCGCCTCGGAGGACGCGGCCGCGGCCGACTCGGTCCGGGACCGGCTGACCGGCGGCAACCTGCGGGTGTACTCATCGACCGATGTCGTCGGGGTCGAGCTGGCGGCCGCGCTGAAGAACGTCATCGCCATCGCGGCCGGGGTCGCCGATGGACTGGGACTCGGCATCAACGCCAAGGCCGCACTGCTGACGCGCGGGCTGGCCGAGATGACCCGGCTCGGCATCAGCTGCAACGCCAACCCGATGACTTTCGCCGGGCTGGCCGGGATGGGCGACCTGGTCGTCACCGCCTGCTCGGAGAACTCCCGCAACCACACCCTCGGCCGGCTCATCGGCGAAGGCCTTACCCTGCCCGACGCGCTGGCGCGGCTCCACGGGGTCGCGGAGGGCGCGGTCACGGTCAAGTCCGCGCTGACGCTCGCCGCCCGGCAGGGCGTCGAGCTGCCGATTGCCGCCGAAGTGGACAGCCTGCTTTACCGGGGCGGCGATGCCCGGCGGTCACTGCGCCGCCTGCTCGACCGGCCGCCCCGCCGCGAGGACGCGAGATGACCGGCTACCACAGCGTCCGGGACGCCTGCCGGCTGCTGAAGCTCGAACCCCACGTCCTGCGCTACTGGGAACGGGAGTTCGAAATCAGGGTCAAGCGCAACAGCGCCGGCCGCCGCATCTATTCCGACACCCAGCTCGAGAAACTGCGGGTCATCAAGCACCTGGTCCGGCACGAGAAACTGACCGTGAAAGGCGCGAAGCGGAAGCTGGCACAGGCCCGCATGCCCGCCCAGCAGTCAATCGAGTTCGGGGACCAGCGCGCCGAACTGCTCTGGCTCCGCAGGGAGCTCGTCGCCATCCGGGGTCTACTCCGGCCCGGAGATTGACGCCCGGCCGCGACCCTGGTTTCTGCGCGCGCTACCGGCCGCGGGCGGCCTGGCCGACCCGGTAGCCTTCCTCAAGGCATTTCACGTTCACCGGGATGAACTTCGGCTTCTTCTCGAACTCGCGCTTCGCCTGCTCGAGCAGCGCTTCGAACGGCACGATTTCGGTCGCGCCGACGTACGCCCCGAGCATCACCATGTTCGCCGCCTTGCCGGTCCCGGCCTCGATCGCAACCTCGTTGGCGGGTACGTTGACGACCGTGACGTCATCGCGTCCCGGGTCCACCGGGATCAGCGACTTGTTGACCACCGCGAACCCGCCCGGCCGGATGGACGGGCAGAACTTCTCGAGCGACGGCCGGTTCATCACCACCGCGTCGCGCGGGTGCAGCACGATCGGCGAGGCGATCGGCTCATCGCTGATGATGACCGTGCAGTTCGCGGTGCCGCCGCGCATCTCCGGCCCGTAGGAAGGCAGCCAGACGACCTCGCGGCCGAGGACCATCCCGGTCTCGGCCAGGATTTTGCCGGCCAGCATCACGCCCTGGCCGCCGAACCCCGCGAACACCGCTTCAGTCTGCATTGCCCGCTCCCGGCGCGGACTGACCCGCCTGCGCCTCTTCCGGTTCGAAGTCCTTGAAGTTCTTGATCGGGTAGTAGGGCATCATGTGCTCCTCCAGCCAGGCGAGCGCCTTGAGCGGAGTCATCCCCCAGTTGGTCGGACAGGTGGAGAGACATTCGACGAAGCTGAAGCCCCGGTTCTCGACCTGGTACCGGAACGCCTTGAGCAGCGCCTTGCGCGCCCGGGCGATGTGCTTCGGGGTATGCACCGCCACCCGCTCGATGAAGGCCGGGGTCCTCAGGCTGGCGAGCAGCTCGCACATCCGGATCGGGTACCCGACGTCTTCGACGTTGCGGCCCAAAGGCGAGGTCGAGGTGACCTGGCCGGGCATCGTCGTCGGGGCCATCTGCCCGCCGGTCATCCCGTAGATCGCGTTGTTGATGAAGACCACCGTGAACTTCTCGCCGCGATTGGCCGCATGAACAATCTCGGCCATCCCGATCGAGGCGAGGTCGCCGTCGCCCTGGTAGGTGAACGTGATAAGATCCGGCCGGCCGCGTTTGATACCGGTGGCCAACGCCGGCGCCCGGCCGTGGGCGGCCTGCTGGAAATCAAAGTTGAAGTAGTTGAACGCCAGCACCGAACAGCCGACCGGGGCAATCCCGACCGTCCGCTCGCGCAACCCGAGTTCGTCCACGACCTCCGCGATCAGTCGGTGCGTGATGCCGTGCGTGCAGCCCGGGCAGTAGTGAATCGGCACATCCGCCAGCGCCTCGGGACGCTCGAAGATGGTCTTCATGCCGCGCCTCCTTTCCCGCGCCCGAGCAGGCGCTTGACTTCCTCGACGACTTCTTCCGGGCTGGGAACCAGCCCGCCCTGCCGGCCATAGAAATGGACCGGCTTGCGACAGCGCACCGCCAGCTCGATGTCCTCGACCATCTGCCCGGTGCTCATCTCGACCGAGAGCAGAAACTCGGCCGGCCCGGCCAGCTCCTCGAGCCGCGCGGCGGGGAACGGGAAGAGGGTGATCGGCCGCAGCAGCGCCGCGCCGATGCCCTCTTGCTCGAGCCGGGCAATCGCGGTCCGGCAGACCCGGGCGGTCGTACCGTAGGCGACCAGCACCACCCGGTAAGCGCGGTCGGTGCCGTACTCCTCGTACATCACCTCGGCCTGCTTGATCTTCTCGTACTTGGCGACCAGCTTCCGGTTGAGCTTCTCTTCCTCGAACGGGTCCAGGTACAGCGAGTTGACGACGTTCGGCTTCCGGCCCTTGCAGCCGTCGGTCGCCCAGTCCTTCGGGGGCAGGGGCGGGAACTCGTGCTCCCGGAACTCGACCGGCTCCATCATCTGGCCGATCATCCCGTCGCCCAGCACCAGCACCGGGTTGCGGTACCGGTCGGCCCGGTCGAACGCCAGCGGCATCAGGTCCACCGCTTCCTGCACCGAGGCCGGCGCGTAAACCAGGCAGCGGTAGTCGCCGTGACCGCCGCCCTTCACGGCCTGGCGGTAATCGCCCTGCGAGGGCAGGATGCCGCCCAGCCCCGGTCCGGTCCGGACGATGTTGACGATGACGCAGGGCAGTTCCGCCGCGGCGATGTAGGAAAGCGCTTCCATCATCAGGCTGATGCCCGGGCTCGACGAAGTCGTCCAGCAGCGCACGCCCGCCCCGGCCGCGCCGTAGAGCATGTTCGACACCGCGACTTCGCTCTCGCCCTGCAGGAACGCGCCGCCGACCTCCGGCATCCGCCGCGACAGGTACTCCGCCACCTCGCTCTGGGGCGTAATCGGGTAGCAGAAATAGCACAGCCCGCCGGCCCGGATGCTGGCCTCGGCGATCGCCTCGTTGCCTTTCATCAGTACTTTGGCCATCTCCACCTCATTCCTCTACCGCGATCTCGATCGCCGTTTCCGGGCAGGTCATCCCGCAGAACTTGCAGGCGATGCAGGCCGGCTGGTTGACGACCTCGGCGTAGAAGTAGCCCTTGTCGTTGATCTGCTTCGACATCGCCAGGACCTGCTTCGGGCAGGCGTTGACGCAGAGCTCGCAGCCCTTGCAGCGGTTCCGGTCGATTGTCACCCTCGGATTCTTCTTTGCCATATCACTCCTTGAGTCCTCTCCGCTCCCAGGGCTTGAGCAGTTGCCGGGACAGCAGCAGCAGCGGCTGGTCCGGGGCCGCCGGCTCGAGCCGGTCGCGGAACTCGCGTGCAATCGCAACAAAGGCCAGCTCGACGCCGCCGGCCGCGCAGACCTGCCGGGCGAGCTCGACCCCTTCGCTCACCACCCCGGCATCGGTCTCGTCAATCAGGTGGGAATTGACCACGACCCGGTTCAGCGTGATGCCCGACGTCCGCTCAATCCCGCGCAGCATCCGCAGCGCCCCGTCGGCCGTGTTCGTGAACGGCCGGCGCGAATTGAGCACGAACATTCCGTCGAGGTCGGCTACCGGCAGCGCGCCGGCGATGCTGGCCATCACCCGGCCCCCGACCGGATCCCCGCCCAGGTCAAGCACCAGCGTCCCATCGCCGGCCTCGAGCGCGCCCCGCACCTCGGGCGGCACCACCGGCGTGTCCGCGTTCATCAGCTCCTCCGCGGGCAGCAGCAGCTCGACGCCCAGCTCCCGCAACGAAGAGCGGGCCTCGCGACTCCGGAAATAGGGGTTGACGATGTCCAGGTCGGCGAGGCGCACGTGGCGGCCGGTCCCGGCCAGCGCCGCCGCGAAGTTGACCGCCACCTCGCTCTTGCCCGAGCCGAACGCACCGGCGAAGACACAGACGCGGCGCAGCCCGGCCAGGAAAGACCCGGCGCGCACCCAGCCCGCGCGCGTGGGGGCGGGCTCCGCAGCCGTTTGCATACTTTCAGGTCGTTTCACAATCGGAAAGGAACTATACCACCACCGCGCGCAGGGTCAAACCGGCAGGTGACTGCCGGCCCGGCTCCGACACTCTTCGCATTGAGCATGGCCAACAGGAGCATCTGGACAGAACGCGGAATCAGGGCGGCCGACTCGGCCCCGCTCAACCCGACTGTTTGACAACCCGACGAGGGGAGTATAATGGTTGAGTCGCTCATGCATCGGGTCGGTGAGCGCCCTGCTCCGACCTGAGCACGGGCAGATGAAGAACAGTCGGTTAAGTGCTACGATTCATGCCCGACGCGGCAGCATCGGCGCTGTAATGTGCGCCGCGCCCGGCAAGGAGGCAGGATGAAGAACCTGAGCCTGGTGGTCGCGCTTATGCTCGCGACCGCGGCGATGGCCGGCGGCGTCACCGAGAGCTTCGAGTTCTCGGCCAGCGCAGTGACGTTCGGCACCCAGGACGGCTACGCCACCGTCACCATTCCCGGGGCACCCCACACCTTCCCGCTGGGAACCCCGGACCTGCCCGCGCTTCCCTACACGGTCGTGATCCCGGCCGATGCCGAAGCGACGGGCATTGAAATCCTTGAGCTGGTCGAGACGCCGCTCATGGGCGCCCACGACCTGCTGCCGGTCCAGCACCCGGTGCCATTTTCGATCGACCCGGTCAAGCAGCCGTTCGTGGAACCGAACCCGGCGGTCTATGGCCAGGATGCGACCTGGCCGCCCGCGCCCGCGGTCTTCGGCCGCACCCACAATAAAGGTGGCTTCCGGGTCGCGAGCTTCGCGCTCCACCCGCTGCGCTACAACCCGGTCACGAAGCAGTTGACGCTCGTCACCAAGATCAGGGTGCGCGTGAACTACGACCGCGGTACCCGGCCGACCCCGCGCCGGAGCGCCATCCAGAACGAAGTCCATGCCGAAGGTCTGCGCCGGCTGGTGCTGAACCCGGGCGACGTCGCCAGGTCCGCGCCCGCAACGCGCGCCACCGCGCGCGGTTCGTTCCTGCTCCCGGCCGGTGAGTACGAGCACGTCATCATCACCCCGGAGCTCTGGGTCGACTCGTTTGCCCAGCTGGTCGAGTGGCGCACCCGCCAGGGCTGGCGCTCGCGGGTGATGACGCTCGAGGACATCACCACCGCTTACCCGGGGCGGGACGTCCCGGAGAAGATGCGCAACTTCCTGAAGGACGCGGACACGACCTGGGGTCTTGTCTTCGCGTTCATCGCCCGGGACGACTACCCGTCCGGTGCGAACCAGGTCCGGCAGGTGCGCGCCTACAGCTACAACATGAAGTCGGACATGTACTTCTCCGACCTCGACGGCGACTGGGACACGCATGTCAGCAGCAAGCAGTTCAAATCGTCTGCCTGATTCACCTGCGTGAGATGCCTCGATGCCAGTATTTAATGCCATGAGATCCAAACGATCCGATATGCTATCAATAGCTTTGACCAGACGCGAG
>JAWOIB010000168.1:0-9551 GCA_046484845.1 bacterium
GTCGCAGCCGTCGCCGGGCAGGCGATTGCCGTCGTCGCACTCCTCGTTCGGGTCGAGCCGGCCATTGCCGCACTCGAAGCGGCAGCTCGGGTCGCAGCCGTCGCCGGGCAGGCGATTGCCGTCGTCGCACTCCTCGTCGCCTTCCCGGACCCCGTCGCCGCACACCGAGCCGTCGGAGCCCGCGCAGGCCGCGCCGAGCTGGACGGCGAGCAGCACGAGACCGCCGAGAGCCAAACGCATCCTCCCTCCTCCGGGGCATGGTCGAGCCGGCCGCTCGCCGAGTCAAGCGCCCGTGGGCGCCCACGGGGTCCGGCGGTCCGCCCACCCGCTCGAATCGGTTGACATCGCGCGCCGGTCCGAGCATTCAATGAACGAGATGTCCGGTGACTCCCGAAGGGCCTACGAGCGGCTGGATTTCGAGACCCCCGTGACCGTCCTGGCCGATGGGCGGACCGTGGCCGGAACCTGTCGAAACATCAGCCAAGGCGGCATGTTCCTCGAGGCCGGCGAGGCGGTCGCCATCGGCTCGGCGGTCCGCGTCCGTTTCGCCCTGCCCGACCTCAAGGGCGACGGCGTCGACGCCGAGGCCACGGTGCGGTGGTGCGAACGGGACGGTGCTTCCTCCCGAGGCCTCGGGCTCCAGTTCTCGGGCCTCCGGCCCATCGAGGTCTGGGCAATCAACCAGCTGTTCCGCAAGCGCAGCCGCGGCGCCTGAGCCGGCTCGCCGGCCGCCCCTTCGATTTCTGCCAGCACGGACTGTAAGGTCGCCCGAGCCTCTTCGTTTCATCGCAAGAAACGGAGAGAATCCCATGCGACACACTACGCCGTTGGTCCTCGTCCTCGCCGCCTCCGTGCTGGGCTCGTGCGCCGGCTCCTCGGCGAGCTACACCCGATTCCGCGCCCGCGCCGCCGAGGGGCGGGTCGTGGACGCCGAGGAGGTCCGGGCCTCGGAGATGATCAACTACCTCGCCCAGGCCGATGCGCCCCGCCCTCCGGTGACGGCCCCCGGGGCGGCCTCGGGCCTCGCGATCGTCGCCGAGCTCGGCAACCCCGTGCTGCCCGCGGCGCGCCGGTCGCAGCCCGTCCTGCAGGTCTCTCTCCGCGGAACCGCCTCGGTCGTGCGCCCTCCGGCGACGATCGTGCTCGCCGTGGACCTGTCCGGCTCGATGAACGCCGAGGAAAGCCTGGACCTCGCGCTGGGAAGCACCGCGCATCGCGGTGCCGAAGGTCTTCTTGCGGATATCGATCGGCGTGATGGACATCAGGGGGATTCTATGTCCTTGCCCGGGACTGTCAAGGACTGTTGTGCGCCATTGTGATGCCACCGCGGTCATGTCAGTCCTGCGCACAGCCGGCGTCGCCGGGTCGATTGACCAGCCGGAGGGGTGGCAGAACCCCGGGCTCCGCTCACGGAGCGAAGGCCGGACCGACTCGGCGTTATCGAGAAGGCCTTGCCGCGGGCCTGCCGGCGCACGACGCGGCCGCTACCTCCCGGTCGAAACCTGTCATCCCGCCCGAATTACCTATGACCCAGGTTAGCAATCACTATCCATCGAGCCAAAATGAATATCTGGCTAACTCCTTGTATTTTCTGCGTTTCATTCACATCCGAATTTCCCCCCTCCCCTACCCCCCGGGTCATCCCCCCGGTCACAGGGCCGGTCACCGGGGGAGCGACCCGGCCGGTCATTCTCCCGGTCATTCGGCGTATCACCCGGCCAATCATCCAGCTGATAATCGAGCAAATCATCGGCCCGGTTACAGGTCCAATCACCCGCTCGGTGACCGGCCCGGCAACCGGCTCGGTAATCGTCCGCCTCATCGGCCGGGCGAGCCGGGGAATGCGGGTGGGGGATGGGACTCGCGGCTTCGCGACCGGCCGTCGAAGCTCGGCGAGGTTATGCCTGAACGCAGGTCCATTGCTCGACAATCAGCTGAGTGCATTTTCGGGCACTGCACTTCTGGGTCCTGCCGGAGCCGCATCTATGGTATGTCAGTTCGTGCCTGGCGAAGTCGCTTGACTGCCTGTTCCGGCGGGAATGCCGGGGCGGGAGAGGGGAAGCGGCGGAGGGGTGTTGCCCCTCCGCCGCTTCTGTTCCGCACCGTCAATCGAGCTTGACGAGCTTCTGCACCCGGGTGGTGCCGGTCGAAAGCTGGGTGAGCCGGGCGAAGTACAGCCCGGCGCTGAGTTGCTGCTCTTCAGCCTGCCAGGTGACGGAATGGTGACCGGGCTGGTGATGGCCACGGGCGAGGGTCGTGACTGCGCGACCGGCAGCGTCGTAGAGCGTGAGTTCGACCGGGCCTGCAACCGGAACGTCGTAGCTGAGCCGGAGTCGTCGGCTGAACGGGTTGGGACGGGGTGCGAACAGCCGCAGGAACCGGGGTGCGTCGGCTTCCCCGGCCACGCCGACATCAACGGATTGCGTCAACCTCATCATCCAGTCGTGCCGGTTCCAGAGCTGGAAGGTGTCCTGATTGGAGGAGATGTGGGAGCGCAGGTGCAGCGGCGGGGTGTTGTCGGCGCCCACCCCCATTGCCTGGGATGCATCGGTCCAGCGGCAGATCAGCCAGACATCGTCGGCGTTGCGCAGGGTGACATCGAGGTCGAATTCGATCCAGCCCGGCGCGACCGGGGTCATCACGTTCGGGACCAGTTGGAGCACCGAGTTGGTGTCCGGCCGGCCGGCGCCGTCGTCCTTGCAGACCATCACGTACTCGAAGGGCTGGTTGGCCATGTTGACGTAGATGCGGCCGCCGCGGAGCGAGAGGGGCGGTGGGAGCGTGGGGGTGAACCGGACGTAGAACTTGTCGTTCTCGCGCCGGCCGACCCAGTAGTAGGCATCCGGGACGCCGTCGTCGTAGATGATTTCCCAGGTGACTTCGAACTCGTTGACGAGGGTGTCGTTGCCCGGGTAGAAGTCCTCCGGGCTGGCCGCGACCGCGACCGCCTGGTGCGGGCCGACGTCGACCGGCGTGAAGCCGGGCAGGACCACCGTCGCGCTCGACTCGGGCATGAGTTCGGCGGTGGTGAAGGTTTGCTCGTACACGGTGGCGCCGGTCGAGTCGTGTATGATGAGCCGGCCGCTGAGCGCGTCGGGGTAGGAGCCGTTGTTTCGGACCCTGACGCCCGGGATGAGTTGCTGCCCGACCGTGTTCTCGGCGAAGGGTGGACCGACATACTCGGGCCGGCCGTCGTGGAAACACTTGGCCTTGACGATGATGGTGTCGTCGCCGGCGTAGCCGTCGCCCGGGCAGACGGTGAAGAACTCGCAGTGGTAGAGCTCGTAGGCGGCCGGGGTCCAGTTGCTGAAGGTGACCGGCCGGGTGGCGCCGGGCGCGAGGTCGCTGACCTGTGTGCTGTCGAGGTAGATGAGGCTGTCGGTTTCGGTGGTGATGCGCAGGAACGCGGTCAGGCTGGCGGTGATTTCGCCGTAGTTGGCGACGGTCGCGGCCGGGGTGATGTTCTGGCCGACCTGGATGTGCCGGCCGGGTGCGCTGGACGCGTGCATCCCGACGTTGAGCGATTCCGGCGCGCCGACGATGATCGCATAGACCTGTCCGCCGTTACCCATGATCTGGGCGTGGACCGCCTTGCCGCCCGCGGCCGCGAAGGTGCCGTCATCGGAGATGTCGCAGGCGAATAGCGAGCCGGGTTCCTCGTCGCGGGTGATGCCGACAAGCGGGACGTTGCTGGCGCGGTCGTGGACGGTGAAGACTTTGAATGTGCCGCTGGGAGCGCGGTCGCCCCAGGAGGCGGCGGCGATCCGCGAACCGTCACCGGATAGCGCGACCGAGGCGACGTAGGCGCCCTGGCTGCCGTAGCCCTCGTAAGTCCAGAGCGGGGTGGCGGAGCTGGAGTCGAAGACCGAGAGCCGGCCGTCGTTGTAGCCGCTGCCACAGGCGATGGTCGAGCCGTCGCGGGAGATTCCGACCCCGGCGACCCATGGTGTACCGGTCTGCGCGCTCCAGCGCATTACGTAGGTGGAGCCGTTCCAGCGCCAGAGCCGGGTGCGGCCGTGGTAGTCGCCGGTGACGATGAGTTCGCCGTTGCCGGAGACCGCGGCCGCATACTGGGTGCCGGCCGAGGAGGTGCCGATGGGGATGCCGTTCCGACGCACGCCGTTGTGATAGACCAGGCAGGAGTCGTAAACGGTAACCGCGACGACCGAGCCGTCGTCAGAGATGTCGATGCCTTGGAGCCGGGTCGGTTCCGGGAAGGGCGCAGTCCAGAGCGTTTCACCGCTGACCGCATCGAAGGCGTAGACGGTGCCGTTCTGGGCCGCGGCGATAGTCGAGCCGTCGTACGAGACTCGAGAGAACCCGCCGACGCTGACCGGGTAGGGGTGGAACCAGTCCGGGATGCCCGAGGTCCGGGACCACTTGTAGACACCGCTCGGGCTGGAGAGGGTCAGCACCCGGCCGTCGCGGGATGCGCCGATCTGCTGGCCACCGTAGTTGTGGGAGTAGCTGCCGGGTGCGGTCCAGCGCGGGACATTGCCAGCCAGGGTTCGGTAGTAGTCGGCCCGCTCCGCGTTCAGGTACCAGTTAGCGAGCACGTGCATGCCGTCGCCTGAGAGCGCGATGGACTGGCAGATGGCAGCGCGATGGGCGCGGTCCACCCAGAGCACCCCGGTGTCGCCGAGGGCCGGCGAGCCGGCAGCCGGCGCCGGGAAGTTCTCGATCGTTTCGGTGCCCGTATTGATGCGGAAGTAGACCTGTTCGGTGCCGTCGGTGCCGGTGACGACGACCGGTTCGAGACCGACCGGGACCGCGGCGGCGATTGCGGCCAGCGCGATCAGGATGATGCTGGTTCTCATTCTCAGCCTCCTTGCCCGGCTACGCGCCGGGCGGTTAGCGCCCCGCGCCGAGCGCGGAGCGGTGTCAGGCCCCGGTCGCCGGGCGGGCGAGCAGGCGGGCAAGCAGTGCCCGCTGGGCGTGGAGCCGGTTCTCAGCCTGGTCGAGGACTACCGACTGCGGTCCGTCGAGGACGTCCTCCGTGATTTCGTCGCCCCGGTGCGCGGGCAGGCAGTGGAGCACCTTCGCGCCCGGCCTGGCCCGGCCGAGCAGCTCGGCGTTGAGCTGGTAGGGGCGGAAGATTTTGGCCCGTTGGGCGGTCTCGCTTTCCTGGCCCATTGAGGCCCAGACGTCGGTGTAGAGGTAGTCGGCCCCGGCCGCGGCTTCGGCCGGGTCGTTGGAGAGGACAATCTCCGAGCCGGTCTGCGCGGCACACTCCCGGGCCCGTTCAACCACCGCCAGGGTCGGTTCGAAGCCTTTCGGGGTGGCAACCCGGCAGTTGGCCCCGGTCATGGCGCAGCCGAGCATCAGCGAGTTGCAGACGTTGTTGCCGTCACCGGTCCAGCCGATGGTGACGCTCTTCAGTTTGCCGGACAGCTCGAGTACGGTCAGCAGGTCCGCGAGCGCCTGGCAGGGATGGAAGCTCTCGGACAGCGCGTTGATTACCGGGATCGTCGCATGCTTGGCCAGCCCGGTGATCTTGTCGTGTTCGAACACCCGGGCGATGATGCAGCCTACCCAGCGTGAGAGGTTGCGGGCAACATCGGGTACGCTCTCGCGGGTGCCGAGACCGATGTCGGTCGGGCCGAGGTATAGCGCGGAGCCGCCCAACTGGCGCATCGCGACCTCGAAGGTCACCCGGGTGCGCAGCGAGGGCTTCTCGAACACCAACGCTGCCATCCGGCCCTCGGCGATGGCCAGGCGCGGGTGCTTCCTGATCTCGGCTTTGAGTTCGACCGCGTAATCGAGCAGCGCGGTTAGTTCCGCGGGGGTCAGGTCGGTGAGAGTTGTCAGGTCTTTGTTCATAGTATGTATCGACTCAGGTCCTTATCTTGAGCGATGCCTTGCAGCCGTTCGCGGACCATCGGCCCGCTGATGGTGATCCGGCCGGTGTCGGGGTCGGGCAGCCGGAACATGATATCCTCGAGCAGGGCCGACAGGACGGTGTGCAGCCGGCGGGCGCCGATGTCCTCGGTGGTGGTGTTGACGTAGCTGGCGGTCAGCGCGATTTCGCCGACCGCCTCCTCGGTGAATTCCAGCTCGACGCCCTCGCTGGCGACCAGCGCCGAATACTGCCGCAGGAGCGAGTTCTCCGTTTCGAGCAGGATGCGCCGGAAGTCACCCTGGGCCAGCGAGTCGAGTTCGACCCGGATCGGGAAGCGGCCCTGGAGCTCCGGGATCATGTCCGCGGGTTTCACCTTGGTGAAGGCACCCGCCGCGATGAACAGGATGTGGTCGGTGCGCACGATGCCGTACTTGGTGAGGACGCTGGAACCCTCGACAACTGGCAGCAGGTCGCGCTGGACCCCGCCGCGTGAGACGTCCGGGCCGTGTTCCGACCCCGTGGCAACAACGATCTTGTCGATCTCGTCAATGAATACGATGCCCTGTTCCTCGGTCCGGTGCCGGGCCTCGATGATGACCTCGTCCATGTCCACCAGCTTCTGGGCCTCTTCCTGCACGAGCACACGCCGGGCCTCGGAGACGGTGAGCCGGCGCCGGCGCGTGCGGCGGGGACTAGCGTTGGAGAGAATGCCCTGCAGTTCGAGGGCCAGCTCGTCGCCGCCACCGAGTTGCGACAGCATGTCGGCCAGCGGGTTGAACGAACTGGAGGTGTCGAACTCGACCGGTCGCTGGTCGAGCGCCCCGGCACGCAGTTTTCGGCGCAGGCGCTCGCGGGCGTCGCTGAGAGTTTCCTGCCCGGATGGTGAGTCATCTTCGAACGGACGGGGCGGCTCGGGGTGGTGGGTGGCGGTGCGGGGGAGCAGCAGGTTGAGCAGGCGCTCCTCAGCCAACTCCGCGGCCCTCTGCTCGACGCGCCCGGTCATCTCGCCCCGGACCATCGAAACTCCGATTTCCATCAGGTCTCGTACCATACTCTCGACGTCACGGCCGACGTAGCCGACCTCAGTGAACTTCGAGGCCTCGACCTTGATGAATGGGGCCTGGGCGAGCCGGGCGAGCCTGCGGGCGATCTCGGTCTTGCCCACTCCGGTCGGGCCGATGAGAATGATGTTGTTGGGCATGATCTCGGCGCGGATCGGGTCCGGCGCCCGGCCTCGGCGCCAGCGGTTGCGTAATGCGATGGCGACAGCCTTCTTGGCCTTCCGCTGGCCGATGACGTAACGGTCGAGCTCGCTGACGATCTCGGTCGGGGTCAGGCCGGAGACCGGGCCGGGGTCGCCCGGTCCCCGGTCGGGCAGGTCAGGCAGTGTGGCCGGGTTCATTCTTTGTACGCTTAAGGATAGTCCGGGCGTACGGCAAGTCAAAGGCGGCTTGCGACTCCGGGCCGGCGCCGGGGTGCAACCCCGGGGTTGCACCCCGGGCGGAATCGCACTAGACTCCCGGGCTGGTTCTCCTGCCCGTTACGTGCGGCAGAAATGACAAAGGAGCTTCAGGACCATGAAAGCAGTCAACATCGTTCTGTTCGGGCCGCCCGGCAGCGGCAAGGGCACCCAAGCCGAGCTGCTGCGGGACAAGCTGGGTTTCGTCCATTACTCGACTGGCGAAGTGTTCCGCGACCATATCAGACGCCGGACCCCGGTCGGGCTGGAAGTCGAGGAATACGTCACCAGCGGCCGGCTGGTGCCCGACGAGGTCGTGCTCGAAGTCGTCAATGCTTTCGTCAGCGAGCACGTCCGGCAGCGGATGCTGTTCGACGGGTTCCCGCGCACGATTCCGCAGGCCGAAGGGCTCGACCGGGTGCTGACCGGGAACGAGCAGGAGCTTGATTTGGCGGTGCTGATAGATCTTGACGACCATGAGGTCGTCCGGCGGCTGTCGAGCCGCCGGCAGTGCCGCAACTGCAGTCGCATCTTCAACCTGTCTTTCATGCCGCCGAAGGTCGATGGGGTCTGTGACGGCTGCGGGGGCGAGCTGTACCAGCGGCCTGATGATACCGATCAGGTCATCCGTGACAGGCTGCTGGTTTACCACGAACAGACCGAGCCGTTGGTGGAGTACTACCAGGACCGGTTCCGGCTGGAGCGGATCGACGGGGCGATTGGCCGCGAGCGGGTGTTCGCGGAGCTGTCCCGGATGGTCAAGGACGCGGCGGAGGAGTAGTGGTTAGCCGGGCGGGCCGGGCAACCAGATGGCCGTGAATATCAAGTCCGGGCGCGAGATCGAGCGGATGCGCGAGGCGGGTCGGGTGCTGACCCAGGTGCTGGAGTTGGTAGGTCGGGCGGTCGTGCCTGGGGTGACCACAAGGGAACTCAACGCGGTCTGTGAAAGGGAGATCCGGGCGCGGGGCGGGGTACCGACCTTCCTCGGCTACCGGGGTTACCCGGCCGCGGCCTGCGTCAGCGTCAATGAGGAGGTGGTCCACGGGATACCCTCGGATCGGAGGCTGGTTGAGGGAGACATCTGCAAGGTGGACCTCGGTGTGACCCTGGACGGGATGATTGCCGATGCGGCCCGCACCTGGCCGGTGGGAGAAGTCTCATCGGAGGTCTCGGCCCTGCTCCGGGTGACGCGAGAGGCGCTCTACCGGGGACTGCTAGAGTGCCGGGCCGGCCGCCGGATCGGCGACGTCGGCCACGCGATCCAGCAGTATGTCGAGGAGCGCGGCTACTCGGTGGTGCGGGCGCTGTGCGGTCACGGGGTGGGGCGCGAGCTCCACGAGGATCCCCAGGTGCCGAACTGCGGTCGCGCGGGCCGCGGGGAGAAGCTGGAGGCCGGGATGACCCTGGCGGTCGAGCCGATGGTGAACCTGGGACGGTTTGAGGTCGAGACCCTCTCGGACGGCTGGACCGTGGTTACAAAAGATGGCTTGCCATCGGCACACTTCGAGCATACAATACTGGTCACAAATGCAGATGTTGAGATTCTGACAGGCGATGGCCAAGGATAAGAAGGACCTCATCCAGCTTGAGGGCGTCGTGCGCGAGACGCTCCCCAGCGCCGTATTCAAGGTCGAGCTGGATAACGGCCACTCGGTGCTCGCCCACATATCGGGCAGGATGCGCAAGCACTGGATACGGATCCTGCCCGGCGACCGGGTGACGGTCGAGTTCTCGGTTTATGACCTGAACCGGGGCCGGATAATCTACCGGTTCAAGTAGCCAGGAGTGAATGATGAAAGTCCAGACCTCAGTGAAGAAGCGTTGCGTCCACTGCAAGATCGTCAAACGGCGCGGAGTCGTCCGCGTAATCTGCAAGCGCGACCCGAAGCACAAGCAGCGCCAGGGATGACCGGCAGCGCGCCCGCCTTTGCCGGCCCCGGCCGGGAATGCGGCGCCGGGTACCCGGCGCGAGGAAGGTAGCGCGTGCCCGGGGCGGGCGGCACCCGGTATATCTTCGTAACCGGCGGGGTCGTCTCAGCGCTGGGCAAGGGTATCGCCACCGCCTCGATCGGCCTCCTGCTCAAGTCGCGGGGGCTGAATGTGCTGCCGATCAAGTTCGACCCCTACATCAACGTTGACCCGGGCACGATGAGCCCGTTCCAGCACGGGGAGGTCTTCGTGACCGAGGACGGGGCCGAGACCGACCTGGACCTCGGCCATTACGAGCGGTTCATCGACCGGAACCTCGACCAG
>JAWOIB010000055.1:0-10822 GCA_046484845.1 bacterium
AGTACGACTTCCATTCCAATTTCATCGAACTGGCGGCTCAGACCAACGAGAGCATGCCCTACCACGTTGCCGACCGGCTGCTGGAGCTGCTGGGCACCAACGGCGTCCCGGCGGCGCGGGCGAAGCTGCTGATTCTCGGCGCGGCGTTCAAGCGCGACGTCGAGGACACCAGGCATTCGCCGGCGATCAAGGTGATGGAGCTGCTGCTGGGCAAGGTCCGGCAGATCCGGTACCACGACCCGCACGTGCCCGAGCTGGCGATCGACGGCCGGCGGTTCCGGTCGGTCGCGCTGACCGATGCCGCGCTGGCGGCGGCGGATTGCGTGCTGATTCTCACCGACCACAGCGCGTTCGATTACGACCGGGTGCTCAGGGCGAGTCGGCTGGTCTTCGACTGCCGGAACGCGATCAAGCGTCGGGGGTTGAAGAAGCTCTACACGCTGGGCAGCCGCCTGCCGGGCCTTTCCCGGAAGCGGCCCGCGCAGCGCTAGCCGCCGGCGGTCCAGCGCCGCACCAGTTCGACCAGCCCGGGCAGGGCGGCCGCCACCGGCCCGGAGAGCCCGGCCGCGAATTCGAGCGTCCCGGGCTGCACCGCCAGGAACTCGATGCGCGCGGGCATTTGCGCCTCGAGCATCGCCACGGTGAGCGTCAGCGGCAGGGTGTGGGTGGACACGAACCCGCCCCCGAGCCGTTCGAGTTCCTCCCGGCCGAAGACTCGGAAGTCGCCGGGCCTGCCGCCGAACTCACAGGCGTCCACTACCAGGACCGCCTCCGGGGCGAGCGCGATCACCGGGCCGAGGTAGTTCTCCGGGGCCAGCCCGGCATCGAACACCCGGAGTCCTTCATCCGCCGCCAGCCCGTCGGCGATGAGCGGGCCGACCGCGTCGTCGCCCCGCTGCCGGTTGCCGACCGTGAGTACTACGCGCGGCGGCAAGGCTATTCCAGCTTCCGCAGGAACTGCCGGGCCTCGGCGATGTAGCCGGCCAGCCAGGGCACTTCCTGCTCGTACGGCGACCAGGCGATGAGGCGTTCGGCATACGCTCGGACGCTGTCCTGCCGGCCCAGCCCGTCCCAGGCTTTCAGGGCGGCGAGCCGGTTCTCGGCGAGACCGTAGCGGTTGTCCGGGAAGTTCCGCTTGATGCTCGAGTCGAGCGTGGCGCAGACCGAGAGCGTCTGTTTCCATTCACCGGCGGCGAGGTGGCTGTCGCGGAGCAGGCGCAGGGCGGAGCGGTTGCCCGGGTGGCGCCGCCACAGCCGCTCGCAGAGCACTATGGCCTCCCGGTGATTGCCGTCCTGCTTGTGCATGAACGCGAGCGTGAGATCGACCGCGCTGGCCAGCCAGCCGTTGCCGGCCCGGGCACGCGCCATCAGCTCGTAGGCCTTCGCCCGCGAGCCCAGCAGTCCGAGCCCGAGGGCGTAGCGGTCGGCCGAGCCCCTGAAGTACTCGACCACGCCCAGGCCGTACCAGGCGTCGGCGAGAGCCGGGTCAAGCTCGGCGGCGCGCTTGAGCGACTTCGAGGCCGAGTTGAGCGCGGTCACGGCGCGCAGGCGCTGGCGCTGCCAGCCCAGGCAGTTGGCCCGGTTGAGCTGGGTGAGCCCGTACAGCAGGTGGGCTTCGGCGTCCGCCGGTTCCTCCTGCCACCGCCGCCGGCAGGCGGTAAGCGTTCGCTCGCTGACCCGGTGGAACGAATCCGCCAGCGCCGGGCTGCCGGAATCATAGAGCAGCATCTGGAGCAGGGCGGACCGCCAGAAGCTGACCAGCGGGAGCGGGTTGTCGTGCCCGGGGAGGCGGTCGAGCGCAGCCCAGGCGCTGTCGTACTGCTGGGCGTAACCCAGCTCGACGGCCCGGCGGATGCTCGCGTCCGGGCCGGCCGGGGCGGGCAGGGGCGCCAGCAGCCCTGCCGCCAGCGCGAGGCTAAGCCAGCGCAACCAGCTCAATCTCGACGCGTGCGTCCTTGGGCAGTGCCGAAACCGCGATGCAGGAACGGGCGGGGTAGGGTTGCTTGAGCCAGCGGCCGTAGACCTCGTTGACCGCGCCGAAATCGGCCATGTCGGTCAGGAACACCAGAACCTTCACCGCCCGGTCGAGGCTGGTGCCCGCGGCCTCGAGCACCGCCGCGAGGTTCTTGAACACCATTTCGGCTTCGGCCCGGATATCGCCGGTAACCATCTGCCCGGTTGCCGGGTCGAGCGGAATCTGGCCCGAACTGTAGACGAACCCACCGACCTTCACGGCCTGATTGTACGGGCCGACCGGGGCCGGCGCCTTCTCGGTGCGGATTGTTTCGATTTTCATCTCCATGATACCAGGTTTCCCATTGCGATTGAGTAGAGCTTCGTTGCGGAAGTGTCGGCCCGGGAGAGCATAACGATCGGCTTGCGGGCGCCCACGACGAGGCCGCAGGCTTTGGCCCCGCCGAGGTGCTGGAGGCCCTTGGCGAGGACGTTGCCGGTTGCCATCGAGGGCACGACCAGGATGTCGACGTCGCCCGCGACCTCGCTGGCGACGCGTTTGACCCGGGCGGCCTCGGCCGAGAGCGCGACGTCGACCGCCAGCGGGCCCTCGATGAGCGCCTCGCCGAACTCGCCCTGCTCGCCCATCCGGGTGATGATTGCCCAGTCGAGCGTCTCGGCCATGTTCAGCCGGATGCGCTCGACCGCGGAGAGGAGCGCGACCTTGGGCCGGGCGTTACCGAGGAAATGGGACAGCTCGACCGCGTTGTGGACGATGTCGATCTTGCGCTTGAGGTCCAGCTCGGCGTTGATGCCGCCGTCGGTGATGGCGAGTGCCTTGTGGTAGCTGGGCAGTTCCAGGTAAGCGACGTGGCTCAGGATGCGGTCGCCGCGCAGGCCGGAGTCTTCGGCGAGCACGCCCTTCAGAAAGGTCGTGCTGTCCACCTGGCCCTTCATCAGGAAGTCGCCGCGCTCGGCCACGTCGCGCACCGCGGCCGCCACCGCGGCTTTCGGGTCGGGGAGGTGGTGGATTTCCAGCCGGCCGAGTTCGACCTTCAGGCTCTCGGCGATGGTGGTGATGCGCTGTTCGTCGCCATAGAGCACCGCTTCGACGATGCCCTCGGCCCCGGCCAGCGCCTCGATGGTGGCGCAGTCCTCGCCGCAGGCGACCACGCACCGCCGCCGGCCCCGCTCGCGCGCGAGCCCGAGCATCCGTTCGAAGGTCCCGCCGGGCCCGAGGTCAACTGCCATAGTAGAGCTGGAATTCCCAGGGGTGGGGCCGGAGCCGGACCGCGTCCGCCTCGGCCTGCCGGTAGCGCGCCCAGAACTCCAGCAGTTCGTCCGGGAACACGCCGTCGCAGCGCAGGTAGTCCGAGTCCTGCTTGAGCGCGGCGAGCGCGTCGGACAGGCTGCGCGGCAGCAGCTTCGAGCCGAATTTCTCCTCGGCGTCGCGCAGCCCGCCCTGGAACGGCATCCCGGCCTCGAGCCGGCGGGTAATGCCGTCGAGCCCGGCGAGCGCCATCGCGGCGATGGCCAGGTGCGGGTTGCAGGTCCCGTCCGGGATGCGGTACTCGATGACCATTCCGTCCGGGTCGGTGATGTAGCCCGGGACGCGAATCGCCGCGGTCCGGCTGCCGAGGGAGAAGAACACCAGCGTCGGCGCCTCGTAGCCCGGCACCAGCCGGCGGTAGGAGTTTGTGCTCGGGTTGGTCAGGCCGCAGAGCGAGGGGGCGTGTTCGAGGATACCGGCGATGTAGTGCAATGCCAGTGCCGAGAGCCGGGACGGGCTGGCTGCGTCGCCGAACAGCGAGCGGCCGGACTTGGCGACGTACTGGTGAAAGTGCATGCCGGAGCCCGGCTCGCCGTAGAGCGGCTTGGGCATGAAGGTCGGGCTCTTGCCTTGCCGGAGAGCGAGGTTGCGGATGAGGTACTTCGCGAGCAGCACCGCGTCCGCGGCCTGGAGCGCGGGCATCAGGCCGGGTTCGATCTCGACGTGCGAATGCCGGCCGCCTTCGTGGTGGTGGTACTTGACCGGGATGCCGACCCCGGCCATCAGCTCGATGAGCTCGTCGCGGAAATCCCGGCTCCGGTCGAAGGGCGGGGCGATGTGGTAAGCGGAGCCGTCGCGCAGGGTCATCCCGGAGCCGTCCAGTTCGTCTTGCTCCTCGGACTCGACCAGGAAGCCGGCGGTGGTGTTGTTCCCCCCGAATTCGGCCTTGTCGAACAGGTAGAACTCCAGCTCGGGCAACACCATCAGCTCGCCGCCGCCGGTCTCCCGGCGGACGAGCGTGACCGCCTTGCGCAGGACCGCCCGCGGGTCGCGGTTGCTCTCCTCGCCGGTCACCGGGTCCTGGATCAGGGCGAGGCAGGAGAGCGTGGGCCGGGCCGCGAACGGGTCCAGGAAGGCGGTGTCGAAGTCGGGCCGGAGGACCATGTCGCCGGCCTCGACCGACCGGAACCCGACCACCGAGGAGCTGTCGAACCCGACCCCGGACTTAACGGCCGCTTCCAGCCGTTCGATGGGCAGGGTCACATGGCGCAGCCGGCCGATGACGTCGGAGTACTTGAGGTCGAAGAAACGAATGTCGTGCTGGCGGATGAGGTCGCTGATACGTTCCATGCCATAGCTTGCCCGGCGGGGTGCGGAAGTCAAGTCGGGCAGCGCCGGCCTGCGGTGGCGGGCTCCGGCGGGTCGCGACGCGGGGTTGACCGGTGAAACCGGGGGCATATAATCGTTGCCCTTACCTTATGAAATACTGGCGTAAGCCTTTGGATGCCGACCGCTGCAAGTCGCCGCACGGTATCGTCAGGATTATCAACGACCGCTGCAAAGGCTGCGGATTCTGCATCAACTACTGCCCAAAGCAGGTGCTCGAGTTCTCCCGGCATTTCAACCGCAAGGGTTACCACCCGCCGATCGTGGTGAGGCCCGGGGACTGCGTGGACTGCGGGCTGTGCGGCGCGATTTGCCCGGAGTTCGCGATCTGGTCGGTCCCGGACCCGGAATGCCTGCTCGACGAACCGGCGGAGGCAACCCATGTCTGACGCGGCGGTGCTGACCGGCTCCCACTATATCGACGGCGACGAGGCCTGCGCCGAGGGCGCGATTGCGGCCGGCTGCCGGTTCTTCGCCGGCTACCCGATAACCCCCTCGACCGAAATCGCGGAGCGCATTTCCACCCGCTTTCCGCTCGTGGGCGGCACCTTCATCCAGATGGAGGACGAACTGGCCTCGATGGCCGCGATCCTGGGCGGGGCTTGGGGCGGTGCCAAGACGATGACGGTGACCTCGGGCCCGGGTTTCTCACTGATGATGGAGAACATCGGGCTCGGGGTGATGACCGAGACACCTTGCGTGGTGGTCAACGTCCAGCGCGGCGGGCCTTCGACCGGCCTGCCCACCCTTACCGGCCAGCAGGATATGATGCAGGCGCGCTGGGGCTCGCACGGCGACTACGAGATCATCGCGCTGTCGCCCTCCTCGCCCCAGGAATGTTTTGACCTCACCATCACCGCCTTCAACCTCGCCGAGCGCTACCGGCTGCCGGTGCTGTTCATGATGGACGAGTGCGTCGGGCACATGACCGAGAAGGTGGTGATTCCGCCGGCGGACCGGATCGAGGTTGTCGAGCGGCGCTGGTACCGGGGACCGAAAGAGGATTACCTGCCCTACAAGGCCGGCCCGGACAAGGTGCCGGGTATGGTCCGGGCGGGTGAGGACTACCGCATCCACATCACCGGGCTGACCCACGACGAGCGCGGTTACCCGGTCATCAACGCCGCCTGCCAGCACACCTGCGTCAGCCGGCTGGTGGACAAGATCCGGGACAACGCGACCGACATCGTCATCACCGATGAAGAGCAGGTCGAGGGCGCGGACGTGGTCGTGGTCAGTTACGGCATTAGCTACCGCGTCGCCACCCGGGCGATCGCCCTGGCTCGGCAGCAGGGGTTGAAGGTCGGCTCGGTTCGGCTGGTGACGGTCTGGCCGTTCCCGGAGGCCCGGATTGCGGAGCTCTCGAAGCAGGCGAAAGGGCTGGTGATGCCGGAAATCAACATGGGCCAGATGTACCGCGAGCTCCAGCGGGCCGTGGCCGGCAACTGCCGGACCGTGTTGGTGCCGCATTGCGGCGGCTGGGTTCATGACCCGGCCGACATCCTCGCCGCGATCAAGGAAGGTGCCGCATGAGCAT
The DNA here is from genome assembly GCA_046484845.1 of bacterium. Lineage (GTDB taxonomy): Bacteria > Hydrothermota > Tepidihabitantia > Tepidihabitantales > Tepidihabitantaceae > DSBX01. The sequence continues at coordinate 6,147 of JAWOIB010000055.1, forward strand.
TCCCGCTTCACTCCTCGCCGCGCCGCCGCCCGGCCATCCCCACGAACCCTTCCTGCGGATGGACCGCATCCCGCACATCTGGTGCTCGACCTGCGGGCTCGGCACCGTCCTCAACTGCTACATCACCGCCATCCAGCGCAGCGGCATCCCGCGCGCGGACCACACGATCGTCTCGGGTATCGGCTGCACCGGCCGGGCCGCGGGTTACGTTAAGATCGACTCGTTCCACACCACCCACGGCCGGGCGCTGCCCTTCGCGACCGGGCTCAAGCTCGCCAACCCCCGGCTCAAGGTGACGGTGTTCTCCGGCGACGGCGACCTGGTCGCGATCGGCGGCAACCACTTGATCCATGCCGCCCGGCGCAACATGGACATGACCGTCATCTGCGTGAACAACTTCAACTACGCGATGACCGGCGGGCAGTTCGGGCCGACCACCCCGGAAGGCGTGAAGCTGACCACCGCGCCCTACGGTAGTTACGAGCACCCGTTCAACGTCCCGTTCCTGGTCGATTCCTGCGGCGCGACTTACGTCGCCCGCTGGACCGCGCTCCACGTCCGCGAACTGATCGAGACGCTGGTCGAAGCGATCAACCACAAGGGCTTCAGCTTCGTCGAGGTCATCTCGCCCTGTCCGACGGTCTACGCCCGGCGCAACCGGCTCGGCAGCGGGCTGGACCTGCTCAAGTACTACCACGACAGCTCCGAGGTCCGGCACGGGGCGGACACCCGGGAAGCGGATATCGCTTTCCAGGGCAAGCTGGTCGTGGGCCGGTTCGTCCAGCGCTGCAAGCCGACCTACCTCGAGACGATGGATGCCGCGCTCGGGCGCTCGGTCGGCAAGAGGTTTGTCTGTTACGAAGGCCCGATGCACATGCACCATGGCGGAAGTTAAGTTCTCCGGGTTCGGCGGCCAGGGCATCATCCGGATGGGCCTGATTACCGGTAAGGCCGCCGCGCTCTTCGACGACAAGTTCGCCACCCTGACCCAGAGCTTCGGCCCGGAGGCCCGCGGCGGGGCCTGCTCGGCCCAACTGCTGGTCGCGAGCGAGCCGATTCTCTACCCGTACGTCACCGTGCCGGACATCCTGGTCTCGATGTCCCAGGAAGCCTACGACAAGTTTGAGCCCGAGCTCAAGGAAGACGGCTGGCTGCTGATTGATGAGGACCTGGTCCGTCCTCACGTCCCGCGGGGCCGCATCCACCAGTTGGCGGTGCCTGCGACCCGGATTGCGGAGACGATGGGCAACCGGATGTTCGCCAACATGGTGATGCTCGGGTTCATGGCCGCGACCACCGGCATCCTGTCGCTGGAAGCCTACGAGCAGGCGCTGCCCGGCAGCGTGCCCGAGCGGTCGGTCCCGAAGAATATCGAGGCGATGCGCAAGGGCTGGGAAGCCGGCAAGCGGTTGACCGCGGCCGACGCCTGACGCCCGCATCCCCGCCGGCTCCCGTAACCACCCCGCTCCGACGCGCCCCCGGGCGGGTAAGGCACCATCGGCCGGGAGCTACAGCTTCGCCTTCAGCTTCTCCGGCAGCAACTGCGGCTCGTAGATGACTTCGATGCCCGCGGCTTCGAACGCCGCAATCTTCTCGGGCGCGGTGCCGGTCCCGCCGGAGATGATCGCCCCGGCGTGGCCCATCCGCTTGCCCGGGGGCGCGGTCTGGCCGGCGATGAACCCGAACACCGGCTTGCGGCAGTTCCGCTTCACCCATTCCGCGGCCCGCTCCTCGTCGGTGCCGCCGATTTCCCCGACCAGCACGATTGCCTTCGTGTCCGGGTCGGCGTTGAACAGCTCCAGGCAGTCGATGAAGTTCGTGCCGATGACCGGGTCGCCGCCGATGCCGATGACCGTGGACTGGCCGTACTCGCCGGTGTTCGCCGCGATCTCGTAGGTCAGCGTCCCGGAACGCGAGACGACGCCGACACAGCCGCGGCTGAAACTCGCCGCGGGCATAATCCCGACCTTGGCCTTGCCGGGCGAAATCACGCCCGGGCAGTTCGGCCCGAGAATCCGGGTCGGCCGGCTCCCGGCGTAGTCCAGCACCCGGACCATGTCCAGTGTCGGCACGCCCTCCGCGACGCAGACGACCAGCCCGAGCCCGGCGTCGATCGACTCGTACATCGCGTCGGTCGCGAACGCGGCGGGCACGAAGATGATCGAGGCGTTCGCCCCGGTCCGGGCGGCGGCCTCGGCGACCGAATCGAACACCGGCATACCCTCCACCTCGGTTCCGCCCTTGCCCGGGGTTACCCCGCCGACAACCTGCGTTCCGTAGCTCTTCATCGCCTGTGCGTGGAACGCCCCGTCCCGGCCGGTGATGCCCTGCACCAGGACCTTCGTCTGCTCGTCAACCAGGATGCTCACCTGCCACCTCCCGCTGCTGCGACCGCCTGCTTCACCGCCTCGGCCATCGTCGCGGCCGGGGTTACGTCGGTACCCTCGAGCAGGGCCCGGGCCTGCTCGGCGTTGGTCCCGGTCAGCCGGGCCACCACCGGCACCCGGATGTCCGCCTGCTGTTTTGCGGCCAGCAGGCCGTTGGCGATGTCGTCACACCGGGTGATGCCGCCGAAGATGTTCACGAGGATTGATTTCACATTCGGGTCGGACAGGATGATCCGCATCGCGGTCACCATCTTGTCCGGGGAGGACGACCCGCCGACGTCGAGGAAATTGGCGGGCTCGCCGCCGTAGCGCTTGATCAGGTCCATTGTCGCCATCGCCAGCCCGGCGCCGTTGACCACGCAGCCGACGTTGCCGTCGAGCTTGATGTAGGACAGCCCGGCCGCCTTGGCCTCGACCTCCTTCGGCTCCTCGGCCGCGAGGTCGCGCAGGGTCTCGTTGTCCGGGTGCCGGAACAGCGCGTTGTCGTCGAAGTTCACCTTCGCGTCCACTGCCAGCAGCGAGCCGTCGCCCAGCAGCACCAGCGGGTTGATTTCGACCAGCGAGCAGTCCCGGGCCACGAACGCCCGGTAGAGCTTCGCGGCGATGCCGGCGAAGGCGCGGGCCAGCTTGGCGTCGCGGCTGAACAGCGCCATCCCGATATTGCGGCCCTGGAAGCCGAGCAGCCCGACCGACGGCTCGATGACCGCCTTGAGGATCTTCTCCGGGGTCTCGCGGGCCACCTGCTCGATTTCCACCCCGCCCGCGGCAGAGGCCATCAGCACCGGCTTCCGGCTCGACCGGTCGACGATGATGCCGACGTAGAACTCCTGCCGGATGTCGGCGCATTCCGCGACCAGCACCTTCTCGACCCGCAGGCCCTTGATGTCCATGCCGAGGATGCCGGCCGCGACCTGCTCGACCTGCTCCTGCCTGTCGACCTTCTTGACCCCGCCGGCCTTGCCCCGGCCGCCGACCAGGACCTGGGCCTTGATGATGACCGGCAGCCCGAGCTCGCGCGTCGCGGCCGCGGCCTCGGCCGGGGTAGAACAGACCTTCTCGCGCGGGACCGGGATACCGGCCTGCCTGAAGATATCCTTAGCCTGGTATTCGTGGACTTTCATAGGGCTGAAATCTATCCGCCCTGCGGTTGGTAGTCAAGGCAATCACCAACTGCCCGGGGGGCGGCTCGGGGGTCGTGCGGGGGATGACCCCTCAAGCTCCAACCCCGAGACAGCACCCGGGGAGGAACCCCGGGTGAAACGGCGGGGACTGTCCTGAAGCACACCTCGGGGAAACCGCAGAACCCTGTCCCGCATTCTCCCCGCGGTCATGTCCGGAGTTCCAACCTACGAGCGAAGACCGACATCCCAGCCACGGACGGAAAGAACACCAGCCGCCGATGAGGAAATCCGGGACTGCACCTCAGCCCGGTGCGTCCGACGCACCACTGTCCCGGGATTTCCGAGGACCGGAAGCAACTCCCGATGTGCGCCGACGAACGCGGCGCGGGCCGGTGGTGTTCCCCTACCGCTGGATTATGACCTTCGCACTTTGACCCTCGACCCCTTGACCCCTCGACCCCTGTGCCCGGACGAAGTAGACTCCGGGCGCGAGATGCCGGACGTCGTTGTCGCCGGGTTGTAGCTCCATCACTTTCCGGCCGGTGGGGTCGAGGAGCTGCGCGGCAGAAGCAGGCGCCGAGGATGTCAGCCGAGGTCCACCCCCACCCGCAGTTCCTGCGTGACCGGGCCGATGAGCCGGGCGATTGCCGGGCCTGTTACCGGCCGGATAACCGGGTCCGTAACCGGGCCGATGACAGGCCCGATTGCCGGCCGGATTACCGGCCGGGTGATGCGCCGGATGATACGCCGGATGACCGGTCCGGTGACCGGCCGGGTCGCTCTCCGGGTTACCGGTCGGATGACCGGGGGGGGTGACCCGGGGGGGGTAGGGGAGGGGGTAAATTCGGACACATCCTAAGGGCAAGTCACCTAAGTGGTTAGACTGATACCGGGCAATTACGGGAATTGAGTGATTGCTCAACCTCCACATCCGAAATTCTGTGTCGGGCGGGGGTCGTGAGGCGGTCCGGACGGCCCGGGTACCTGGCCCATCGCCTCGCTGCCGGCCGTTGAGCCCGCGGTTCGTCAGCACCGCTCCAGCCCGCTGATCGCCCGAAAAGGTGCGGCAGCGCCGTCCGGCACTGCCGCACGATGTCTCGGTCCGGCGGGCTGGCGGACCACCGTCGCCCGCTGGGCGTACGCCCCGCCCGCGGCGGCTGCAGACCCG
>JAWOIB010000076.1:0-18863 GCA_046484845.1 bacterium
CGGCTGGACGACGGTCCGCTGGGCCCGGCGAAGTTCTCCCGGAACCAATCGGCGACCGCGGCCGCATCCGCCTCGCGGCCGAGCGCGACCAGCAGCCGCACCCGCTCCCGCGCCACCACTGCGTACCGGGCAACGCTGGCCCGGGTCCGGTCATCCGGGTACCGGGGCAGGCGCACCCTGAGGCGGTCGTACTCGAATCCCGCGACAAACGAGTCCGGCCTGAGTTCATAGAGCGTACCGCGCGCCAGCCAGTTCCAGCCTGGCAGGATGCTCCGGGCATCCTGGTCCTGCTCGCGGGTGAACGTGGCATACGCCGGCCGGTCCGGGTTGTTCTCGACGAAGCTGGATATCAGCCCGACGAACGCGGCCTGGATCGCCGCCGGGTCGCGCAGCCGACCGTGCTCGAACTCATCGAGATGTCTGAGGTAACGGGCCAGCTCCTCCTCGGAGCGTTCCAGCAGGCTCGGGTAGGCGCGGCGGAGATAGCCGAAGTACCAGGACCGCCGCAGCAGCTCCTTGTCCACAAACCAGATGTCGGGTCGGATGCCCTCGACATGTTGAAGATACAGCCCGGGCGCATAGACGTCCCAGAACTCGGTCAGGATCATCGCGCCGGAATCTGCCGACTCGAACGCGTTCGCCGTCGCGTCCAGCGCGACGTAGTGGTCGTGCCGGCCCGCGGGGGCGAAGTTGACCGCCAGCATCGCCACCGGCAGCAACCAGGCCAACTGCCGCCAGCGCCCAAGCCTGCTCACAAGCGCATCCAGCCCGACCGCGGCCGGCCCCAGCAGTGCCAGCAAACAGGGCAGGTGGTAAGCCTCGATGTCCGGTATCGAGTAGTTGACCGCGTAGGCGAACGCCAGCACCGCGCTCGCCCCGAGCCCGACCGCGAGCCCACGCCCGGCGCGCCAGAGCCGGGCAAACCCGGCCGCGGCCAGCGGCACCAGCACCCAGCCCAGGCTCCGAGCCAGCAGCAGCGCCCCCCGGCCCGCGTTGGACAGCACCTCGGCCGCTGTCTGCGAGAACATCCAGACCTGGTACTGACGCCCGGTCACGTGCCACCAGAACCTCTCCAGGCTGACCGGATTGCCCCAGGCCAGCATCGGCCCGGCCCGTGCGCGCAGCACCAGGAACAGGTACGGCGACAACCCGAGCAGGAAGAGACCAACAAGCACAAACCATCCGCGGGCCGGAGCCCGGCGATAGGCGAGCACAAACGCCAGCGCTGCCCCGCATACCGCGGCCAGCGCCGACATGTGGTTCGTGAGCGCGAGCCCGGCCAGGAAAGCGCCCAGCGGCAGGTAACGCGGCCCGGCCGCCACCGCGCACCAGAGCCCGGCAACGAGCACCAGCGTCAGCGCATGGACCTCCACCCCGACCCCCGCCTCCCAGACCGGCAGCGCAACCGCAAGCAGGCTCGCGCCGACCCCGGCCGCCGTCCGGGAGCAGCCCAGCCGGCGGAGGAACAGTATCGCCAACCCGGCGCCGCCCGCGGCCAGCACCGCGCTCAGTATCGAAACCCGGTCGTACACCAGCCCGAACGGAACCAGCGACGCCAATCGCCCCATTACCGTGTACAGCGGGTAGCCGGTCGGGTGCAGGATGTTGAGCAGGTAACAGCCGGACGCGAGCTCGCCCGCGTCAATCAACCCGACAACCGGCTGCCGGGTGACAAGATACAACGCCAGCGCGCCGAGAGGAACCAGCCAGTACAGCCTGCGCACGAGGCTAAGAATACGGCCGGGTTTCCGGGCGTCAAACTCCGCCCGGCATTGACCGGCCGAGGCAATCTGGTAGAATCACCCAGCCGATTTGCATCGAATATGGAGGCCTAGTGAACCGTCATGTTGTCTTCGTCGGGATCGCCCTGTTGCTGGCCGCCCCAGCGGTCGCACGCGACATCATGGTTAAGTCCCACGAGATTCCGCTCGAAGCCGGCACCTACGGCCGGTTCCGCCAGAACCAGTCGCTCTTCATGTGGACACCGTTCGATTCGATGCGCGCGCATTGGGACTTGACCGGCTACCAGGGCGGCTACACCGCCCGGATCGGCCTCAGACCTGCCTCCGAGGGCATCTCCCCTGCCCCTGACTCGATGAACACCATGCCGCCCGCTCCAACCATCGTTGAGAAGGACACCATCGGCAGCGGCTCGGTCCAGGACATCTACCTTCACAAGACCCCCTTCGGCCTCTGGATCAACGGCATTGACTTCGCGCAACCCCCCTATCGCTTCATCGGCAACTACCGGCCGAACCAGAACGTCTACAACACCCCGATGTACCGGGGCGCGGGCTGGATGACCGAGCACCAGTGGGTCTATGAAGTCCTGCCCGGCATCTTCCTCGTCTTCACCCAGCAGAACACGAAACGCATCATCGCCCGGGGCAAGGTCCGGGTGCCGATGTCCGGCGACTACTACTGGCCCTGCCTGGTCATCCGTGACCGCTACATCTTCACCGACAACGCCGGCAGCCCTGACCAGTACCGCTGGATCTACGAATGGGTAGTGCCCGGCCATTTCGTCGGGGCGAATGGGGTCGCCGCGGCGATGAGCCAGAACGGCGCCTCGGAGAATTTCATCAACGTCGAGCAGTTCTTCCAGCTCGAGCAACTCTCGGTTCCCGGCTGGGACCTCATCCCGCCGACCTTCGAGGACGCGGTCGAACTCGGCGACACCGGCGAAACCGGGCCATTCGTCGTCAGCACCCGGATCCTCGACAACAACGGTGTTGGCCCCGAGTCTCTCTTCTACCGGGTCGATGAGGGCAGCTGGCAGGCGGTCGGCTCTGATTCCTCGACCGGCAGCAGCTACTTCTACACAATTCCCGAGGTGACCGCCCCGGCCCGGGTCGACTACTTCTACTGGGCGATGGACGAGTTCTGTGCCGCAGAGAGCATCGAGTTCTGGACCACCTGGCCGGTCTGCTCACCCGAGAGCACGATGATAACCTTCAACGTCACCCAGGTCGGCGTCAAAGAAATGCCCGGGATCTCCAGTGGGCTCTCCGTCACTGTCACCCCCAACCCGGCCCGCGGACTCGCCCGCTTCGCGGTCGAGATGCCTGGAGCGACGGCCGGCGAACTCCGGCTCTACTCGCTGTCCGGTCGGCTGGTCCGCTCGATGACCCTGCACGCGGACGGCCGGTCCCGGTCCGAGTTCAACTGGGACGGAGCCGACACCCGCGGCCACCGGCTCGCAAGCGGCACATACCTCTGGCAGATGACCGCCGGCAGCGTTACGCGCAACGGCAAGCTCATCATGGACCGTTAGCGAGCAATAGCGGTGGAACTTAGGTCCGTCGCGGTCGAGAACCCGGAAGGGCTGAACTTCGTCTTGGGCCAGGCTCACTTCATCAAGACCGTCGAGGACCTCTACGAACTGCTGGCATCCGCAGCCCCGGGCGGTCGATTCGGCCTTGCCTTCTGCGAGGCTTCCGGCCCCTGCCTGGTTCGGTATGCGGGTAACGACCCGGAGCTCGAGGCACTGGCGGTCAGGAATGCCGAAGCGCTTGGCTGCGGTCACAGCTTCGTCATCTTCATGCGCGACCTTTTCCCGCTCAACTTCCTGCCCGCTCTCAGGAATGTACCCGAGGTCTGCACCGTGTTCTGCGCCACCGCCAACCCGGCGTCGGTCATTGTCGCCGAACACGGCAACGGTCGGGGCATACTGGGTGTAATCGACGGCGAGCGACCTCGGGGCGTGGAATCCGAGCAGGACACCGCTGACCGCAAGGCATTCCTGCGTCGCATCGGTTACAAGCTGTAGCGTTGACTGCTCCAGACGATGTCGTAGAATTGCCCAGTCGAGAATTCGATAATCAGGACCACAGGAGGAAATCCCGATGCCCGTACCTAAGAAACGTCATTCGAAGACACGCAGCCGAAAGCGCCGCACTCACTGGAAGCTGACGGCGCCGGCAGTGGTCGACTGCCCCCACTGCCATGAATCGAAGTTGCCCCACCGGGTCTGCCCCCATTGCGGCTACTACGCGGGTAAGGAAGTAATCGTCGTCAGCAAGGATACCGGGAAGACCAAGTGAGAATCGCGCTCGACGCGATGGGTTCGGACTCGGCGCCGCGCGCGGAGCTTGAAGGCATCGCGCTCGCGCTCGCGGACGACCCCACGCTCGAGATCGCCCTGGTTGGTCAGCCGCAACTCCTTGAAAGCCTGCTGCCGTCGTTCCCGGACCGACTCGAACTGGTCCCGGCCGACGACGCGGTGGGCATGCACGAATCCCCGACCGATGCCATCCGTCGCAAACGAAGGTCCTCGATCGCGGTATGCATGCAACTGCTGAAGGACAGGCAGGTCGATGGCGTCGTGTCGGCAGGCAACACCGGCGCGGTGATGGCCTTCTCTGTGACATCGATCGGTGTCATTGAGGGCGTGCACCGGCCCACGCTGAGCGTGATGTTCCCGAACATCCATGGCAGCACGCTGGTGCTGGATATCGGGGCCAACGTTGACGCGAAGCCGCGCCAGTTGCTCCAGTTTGGCATCATGGGCTCGACCGCCGCCGGCTTCCTGCTGCAGAAGGCAAACCCCAAGATCGGCCTGCTCAGCATCGGGCGCGAAAGCAGCAAGGGCAACGAAACCACGCTCGAAGCACACCGGCTGTTCAAGGGAAGCGAGCTGAACTTCGTCGGCAATGTGGAAGGCAACGACATCCTTAAGGGCACTGTCGACGTCATCATCTGCGACGGCTTCGTCGGCAACATCCTGCTCAAGTACGCCGAGGGACTGGCCGAGGTGCTCTCGGGCATGCTCGACGAGTACCTGGAATCGGAGTCCAAGTATCGCATCCGACGCTGGATTTCGAAACCGGTGCTCCACGAATTCATCGGCCGGATGGACTACCAGGAATACGGTGGCGCCCTGATGCTGGGTGTGAGAGCACCGGTTGTCGTCGCCCACGGACGCTCGACCTCGCGGGCGATCAAGAATGCCCTGCGCTCAGCCTGCCAGGCGGCCCGCGATGATATTGTCAATCACATCTCCCGACGTTTCGAGGAACTGAATACCACGGAAGAGCAGGCAGCGGCGCTCGGGTAAACGGCGAGAGAACCTTGTTACGACAGACACTACCCGCGCTCTCTCTTGTATTGCTGGTTGCCACGGGCTGCAATACCCTGCCGATCGGTGAAGACGGTCTCGGCCGCATCCCGGCGACCGACAGCATCAGGCTGTCAGCTGACTCCAGCGCGGGAATCGCCGGCTATGCCGTACTGGGTGATGCCGACACGATGTTCTTGGGCGGAAACAGCCAGTATCTCTCGCGGGTACTCATCAAGTTCACACTGCCGGACTCCGCTCTCGACTCCCTCGTGCGTGCCCAGCTCGTGCTGCACCCGGTCGATAGCGCCAGGATGGCGTTCGTCTGCCATCCCTGCTCGGTCGACTGGCGCGCCAACGCTGCCACTTGGCGGGTGGCCGATTCCGCCACTCAATGGCTCAACCCCGGCGGAGACTACTTCGCAGTTGAGCTCTGCCGGGACACGCTCAATGGTGACAGCTTGGTCATCGAGATTGGCCTGGATCTCATGCCCAAGCTCATCCGGGAGTCCTATGGCATCATCCTGCTGCCGCTGGACACCGGGTTTGCGCGTCTCTCCTCCGGCTTCACCCTGGCCACCGCTCCCCGGTTCAGGCTCTACTGGGGCAAGGAGCAGGCTGCGAAGAACACCCAGACCATCAACGCGATCGAGGATGCCCACATTGTTGACACGGTCGGAATCAACGTCAGTCCGGGCTACCAGGGAATCGGCTCCGGGTTTGCCTTCCGCACCTGGCTCCGCTTCGACCTCGACTCAATCCCGCCCGAGGCGACCATTGCCCGCGCCGAGCTCCGCTTCACCCCTGCTGTCGAGTACGCGCGCGGTGACACTGCCCCGATCGCTGTCCGCCGACTGCTCGATCCATTTCGGCGGCATGGCCGTAGTCCCTCCTATGCCAACGCTCCCAGCGGACGCCTGCAGTACGCCGTCAAACCAGAATCGGCCGTGGTCGCGGCAATCGATGTCAGCAGACTGGTTCAGTACTGGACTGCTCACCCTGACTCGAACTTCGGTCTGCTCCTAGTCGCTGAGCCGGAATGGTCGGACTTCTTCCGACTGCGTGTCCCGAACTCCGGGCCGGCAGCTCCTCAACTCCGGGTTCTTTACGCACTTCCGCCGACCGGCAGGTTATGGTGATGCGCTCCTGTCTGGTCCGTCTGGCAACACCCATACTTCTATTCGCAACCGGCCTGCTGTCTGCGCAGTCGTTCTTCAATACCCAGGGCCTTGGCGAAATCGGACGAGTAGCCGACGCGAGGTCCGCCAGCCTGGGTACCCACGCCGCTTTGAGCTGGCACAACCCGGCCTGGCTCCTGCGCCTGCCCCGAACGAACATCACCGCCTCCCTGCTTGGAGCAGGCACCGTCGGCATCGAACAGACCGGCAGCCGCTTCGTGGGAACGGTCCGGCCGGCTGGGTTCTATGCCGGGATTCCGCTCCCGCTGGATGGCAGGCTGACGCTCGGGCTGGACGAGAAGTTCAACCAGGACTTCGACATCTGGACGGCGCCCCTGCCCGGCAACGACTATCGCTACCGGGTCATCAGCCGGGGCGGCGTCTACGCACTCAAGACAGGGCTAGCATGGGCCTTCCTTGACGCCGGCTGCGTCGGTGTCGAGTACGCTCGCCTGCTCGGAGCTTCGCGCGAACACTGGCGACTGGAGGCTATCGATGGCAACAGTGTTTCCGTTGATACCATCGAGACCGACTATGCGGCTCATTCGCTCAAGTTTGGCGCCAGCTCCGAAATCGGTCGACTCGGCTTCGGGGCGTGGTACGCACCGGCCGTCGACTACCAAGTCGAAACCCTCCGCCGGGTTCACGGCGTCATCGGTGAGTCTCTACGGCTCCAGCAGATCAGGTTGCCCGGGACCGCCACAGCAGGGCTCAGTTACGCGACAACCGACCGACTCGAAATCTCGGCCGGCATCGAGTACCGCCCGTGGTCCGGTGTGACGATTGACAACAAGCCCGCCAAGTCCTGGCAGAACGCCTGGCGTGCCAGCGGCGGACTCCAGCTTGCTCTAGATACGATGCGCGCCATTCGCTTTGGCTACTCCCGCAGCACCGGTTACCGCGCGCTCGACTGGGGAACTGCGGCTGCCCGCCCGGTCACCGAGAACCGCCTGCACCTCGGCACCGGGTTGCCGGTTGATGGTTTTGGCTCCCTCGACTTCGCTCTCGAAGTCGGACAACGTGCCAACGGAAGCCTGACCGAGTACGTCGGGCGCATACTGGTGAGCCTGGCGTACCGCGAGTCCTGGCACCGTCGCACTCGCCGCTGGGGCTACTAGCCCGCGGTCTCGGAACCTGCCGGTTGACACCGCCGTTCACGACGGCTAATCTCAATCGTTGTCTGGTACAGTCCCGTTCAGACGCCCCTCGCCCACCGGACAAACGGGGCACGGGACCGCATCAGTCTTCACTGTGATGCTAAAGCTGCTACTGCTCTTCATTTGGGGTCTACCAGTCCTTGCCGGTCGGGCCAGTACCGCCGTCGCAGACGATGCCGACCAACCACCTGCCATGACCGCGCGACCTGCCTTGGTCGGACAGGACCCGACATGGCCCTGGGAGCACCGTGCGCCGCTGCCCCGAGGCCGCGCGCATCACATGGCAGTCGCCTTCCCCGAAGACCCCGCCCGGTCAGGCTTCGTCTTCGGAGGTCGGCGCTCACTCTACAGCCCGATGGACCAAACCGCCCTGCGCCACGACCGGTCAGGCAACGACTGGCTGGAGATCGCCCCGATGCCGAGCCGCAGGGGTATCGGCCGAGCGGTCTGCCTAACTGACCTGATATACGTCCTCGGCGGCTGTGTGGACTTCGGAACCGGGCTAGATGTCGTTGAGGCGTACGACCCGTCTGCTGACGCATGGCTGCCCGCTCCGAGCATGCCCGAACCGCTCCACGACTTCGCGGCAGTCTCCTGGCGCGACAGCATCATCCTTGTTCTCGGCGGTGGAAACTGGGCCCCAACCTCTCCTCCCACCAGTTCGGTCTGGCTCTTCGACCGAACCGCCGGCAACTGGTATCCCGCCACGCCGCTACCCGAACGGCTCGGAGCCGCGACGGCCGCCGTGATCGACAACGACATCTACCTGGCGACCGGCTGGACTGACTCCGGTCCCACCAACCGGGTCTGGCGCGGTGCGCTCGACCCAGCTCAGCCAACCATGATCCACTGGCAGGAAATGGACACGCTCCCCGCAGCCCGCCGATGCCGCGCGTTGGGCACGGCTATCGCCAAACGGCTCCAGGTCATTGGCGGTATCACCGCCGAGGGCACGGTGAGCGACGAAGTGTGGGAACTGGACCCGGTTTCTCAGACTTGGCGCAGTCTGCACAGCAAACCGACACCCATTTCCGATGTATACGGCACCTGCAACTTCGAAGACCTCCTGCTGGTACCCGGTGGCTACGCCGGCACCCTGCCCTATCGTGACGAAGCGGAAGCCAAGTACACCGGGAACTTCAACCGAGATGTCGCACTGCGCTCCGTCGTCTCGCCACGAGGCAGGGTTGCCCCCATCGCGACCCAGGCCGCGGTCGAGGTGGTCAACTACGGAGCCACCGAGGAGGTCTTCCCCGTCTCCATGCGCATCGTTGATACCATTACCGGCCAGCTTGTCTTCACCGCGGAGTCGGTAGTTACCTTGCCCGTGGGCGGCACCGCTGTCGTGCCAATGAACGAGTTCCTGCCCGACCCCAACCGGGTCTACTCTGTGAAGGCGTGGACTGGCCTGGACCCCGATGAAAACCGCGCCAACGATACGAGCAGAACCCGTACGCGAACGACGACGGGAAGCGACCCCGATGGATTTGGCTACATCTATGAGTCAAGCCAGGAACCAGATACGATCAGGTTCTCGTGGCGGGACCCATCTGGCGGCGACACACTCTCAGGCTGGTTTCCGGACCCGGATGACGGATACCTCACCCGCCTCCTGCCCTTTGAGTTTCCGTTCTACGGGAGCAGTGTATCCAGGGTGAGCGTATCCGTGGACGGCCTCATCTCAATGACCGGGACTGTGGCCCCGCACCATCAAACCTTGCCTTCGTTTGACCTCGACGGCCTCATCGCTCCCTTCTGGCTCGACCTTACACTCCGCACCTCGGGAGCGGTAATCGAGCATCTGCTGCCGAACAGCTACTGCATCACCTGGTCAAACGTCCCCCGCTACGGTGCACCGGCCGACATACTGAGCTTTCAGGCTATGATGGAGCGCAACGGGAACATCCGTTTCAACTACCTGAGGACCGAAGGAACCACCAACTCAACGATCGGCATCCAAGGCGGCGACGGTGGCGACCGCCGCTTCCTCGAGTACTGGCACGACGGCGAACCAACTCGACACCGGCCCGCCGATTCGGTTTCGGTAGTCTTCCGCCCGCCTGCAACCGGACCCGCGATTGTCGATTCGCCAGTCCAAAGCGACCTGCCAGCGCCGATGCCCACACTGCTATCCGTCAGTCGCCTGCCCCTCTCAGCCGCAATCAACGAACCCCTCCGCATGTCAATCCATGACGCCGTAGGACGTCGAAGAGCCTGTCGCATGATCAACCGCGGCTCGACCTATGTGGAGTTGGTGGATGATGCGGGCGGCACGCTGCCTCCCGGAGCCTACTTCCTCACCCTAAGTCGCATCCCGTCAGCCACACCGCTTCATCGATCAGCAGGAACGAGACGGCACAAGCTGGTGATACTGGCGCGCTGACCTAGCCTGACGGCTACACGCACTCGCCTCCAAGGCGAGAAACCGTACGACGAACGGTTCGAGCACAATCGCCCAGGTCTCCTTCTATCTCGCTGCCACTGAAGCGCAGTATCCGCCAACCGGCAGCAGTCAGCGCGTTATCGCGAGTACGGTCCTTCTCGGCCTTGAGCCGCCCGGAATGGTACCGCTCGCCGTCACACTCGACGTTGAGGCCGCCTTCGCGACAGAAGAGCGCCAGGTCCAGCTCATGAGTTCGGCGCGCATCACGAACGAAGAAACGCCGCTCGGGAGCAAGCCCGGTGTCACGCAGCCGGTAGTAGAGCCGGTCTTCGATCGGTGTTGTGCGGTACAGGTCGTTGATCTCATCCGCAACAAACAGCCGTTCGAGCGTGGTCGGGATGAACACTATCCGCCGCCGCCGATGACTGAGTATCGGCCGAGACAAACGCAGCAAACCGTCCAGCTCGATTCGCCAGTAGGGTTCCCCGGCCCGCGGGTGACTAGCCTCATCGGGTAGGAGTTCACGGCGACTGACCGCAGTGATGCCGTGTACCCGGGCGTACCAGTTCACCGCCCACCGCTCCTCCTTGAACACGCCCGGCTGGTAGAAGGCAAGGTAACGGCAACTGCGAAGGTCTTCCGGTGCGGTTCTGATTGGAATCCGGTACCAGTGCTGGTCCCGCAGCAACCTCCAGTCCTTGATGCGCGGCACAATGCCAACCAACGCCGGGGTCTCGTCCCGCAGCCTGGCGAACGCATTCCATCGCAAACGGCGCACCACTCATCATGTTACCCCTTTGGGGCGTGGTCAGTCAAGATACCGTATCAGGGAAATCGATGGCCCTCCGCCCTCGTCCTCCTCCAGCAGCCACACACACATGATGCGTTAGGTCACGCCACCGACATCACAAACCAGCCGGTGCGCCATCGTTCGCGTGTGGCAGCAGCGCATCAACATCCTAGGCCCCGGCCGAGCCTAGACATCGATTCCTCTGTTGACCTGGTTCGCGCTCCTGCTAGGATACGTCATGGTGTCCGTACCCCGGTTCATCTTCGGCAACCTCGGCATCAAATTGACCGCCTTGGTGCTGGCGGCGTTTCTCTGGCTCTTCGCTGTCCTCGACCGCAGCTATGTCACTAGCTTCGCTGTCCCGATTGCCGTCGCCAAGGTCGAAACTAAGAAGATTGTATCGGAGTTGCAGCCCCGGCTCGCCGAAGTCCGTATCGAAGGTCGGGGTCGGGACCTTGTCTTCTTCCGCCTGCGTCAGCCGCGCTTCCTGTTGACCGTGCCCGAGGCTCTGCCTGGGACCAAGCAGCTACGGATCAACCCGGCCGACCTCGACATTCCGGCCAACCTGTCCATCCGGGCCATCGTACCCGAACAAGTTGAGTACCGGCTGAGCGAAGTCGGCAGCCGCCGGGTGGCGGTGGAGGTGCCAACTAGGGGCAAGCTCGCTCGGGGGCTCACCGTCTCGGGAGTGGAACCTCTCGACCGCGTAACCCTGCTCGGCCCGGAAGACGATGTTCGGCTGTACGCCACGGTACTCACCGACTCACTGGACCTGGGACGGGTGCGGCGGTCGGACACCATCCGACTTCGGGTGCAGCCACCAGACGAGGATGGTTTCCACACCGACCCGGAGACAATCGCGGTCGCGGTCACCGTCGAGAGGGAAGAAGCGCGGATTCTCCTGGGAATCCCGGTGAGAGTCGTTGCGCCCGAGGACTATGATGTCGAGGTTCGCCCCTCGGAAGCGCAGATCGCGGTATCCGGTCCTTCGAGCCGTTTCGACGAACTCAAGCCCACGGATGTCAGGGCCCGGATCAGGATTTCCGGACTGAAGCCTGGAGAACATCGCCTTGCGGCCGAAATCACCCTCCCACCCGGATTCCAGTTGGTGAAGTGCGAGCCCGCACTCTTCGACATCATCATCCGTTGAACATCGCTGCAAACAAGCTCTGTCTCGCTATCGAGACATCCTGCGACGAAACGGCCGCCTCGGTCCTGGCAGGCAGAACACGGGTGCTCTCCAACGTGGTCAGCTCGCAGTTCATCCACTCGACCTACGGCGGTGTGGTACCCGAGCTGGCAGCCCGGGCTCACGCCCGGATGATCGCACCGATTACCCTGGCCGCGCTTGAGACCGCGCGCGCCCGCTGGCAGGACATCGGCTGTATCGCCGCAACCAACACGCCCGGGCTGATGGGGGCCCTGCTGGTCGGGCTTCCGTTCGCGAAGGCGCTGGCCCGCAGCATGGAGCTCCCCTTCATTGGCGTCAACCACCTTGAAGGCCACCTGTTCGCGCTGAGGCTGTCCTACCCCGATCTGGCACCGCCTTTCCTGGGCGCAATACTGTCAGGCGGACACACCGAACTCGTCGTGGTGAGGGAATGGTGCCGCTACCACCAGCTGGGAACAACTCTTGATGATGCCTGCGGTGAGGCATTCGACAAGGTAGCCAAGCTCCTCGGCCTGGGGTACCCGGGAGGCAGCCGGCTGGAAGAACTCGCTCGAGCCGGCCGGCCATCGATTACGTTTCCGGCACCGGTTGCCGATTCCGGCGAGCACACCGGCTCGCTGGACTTCAGCTTCTCAGGGCTTAAGACCGCGGTACGCTACCGGCTGCGCGACTACGACGAGGACCCGGCTGACGTCGCCGCCTCCTTCCAGCACGCCGCGGTGGAGGGAATCGGACGCCGGGTGGTGGAGGCCCACCGCCGCACCGGCCTCGGCACAGTCGGCATATCGGGCGGGGTCGCCGCCAACGCAAGGCTGCGCGAAAGGCTGGGCGAACTGGCAGGCGAACACGGCTTCAGACTGCTGATTCCCGAGCAGCAGTACTGCTCGGACAACGCCGCGATGATCGCCGCGGCCGGGATTGAGCGGTTAGCACGGTTCGGCCCGTCACCGCTTGGGCTCGCCGCCAGCGCCCGCTCGCCGCTCGCCTGACCCCGGACGCGCGACTGCTACCCTCCTCTCGCCAAGCCCCGATGTGAAACCTGTCCTCTTCTCCCAACCTGCATGCCCGCGAGACACTCATCGGCAGGGTTTGACCTCGCCTCGCTTTGGCGCTAGAATCCGCGCGCAATGCGGCTCTACAACACGCTGACCCGTCGGAAGGATGAACTCCAGCCGGTCGAGCCGGGCCTGGTCAAGATCTACAGCTGTGGTCCGACCGTCTACATGTCCGCTCACATCGGCAACTTCCGTTCCTTCCTGTTTGCCGACTTCCTCCGCCGCGGGCTGGAATTCTGCGGCCACAAGGTCAGGCAGGTAATGAACATCACCGACGTCGGCCACCTCACCGATGATGAAGATGCCGGAGAAGACAAACTCGAGAAAGGCGCACGCGCCGAAGGCACAACCCCCGAGGAAGTCGCCCGTCACTACGAGGCCGCGTTCTGGCGGGATGCGGACCGGCTGAACCTGCTCCGCCCGGACGTTACCTGCCGCGCGAGCGCACACATCCCCGAGATGATCAAACTGGTCCGGCGTATCGAAGCCAACGGTTTCGCATACCGGACCGGGGTCGGGCTGATTTTCGATACCGGGCGCTACGCCGACTACGCCGGGCTTGCGCGCCTCAACCTGGCAGAGCAACAGGCCGGCGCACGGGTGAAGGTCGACCCGGATCGCCGCAACCCATCGGACTTCGCGCTCTGGATAACCAACCAGCCGCGCCACCTGATGCAGTGGGACTCGCCCTGGGGTCGCGGCTTTCCCGGCTGGCACCTGGAGTGCTCGGCGATGTCACTCAAGTACCTCGGCGAGCGATTCGACATTCACACCGGCGGCATCGACCACATCCCGGTCCATCACACCAACGAACGAGCTCAGAACTTCGCCGCCACCGGCGGGGAAGCTGTCAGCATCTGGTTGCACGGTGCGTTCCTCACGATCGGGGACGCCCGGATGGGCAAGTCCGAAGGCAACCTCATCACCCTGACCCAGCTCGAGCAAAGAGGCTTCCGGCCCGAGGACTTCCGCTATCTCTGCCTGACCGCACTCTACCGCACCCCGCTCAACTTCACCGCGGAATCGATGACCAGCGCCCGCAACTCCCTCAACGGCCTGATCGAGTTCGGCCGCAACGCGCAGGGCTGGCCGACCGGGCGCGGAGAGTGGCTCGATTCCCTGCGTCAGGAGTTCCGCGCGGCGATCGAGGATGACCTGAACCTGCCCCAGGCCCTGGCCGTGACCTGGACCATGGTGCGCGAAGGCAACAAGCGCCAGGACCGGGCGAGCTGGGAGGCCCTGCTCGACTCTGACCGTGTCTTCGGGCTCGGGCTCACGAAGCTCGCTGGCGGAATGGGAATCGTACACATGGGCATGACTGCCTCGGGCAGTGGCGGGATGGCTCCGGCCGGGACACCGGACGATGTCTTTGACCTGGCCAGACAAAGGCAGACTGCGCGGGAACACAAGAACTGGGCAGAAGCAGATAGACTGCGGGAGGAAATCGCCGCACACGGCTATCTAGTAGAGGACACTCCGGGCGGCAACTGGCGTCTCAAGCCCCTCGCTTGACTCGCCCGGCGGTTTTCATATCATTGACCAGAGAGTAGTCCGGGTGATTCTCCTCGATCAGAGGTTCGTATACACACGTGAAGCCTCTCCTCCGAATCGGGCCCATAGCTCAGGTGGTAGAGCACTGTGCTGATAACGCAGGGGTCAGTGGTTCGAATCCACTTGGGCCCATACCGACTATGAAGCGCGGAACCGTGGTATTGCTAGTCGTTGCAGGTGCGTTGCTATTCATGGCACTGCCGCTGGCGCTCTTTCTCGGCGTCTGGCTCGCCGCCTCCCCGATCGACACGCCGACATTCGGCCCGGGCATCGGCCTGCTGACGGTCGAGGGAACGATCACCGATTCGCGGAACGCCATCCGAGACCTCAAGTCACTCGAGCAGAACAGCCGGGTCAAGGCCATCCTGGTGCTGGTCAACAGCCCCGGGGGAGCGGTAACTCCCGCGCACGAGATCTACTCCGAGGTCGTCCGGGTTCGTGACAGCGGCACGACGGTCGTCGTCTCACTCGGAACGATCGCGACCTCGGGAGGCTACTACATCGCCGCGCCTGCCGACCTGATTGTCGCCAATCCCGGCACGCTCACCGGCTCAATCGGAGTGATCATGGAGTTCCCGGCGGTCGAGGGACTGATGGACAAGCTCGGCGTCGGGGTCGAGGTTGTGAAGTCACGCGAGCACAAGGACATCGGGTCACCCTTCCGCCGTATGACGCCGGCTGACCGCGAGCTGCTCGAAGGCGTCGTGCGCGATGTCTATGAACAGTTCGTGGAGATCGTCAGCATCGAGCGCGAACTACCGATGGAAGACGTGTACCGCCTTGCCGACGGCAGGGTACTGACCGGCCGCCAGGCGCTCGCTGCCGGTCTCGTGGACACCCTTGGGACATTCGAAGACGCGCGTCGCATATGCGGCGAAATGGCCGGTATCAAAGGCGAGCCCAGGCTGATTCGCCCCCCCCGCAGGCCCGGCCTGCGCTGGACGGACCTGCTGCAGGGGCTTGCTGAGGAAGCCCTCGGCTGGCCCCGCGCTCCCCGTATCAGCTACATCTGGCCGTAGCCCGCAACCCACCCGGAAACTCGGTCCGAGCCGGACCGTCGCTACCTGCGGGGCCTGCGGGTCAGCTTCCGGAACTGCCTGAGCGCACTGCTGTAGGAACTCCGGGCCTGGCCAAGCTTCGCCATAGCCTCATCAAGGTTGTCCAGCTCGTGGACCCCGGTCAGCGCGTTGCGCGAATCCATCACCAACTGCTCGACCGGCGCGAACTGGACCGGGTCCTGTCCGGGTGGCAGCTGCGCCCGCGCTTCGGCCAGCTTCTGCTCAAGTGCGGCCAGCCTGCCCTCAACCATGACCGCCTGCTGGCGGACCCCGCCAAGGTCCGGCTCGAACCCTCGCTGTCGTGTCAACAGCAGGAACAGCACCGCGGCGGCGGCTACAACCCCGACCAGTATCCAGACAATGGCACGCTTCTTCATCGACTTCCTCTCTCGGCACCGGCTACGCGGGACTGCCCGGTCCCGGGCCGGGGCGACCCGGGACCGGGCTCAACAGGCACCGCTAATCCAGTGTCTTCAGCAACCGCCTGGCTTCCCGATAATGATCGTAAGTGATATCCTTCTGGGTTGCCAGTTCCTGCTCATCGGTCATCGTCTGCATCTTCTGCAGGTCCTCAAGGGATTTCGCGATCGACTGCTCGATGAGAGCGAACGTCTCCTCTTCTCCGGCACCGTACGCACCGCGCGCCTGGGCAACATCCTCCTCAAGCAGGTGAATGCGTCGCTCCATCTGCCGGGAGAATCTCGGGACGTCGTCAACCTCGAACGTCTTCCCGCCGCCGCGTTCCGCGGTCAGCAGGAGAATGGCGGTCACTACGACCGCCAGACCGACGATGCTCCAGATGACTATCCGGCCTTTGCTCTGAGCCATTGCTCCTCCTTTTGCTGGTTCAGCCGTTTCTGCCACAGCACTTCTTGTACTTCTTCCCCGAACCACACGGACAGAGGTCGTTGCGCCCGACCTTCGCCGCCTCGCGGCGCGCCGGCCTTACTTCTCCCTGTCCGACATCCTGTTGTTCCTGAGCCGACGGCTTGTAGGCATGCAACGCCCTCGCTCGCCGTCGCTGCGGCTCCTCGGCGGTCCGCACCTGGGCCCGGAACAGCAGCGTCACCGTTTCCCGTTGGAACTCGGTCATCATCTGCTCGAAGAGCCGGAAGGACTCCTGCTTGTACTCGACCAGCGGGTCCTTCTGGCCGTAAGCCCGAAGCCCGATGCCCTCGCGCAGACCGTCCAGCGCGTAGAGATGGTCGCGCCACTTGGCGTCGATCGTCCTCAGCAAGACGTGACGGCAGAGCTGTCCCAACAGCTCTGACCCCAGTTCTTCAAGCCGCTCATCATACCTGCGGGATGCGGTCGCTGTCAAGCGCTTGAAGACATCCTCCGGCCGAAGCCGGGCACGCTCCTCCACGGCAACCCCGGGGTCCGCCAGAAAAACGAGCCGGAACTCCTCCGCCAGCCCGTCCCAGTCCCATTCCTCGGGGGACTTGCCGGCGCCGGCCGCCCTGGTCAGCAACGAATCAACCAGCCCGCCGACGATGTCTTCGAACACCGGACGCGCGTCCTGTTCTCTCAGCACCGCGTCACGCAGAGTATAGACGACCTCGCGCTGCCGGTTCATCACGTCGTCGTACTCGAGCAGGTGGCGGCGAATCTCGGAGTTCCGCACCTCCACCCGCTTCTGGGCATTGGCGATCGCCCGGGTTACCAGCGCGTGCTCGATCGGTTCATCCTCCTTGGCCCCGAACCGGTCCATTATCGAGGCGACCCGCTCCGAACCGAACAACCGCATCAGGTCGTCTTCGAGCGACAGGTAGAACCGCGAAGAACCCGGGTCACCCTGCCGGCCGCTCCGGCCGCGCAGCTGGTCGTCGATCCGGCGCGCCTCGTGCCGCTCGGTGCCGATGATGTACAGCCCACAGGGCACCTCGTCATCGCAGCGCCCAGGCTGTTCCTCCCAATACTGACAGCCACCCTCGGCCGGGCTGACCAGGTAGCAACCCTCGCTCTTGACCACGCCCGCCCCGAGCTTGATGTCGGTGCCCCGACCGGCCATGTTCGTCGCAATCGTCACCGCGCCTGGTTGCCCGGCCTGAGCAATGATCGCCGCTTCCTGCTGGTGGTGCCGGGCGTTCAGCACCTGGTGGTTGATTCCCCGGCGCCGCAGCAGCCGCGAAACAACCTCCGACGCTTCAACCGAGGTCGTGCCGACAAGGATGGGGCGTCCCCGGCCGTGCCAATGCTCAATCTCGTCGATCACCGCATTATACTTCGCCTTCCTCGTCTTGTAGATCACGTCCGGGTAGTCCACCCGGCGCACCGGCTCGTTGGTTGGGATAGTGATCACCGCCAGCTTGTAGGTGCTGAAGAACTCGCCCTGCGAGGTGATCGCGGTGCCGGTCATCCCGGCCAGCTTCTCGTACATCCGGAAGTAGTTCTGCAGGGTCACGGTCGCGAAAGTCTGGGTCTCGCTCTGGACCGCGACGCTCTCCTTGGCCTCAAGCGCGCCGTGCAGCCCGTCCGAGAAGCGCCGCCCCGGCATCAACCGGCCGGTGAACTCATCCACGATCATCACCTTGCCGTCCTGGACGACGTATTCGACGTCCTTCTCGAACAGCGAGAACGCCTTGAGCAGCGCGTGAATGCTGTGCAGCATGTCGCTGCGCCGGGCATAGGCCTGGTGCACCTTATCCCGCTCGGCAAGCTTGTCCTTGACGGTCAACGCCTCGTCAGCATCAACTCGGCTCAGCTCCTCGCTCAGCTCGGGCAAGACGAAAGCGGTTGGGTCGTCCGGGGCCAGTAACTGGCGGCCCTGGTCTGTCAGGCCGATGGAATGGGTCTGCTCGTCAATGACAAAGAACAGCTCCTCATCAATCGTGTGGAACGACTTGTCGCGGATGAACGCCCGCTCGGCCGCATCCACCATCCGCTTCACCCCCTCGCCCCGCTCGACCTTAGCAAGCCGCTTGTTCTTCGGCGCGCCGCGCCGGGCCTGAAGCAGCTTCACCGCCGCCTCGGATTCCTGACCCTGCTCCAGCAGCTTCTCGGCATCCTCGACGAACTGGTTCACGAGCAGGTTCTGCTTCGAAAACAGCCTGCGCACCAGCGGGGTCAGCCGGTCGTAACCCTTGTCCTCGGACTCGACCGCGCCGGAGATGATCAGCGGCGTCCGGGCCTCGTCGATCAGGATCGAGTCCACCTCGTCAACGATGACGTAGTGATGTCCGCGCTGGACCTTATCCTCCCAGCGCAGCGCCATGTTGTCGCGCAGGTAGTCGAACCCGAACTCGCTGTTGGTGCCGTAGGTCACGTCACAACCGTAGGCCGCCTTGCGGATGCCCTCGTGCCCCCCGGGGTCCTGCTGGGCCTGGATAAACCCCACCGTCGCCCCGAGCAGAGCGAAGATCGGCTGGGCGAACTCCGCATCCCGGCGGACCAGGTAGTCGTTGACCGTGACGATATGCACCTTCTGGCCCTGCAGGTACTTCATGTAGGCCGCCAGATGGCAG
>JAWOIB010000106.1:0-8008 GCA_046484845.1 bacterium
GGTCAGACGCAGGAACCTCCGCCGCGGGCAGTGCCGGCGCACAACTACAAACAGCACCGCCAGCAGGATACCGGCCAGCAGCGGGATGGCATTCTCGCTACGCGCGCCCGTGAAAAGGCTGCCTCGCCAGTGCGCGAAGTCGGCGACCCCGAGAATCGTGAGGTTGAATATGTTCGAGCCGATCATGCCGCCCGCGGCCATGTCGGCCGCGCCGATGCGGACTGCGGCGACCGCGGTCACGAGCTCGGGCAGCGAGGTGACGAACGCAACCAGGGTATTGCCGACCAGGGTATCGCCGAGACCGGTCGCCCCGGCAAGCCGGGTCGAAAACCCGGGCAGCAGTATGGCGGCGCAAACGACCACCAGCGCGAAGAAGCCAAACCGGGCCAGGGCCGCCCGGAGCGACAGACCGGGTCGCGGCACCGCCGCGGCCCGGCCTTCGGCCGCCCCCCCGGTCCCGCGCATCAGGATGATGTAGAGCGCGACTATCAGGAAAGCAATCGGGGAAACCGACAGCAGGGCCGGAAGCCGGTCGCCAAGGAGCAGGCCGGCAATCGCCAGCCCGGACATGATTATGGCATAAAGAGCGGTGCGGCCATGGAACCGGTGCAGCCCCTGCAGGCAGGTCCGCTCCCGGCTGACCCAGTCCAGGCAGCCGAGAATAACGAGGTTGATGACGTTTGAGCCGGCCACACAGCCGACCGCAATATCCGGTAGGCCCTGGACCCCGGCGCTAACCCCGTTGAACAACTCGGGCAGGGAGGTGGCCGTGGCGAGCAGCAGCGTGCCGGCCCAGACATGGCCCATCCCTGTCCGCTCCGCGATGATGTCCGCGTAGTGGGTCAGGCGGGTACCGGCCCAGACGATGGCCGTAGCGCAGGCGATGAAGCCCAGGGCCTGCAGTATCACCGGTCAGTCGTGCCCGGGGTTGTGCTGCCTATTGCCGGTTAGGGGGCGGCGGTGCGGCCGGGCGCGTTTCGGTCATCTTCCCTTTCAGCAGTTCGCCGACCATCCCGACCGCGCCCAGCACCCCCGAGGCTTCGTAGGGAACGAAGACCTTGGCGGCTTTGCCGTCGGCGATCTTCGCCAGCGCCTCGAGGTACTTGATGGAGATGAGGTCGGGCGTCGGGTTGCCATTGTGGATGGCCTGGTACACGCGCTCGATGGCCTGGCCTTCACCCTCGGCGACCGTCAGCAGCTTGAACTTCTCGGCCGTGGCGACCCGCTCGATCGCCTCGGCCTGGCCGGTCGCTTCGAGCACGCGCGCCTGGCGCTCGCCGTCGGCTTTGAGAATCTGGGCCTGTTTGAAGCCCTCGGCTTCCAGCACCGCGGCCCGGCGGTCGCGCTCGGCCTTCATCTGCCGGTGCATCGCCTCGGTGACATCACCCGGAGGCTCGATGCGCTGGAGTTCAACCCGGGTCACCTTGGCACCCCACTTGTCGGTCGCCTCGTCGAGGACGTCGCGCAGGCGGGCGTTGATGCGCTCGCGCGAGGTGAGCGATTCGTCCAGGCTCAGGTCACCGACGACGTTACGAAGGTTGGTCTGGGCGAGTTTGATGGTTGCCAGCCGGAACTGCGCGACGTTGTAAAGCACCTTGACCGGGTCGGTGACTTCGTAGTAGATGACCGCGTCCACGGTTACCGTCGCGTTGTCCTGGGTGATGACCTCCTGCGGCGGCACGTCCACAACCTGCTCGCGCATGTCAACCTTGATCAGCCGTTCCAGAAACGGCAGGATGAAGTTCAGGCCCGGGCTGACCGTCCGCTGGTACTTGCCCAGCCGTTCGACGCAGGCCCGCTGGTACGGCCGGACGATCCTGATGCCCAGGAGCGCCCAGAAGAACACGAACAGGATGATGACGATTATCAGCAGCGTCACGAGTTGCTTCCTTCCTCCCATGGTTCGACAACCAGATGGGTTCCGCTTACTTCACGCACGCGCACGGCTTGGCCGGCCACGATGGCAGCAGTTGCCGTTGCGCGCCATTCCTCACCGAGAATCTTCACCCGGCCCATCTCGGGCGGCCGGATGTCAGAGATGACAACGCCCCGCGTGTCAAGCCACCGGTGCGCGCCGACCGGTTCCGGCTCGGGCTCGGTGATGCGGCGGGCGATGAACTGGGACGCGGCGACCAGCGCGCCGGAAAGCACCGCGAAAACGGCAAACTGGGCGGTCGGGCTCGGGACGAAGAAGGAGATGATTCCGGTCACGACCGCCGCTACCCCGAACCAGATGATGACGAAACCGGGCAAGACCATCTCCAGGGCGGCGATAATCAGCCCGGCGACTATCCAGAAGGTCGGAGTCGGTCTGAACATGACAGCCTCCTGTGGCAAGCTGCAGGACCAGCGCTTGTCCAAATACTCACGATATCTTCGGCCGACGGCCGACGAAGTCAAGCGGGGAGTTGGTGGCAGAGCGGTCGGGTGCTATTCGGCCAGCGGGAAGGCGGCAATCTCGGTGTAGTGCGGGCCGTCGGATCGAAGTTCGCTCCGGATGAGGATGACCCGCTGAACCGGGATTTCCAGGGCCGCGAGCTGTTCCAGCAAGGGCAAGGTCGTCTTCGCCGTGACCGCCGGTGTGGCATCGGCTGCCCGCCGCAGCCGGCCCAGCGTCAGGTGCGGGCTGTAGGGCCGGCGCTCGGGCTGGTGCCCGATTGCCGCGACTGCGGCAGCGACAGACCGCTGGAGCCGGATGAGTTCGGCCCGCCCCTGGCCGATGCCGACCCAGAGCACCCGCGCCCGGCGCGGGTCGGGAAATGCGCCGAGACCGGCCAGCCGGGCGGGGAAGGCCGGGTGGCCGGCACAGGCGGTGGCCAGCGGTCCGGCCGCGGCAGCCGGGAAGCCGTCGGTCACTTCGCCCAGAAACTCGAGCGTCAAGTGCAGCTGTTCCGCCCGGGCCCAGCGTATGTCGCGGATGATGCCGGCGAGACGGCGCTGGAGCCGATCGAGGAGTCGTCGGGTTTCATCGGTGGTCTCAACCGCCAGGAAGCAGCGCAACCCGGGTCTTGGTTAGGCCCTACGACCGGTCGAGCGCGGTCTGACCGGGTCGGACAGGCACCGGCGGCAGAGGTCGAGCGCGGCGGCGGTCGCCTGCTCGCGCACCGAACGGCGCGGCCCGTTGAACAGGAACCGTTCGGTCCAGACCTGCTCGTTCAGGGCCACCGCTACGTAGACCAGGCCGACCGGTTTGGCCGGGGTGCCACCGCCGGGACCGGCGATGCCGGAGACCGCGATACCGACTTCGGCCTGGAACATCCGGCAGGCGCCCAGAGCAAGCTCTCTTACCACCTGCATGCTGACCGCCCCGTGGCGGTAGAGGCTGGTTTCGGCTACACCGAGCAGGGCCAGCTTCGCTTCGTTGGCGTAGACAACCGAGCCACCCTTGAAGTAGTCCGAACTGCCGGGAACGTCGGTGATCCGGGACGCAATCATCCCGCCGGTGCATGACTCGGCGGTGGCGAGGTGTAGCCGTCGTGAACGGAGCAGGTCGCCAACCAGCTCGGGCAGCCCCCGGTTACCGATTTCGTACACGGACGCGCCGATGGCCTTGCGGGCCGCGCCCAGCGCCAGTTCCATCTCGGGTTCCGAGGAGGCGGTGAGCACGACATCGACCCCGGAGGTGGAAGGGTAGTAGGCGGTGGACACGCCCGAGAACCGACGCAGGGAGCGCTCGACCACGGGCGCGAGTGCGGATTCGGGCCTCCCGGTGGTCCGGACCTGCACCCGGTGAATCGGTGACTTCAGGAACCTCTGGCGGAGAAAGGGTTCGATGACATCGAAGAGCGCCTCAAGTTCCGCCGGCACACCCGGAAGCAGGACCAGGATGGTGTTCTGGCGCTCAAGCAGGCAGCCGGGCGCGGTCCCCACCGGGTTGGCGAACAGCCGGGCGCCGGCCAGTACCCGCGCCTGCCGCTTGACCGCTGGCGGGACCTTGCGGCCGGCCCGGCGGAAGCGGGCCTCGATCCGGCGCAGGGTCGGCGGGTGGGTTACCAGCTTGCGGCCCAGCACTTCGGCAACAGTGGCGGTGGTTCGGTCGTCCGGGGTGGGGCCGAGGCCGCCGACCACGAAGATGAGCCGCGAACGGTCGAGCGCTAGCTTGAGCGTCTCTCCGATCACGGCCGGGTCGTCGCCGATGACCGTCCGCCGGTGCACAGGGAGCCCGGCCGCGGTCAGTCGCCGGCCGAGGAAGGCGGAGTTCGTGTCGACAGTCCGGCCCGACTGCAGTTCATCGCCGATGGCAATCAGCTCGACCCTGATGACCGGGTTCATGCCAGCAACAGCGGTTGCAGCGCCGGCACCAGTCTCGTCCCCACCCGCAGGACGAGCTGCAGGACCAAGTTGGCGCAGGCACCGGCCAGGATGTCGTCGACCATGATGCCCCAGCCGCCGGGGAGCTGCTGGGAGCGGTCGATGAAGGGCAGTTTGACGATATCAAAGAATCGCCAGAGCAGAAATCCGGCGAGCAGGCTCCAGACCGTCAGCGCGGGCAGGGCCAGGAAGGTCAGGAGCGTACCCGCGATCTCATCGATTGTGACCCGGGCGGGGTCCGGTCCCCAGGCTCGCTCGAGGCTGGTCGCCACCGGTACGCCGACGAAGAACACCGCAACGATGACCGCGGCATGCCATAACGGCCAAGGTCGCAGGAACCAGGCCGGCACCAGCGCGAACAGGCTGGTCACAGTCGCCGGCGCCATCGGGAAGTAGCCGGTGAACAGCCCGGAGCCGACCGTGACCCTGAGCAGGAACAACCGTCCGCGCGCGGACGGCTGCTTCCCGGTCAGCGGCGCCGTTTGCTCGGGAGCCGGGTTTCCCATTCCACCACCGTGTTCGCGACAACGAAGATGGATGAGTAGGTTCCCACAACGATGCCGACCGTCAGCACGAACGCGAAGTCCTTGATCGCGGCCGCGCCCAGGATGAGCATCGCCAAGGTTACGAACAGCGTCGTGCTGGTGGTGATGACGGTCCGGTTCAGCACTTCGTTGATGGCGGCGTTGACTAGCGTGCCGAAGGACTCCTTGCGGGCCTTGCGCAGGCTCTCGCGGATGCGGTCCGAGACGACTATCGAGTCGTTGACCGAGTAGCCGATGACGGTCAGGATTGCGGCAATCAGGGTGATGGTGATTTCCCGGTTGAACAGCAGCACGAACCCGAGGGTAATCAGCGAGTCGTGAACCAGCGCCATCGCGGCCGCGACCCCGAACCTGAGGTCGAACCGGAAGCTGACGTAGATGAGGATGCCGACGATGCCCAGCAGCACCGCCAGCAGGACCTTGTTCTGCAGTTCGTCGGAGATGCGCGGGCCGACGGTCTCCTCGCGCAGCACCTCGAACCTGTTGTCCGGGAACGCCTGCCCGAACTCGCGGCGGACCATATCGGAGAAACCTTCCTCGCCGGCGCCGAATTCTCCGGCCCGGACCCGGATCAGGAAGTCGCCCTGCTCGTCGGACTGGATCGAGGCGCCGCTCTCGCCGACCGCCTCGATGGCGGAACGGACCTGGGCGGTCGTGACCGGCTGCTCGAACCGAACCTGCAGCAGGGTGCCGCCGGTGAAATCAACACCGTAGTTGAACCCGCCGCGGATGAAGTAGAGCACGATCGTCAGAGCGATGAGCGCGGCCGAGAACAGGAAGAAAACCTTGCGGCGGTTGACGAAGTCGATCTTGGTATCGCGAATCAGTCTCATCTTATATCCTCAACTTCCTGACTTCGAACCGGCTCAGGAACCAGTCGAAGATGAACCTCGTCAGGAACACGGCGGTGATGACGTTGATGACAAGGCCGGCAATCAGGGTGATGGCAAAACCTCGGATCGGGCCGCTGCCGATGAAGTAGAGGGCAATCGCGGTGATGACGGTCGTGGCGTTGGCGTCGATGATCGTCACCAGCGCCCGGTCGTAACCGGTGTCAACCGCGGCGAGCGTGGTCTTGCCGCTGCGGAGTTCCTCCCGTATTCGTTCAAACACCAGCACGTTGGCGTCCACCGCCATGCCGATGGTCAGCGCGATGCCGGCCATGCCGGGCAGCGTCAGCGTCGCCCGCAGGCCGGCGAGCACCGCCAGCAGGAAGAAGATATTGAACACCAGCGCCATGTCGGCGAGCACGCCGCCCACCGAGTAGTAGATGATCATGAACAGCAGCACCGCCAGCGCGCCGATCAGCCCGGCGAGAATGCCCTGCCGGATCGAGTCGTTGCCCAGCGACGGCCCGATCGAGCGTTCCTCGACGTAGTCCAGCGGGGCGGGCAGCGCGCCGGAGCGGAGGATGATCGCCAGGTCGCGGGCGTTGTCCGGGTTCACGTCGTTGGTGGTGATCATCGCCCCGGCCTCGGGCGGAATCCGGGACTGGATGACCGGGGCCGACCGAACGACATCGTCGAGGACAATTGCCAGCCGCCGGCCGATGTTGCGGCCGGTAATCTGGGCGAACTCGATTGCCTCTTTGCGCTCAAGCTGCAGGTTCACGATCCAGGTGTTGGTGAGCGAGATTTCGGAGCCCTGGTAGGGTGAGGGCCGCGCGTCCTTGATCGCGGAGCCCAGCAGTTCCGGTTCGGCCTTGAGCATGTAGAGCCGCCGGACGGTGCGGCCTTCGTGCTCCTCAGGCGCGCCGAACAGAAACTCGAAGCCGGACGGCCAGTGCGAGCGGGCCTGCTTGAGCAGCCGCTGGAACTCCGGGTGGTCGGTTTCGCTGACCCCGAAATCGGCGCCGATGGTCCGGATGTAGCCCATCAGTGTCCCGGCATCGTCCATGGTCCGCAGGTCGGCGAAGCCCGTATCGGCCGGAACCGAGTCCGCCGCGGGTTCCTCCGCCCCCGGTTCGTCCGTTTCCGGCGGCGCGCCGGCCGCGAGTCGCTCGTCCGCCCGCTTGAGAGCGTCGTAGGCGGTCCGCTCCTCGGCGACGAGCTGGAACCTTAGCTGGGCGGTCTGGCGGATGATCTCCTTCGCCCGGTCCCGGTCCACGCCCGGCAGCTGCACCAGGATGCGGTCCTGGCCGATCTTCTGGATAATCGGTTCGAACACGCCGAACTGGTCAATCCGGTTCCGGATGACCTCGAGGGCGCGGTCGGCCGCGTCACGGGCATCCTCGGCGCTCAGCCCGGTCTTGTCGACTTCCAGCACCAAGTGCATCCCGCCGACGAGGTCGAGCCCGAGATGCAGCGCCCGCTTGTGCAGCGAGGCCAGTTTGGCATTGTGCCGGCCGATTTCCATCTCGACCTTCATGCTGTCCTCGCGGGTCTGGGCCCGGGACAGCTTCTCGGCCAAGGCCCGCTCGGCCTTCGGCATCTGGACGTAGAGCTGCCAGGTCGGCCAGAGCGACCAGACCCCGAGCCCGAGCGCCACAATCAGTATTGCGAACTTGATTCTCGTACCCTTCAAGAGTAAACCTCCAGAATCCGTTTCATCTCAGCAACCGCCTCGCGCAGCCCGAGCATGACTGCGCGGGCGACAATCGCGAACCCGATGCTGTAACCTTCGGCGATGTCCATCGCCAGTATCGGCACCACGTTCAGGTAGTCAAGCCCGTGTCCGACGTGCACCACCAAGCCGTGTTCGCGGGCTGCGACCGCGGCCCCGGCCAGCTCGCTCAGCAGCCGGGCACGGTGCCGCAGGTCGGTCGAGTACCGGTCGGTGTTCAGCTCCACGATATCGGCGCCGAGCGCGGCGGCGGCGGTCATCTGCCGGGCGTCCGGCTCGACGAACAGGCTCACCCGGATGCCGCGCCGGCGCAGGCGACGGATGGCGGTAGCCAGCGGGCCGGTCCGGCCGGTCAGGTCGAGCCCGCGGGTGGTCGTCACCTCGGTTACCAGCTCCGGTACCAGCGTTACCTGCTCCGGCTTCAGCCGGGAGGGGTTTATTTTTAGCCGAAGGTCGTTCGCTTTTGGACTATGCACAAAAAAACGGCCAGAAAGCAAAAGTTTTGTATTTTTGCCCGGAATTGGCCAAAACTGATTTACCGGTAAATTTGGCTGATGTTAATAAAATCATCGTTGTCAGCCCGCAATTGT
>JAWOIB010000034.1:0-3127 GCA_046484845.1 bacterium
CAACGCGGTTTACGGCTGGACCAGTTACGGGCTCTACCTCTACTACCACGGGGGCACCGAACTCTACTTCAACACCGTTTACAGCACCGGCAGTTACGGGTTCTACGACTACTACGGCTACAACAGCCAGGTCCGGCAGAACAACATCTTCCACGGCAACACCTACGGCTGGTACAAGTACTACGGCGACGCCATCCCGACCACCTCGAACTACAACTGCTTCAACTCCAACGGCACCAATCCCATCTACCACAATTCCTACGGCGCGATAACCCTCGCGACCTGGCGGAGCTACTCGAGCCGGGACCTGAACTCCATCCAGGCCGACCCGCAGGTCGTTTCCCTGACCGATATGCACCTCAAGACGAGCTCGCCCTGCCGGGACTCCGGCCTGTTCCTCGCCGGCCACGGGCTGGACTTCGAAGGCGACCTGCGTGACACCACCTCGCCCGACATCGGCGCGGACGAATGGCGCTACCCGGGCGACCCGCTGTCCGGGGTGTACACCATCAAACAGCCGCCCGACACCACCGGCGACTTCCAGAGCTTCAACCACGCGCTGGCGGCGCTGGGCCTGCGCGGCCAGTCCGGCGACGTCACCTTCTGCGTGTACGAAGGCACCTACAACGAGAACATCGTCCTCTACTCACCCTCCAACGGCCAGTACAGGGTGGTGTTCCAGGGCACCGATACCTCCGGCACTCCGACCGGCGCGACGCTCGCGGCCAGCGGCACCTACGCCGTGGCCATGCGCGACGCCAAGCGGTTTGAGTTCCGGCACCTGACCATCACCTCGACCAGCTACGCCTTCTACTGGCACTACTCCGGCAGCTCACCCTACAACGGGATTGACTCCTGCGTGGTTGAGGACTGCGACATCACCGGCACCTACGGCTTCTACATCTACTACGGCGACCACAACAACCGCATCGAGCGCAACATCATCCGGGCCACCTCGAGCTACGGCATCTACCTGTACGGTTCCTCCGCGGGCTACAGCAGCAACAACATCATCGCCAACAACATGATTCTTGGCTTCACCTCCTACGGCATCTACTCCTACTACCACACCGGCACCAAGTACTACTACAACACGATGTACGGCACCGCCAGCTACGGGTTCCGCAACGCCTACGGCACCGGCTTCGATATGCGGAACAACATCCTCTACGCCGGCACTTACGCCTACTACCACTACTACGGCGACAACGTCCCGACGACCTCGGACCACAACTGCTTCTACACCGGCACCGCCACCCCGATTTACCACAACGCCGGCGGGGCGCTGGACCTGGCGGGCTGGCGGACCTACTCGGGGAAGGACGCGAACTCGATATCCGCGAACCCGCTGTTCATCTCCTCCTCCGACCTGCACCTGCAGGACAGCTCGCCCTGCGTCGGCGCGGGCACGCCGATTACCGGCTTCCCGACCGACATCGACGGCGACGCGCGCAGCGCGACCGCGCCGACCATCGGCGCGGACGAGATCTCCGGCGACATCGCGGTCACGGGCATCCTCACCCCGACCGGCATGCTCCAGTCGGGCGTCGGGTTCACCCCGCAGGCGGCGGTGGCCCACGTATCCGGCGCCGGCGCGACCGTCCGGCTGACGATGGAAATCCGCAAGGCCGGCTCGCTGGTCTATACCGGGCTTTCGGAATACACCGCGCTCGGCGCGGGCGACGCCGACACGCTGGACATCTCGCCGCGCTGCACCCTGTTCCTGGCCGGCGACGATTACAGCGCGACCTGCTGGCATTCCAACACGCCCGACCTCGAACCGGCCAACGACACCGCGAGCGTGACCTTCGAGGTCGGCAACGTGGACATGGCGATGCTCGCCATCACCGCGCCCACCGCCCAGGTGCCGGCCGGCACTCTCGTTTACCCGCAGGTGCGGGTGGCCAACCTCGGCGACTTCCCGGCCAACGCCACGATCAACTTCGTGATTGACGACCTGAGCGACGGCGGCAGTGAAGCGGTCGGGGTCGGGCAGGCGCCGCCGATGTCCGCCGGCATCCCGGCCGGCGGGGTCGCCGGCATCGAGCCGGCCGCCCGGCAGGCGGACGGGCCGGACGCGGCGCTCGGCGACGCGGTGGTCTACAGCGCGATGATGAGCTCCGGCACGATTGCCCCGGGAGACACCGCGCTGGTGACTTTCGTCGTCTCCTGGACCGCGGAACCGGCCGCGAACTACCAGGCCCGGGCCTGGCACCTCCTCGAGTTCGATACCGACCCGGCCAATGACTCGGCCGAGCTCGATTTCACGGTGTCGCAGGCTGACGCCGACGCCGGCGTGGCCCAGATCATCCAGCCGGGCACCTTCGTGGACACCAACGCGACGTTCACGCCGACCGCCCGCTGGCGGAACTACAACACCAGCGACCCGGTCAGCTTCACCGCGTTCTTCGAAATCGAGAGCCCGACGCTCGGCTGGTTCTACGCCGAGCAGGTGGCCGTCTCCGGCCTCGGGCCGGGGATGGACACGGTGCTCAGCTTCACCGACGTTTCGGTGGGGATGGACACCGGCAACTGGAGCCTGCGCTGCTCGACGTTTGTCGGCGGGGACATCAACCCGGCGAACGACGTCGCGCGCCGGGCGTTCGTGGTCGCGGCCCGGCCGCCGTTCGACGAAGGCTGGGTCGAAGTCAAGCCGATGCCGCTGGCGCCCTCGGGCAAGGCGGCCCGGCGCGGCGCCTGGCTGGCGCTCAACCCGGGCGACGGGATGATCTACGCCACCAAGGGCTACAAGACCCAGGACTTCTACCGCTACGACCCGATCGCGGACACCTGGACCGAGCTGGCGTGCGCGCCGGCGGACCCGGTCAAGGGCCGGCCGCTGGAGAAGGGCTGCCGGGGCATCACGGACGGTGACAACACCATCTACATGGTGCACGGCAACAACACGGTGGCGTTCTGGCAGTACGACATCGCGGCGAACGCCTGGACACCGCTGGCGGACGTGCCGCTCGGGCCGTCGGGCAAGCGGGTGAAGGGCGGCGGGGACCTCGTGCACGTGACCGTCGCGGACAGCGCCTACCTGTACTTCCTGAAGGGCGACCGGCTGGAGTTCTACCGGTACGACATCGCTTCCGGCCAGTGGCAGCAACTGGCGGACATGCCGGTG
>JAWOIB010000179.1:0-4647 GCA_046484845.1 bacterium
TCCGCCGCAAAGCCTTGTCCTTCAGCGTCCGGATGATGCTCTCGCCGTCCAACTGCTCCGCCAGCACCACCATCACCTCGACCCGCTCCTCCCGGTCCAGCTCCGCCAACTGCTCCTGCAGCAGCGGCTCGATTGTCCCCGCCCCGGCGGTCAGCCCGAACGCCAGGCAGAGCAATCCCGCAATCATCCTGCGACTCATCCTTCCGACCTCCTTCGCCGTATCAACGGCATCGCTGTCCTTCGGACCCTTCCTCCGCCCGGGCCGCGCGGCGCCTGCGGACAGGGGCTGGCCGCCGCGCTGCCGGGCATTTCAATTCTGACGTCCTCACCGGCAATGTCAAAGTCACCCCGCCGTCCCGGGCGCGGGTCCACCGCGCCGGCGCCGGGCCTTCTCCCTCTCGACCAGGTACACCGAGTAGGACTTGACCACGATCAGCCCGAGCGCGTAGACCGACACCAACAGCCACAGCCCGGGCAGGAAAATCAGGGTCAGCGTGACCACGCTCGAGTTCGCGAACTTGCCGACCGGGCTGAAGTTCAGCCGGTACACCGTCCGGTTGACCTTGTGGAAATAGTTGGGCGAGATGATGTCGAACTTCGTGAACTGGTACCCGAGGTAGAAATCCACGAACGCGTAATCGACCAGGTAGAGCATCGCCGGCAGCACCAACTGGGGCCGGAAATGCAGGAAGATGACGTAGAAACAGATCAGCTCCAGCCGGTCCGCGATGAGGTCGATTTCCGCGCCGACCACCGTCTCCTGCTTGAGCGTGCGGGCGCAGAACCCGTCGATGAAATCCACCACCCAGTGAATCCCGAACCCGATGTAGTTGTAGGTCGGGCTTTGGTGGATGATCGCCAGCGCGAAAAAGGTCATCGAGGCCGCGACCCGGAACAGGGTGATGAGGTTGGCTTCGCTGTAGACCGAATCCGGGTCCCGGGGCCGGAACAGCCCGGCGCTCACGCAACGGTCCCTGGATTCGCGGCCGGGCTACTTCCGGCGATTGACAAGCCTGAGACCCTCTGCGTCCGACCCGGCGATCTTGAACACCCGGGTCCCGGGCAGGAAATACTCCAGGAACAACAGCGCGACCCCGACCACCAGCAGCACCTGGCGCGCCAGCCGGAACCCGCCGCCCTCGAGCAGCGGGATGTCCAGCGGGTTGACCATCGCGAATATCCCCACCGCGAGAATCACGATCACCGCGATGTTGGCAATGGTCCGGATGAGCTGCCAGGCCCGCATCTTCGCGGCCAGCTTCTCGTCGGTGATGAGGATTTCGGCCTCGTTCTGCTTGCTCGCCTGCTTGAGCTCGGCGAGACTGCTCACCCGCGTCATCGCCTCTTCCCGGCCGCTTTCCGGCCGGTCCCGGCCTTGCGGGCCGGCTTCCGGGCGGCCGGCTTCTTCGCCTCGGCCCGGGCGGGCGCGGCCTTGCGGGCCCTCTTTGCGGCCGCGGGGCGGGCCTTCGGGACCGGCTCCTGCGCTTCCGCCGGCTGCTCCTGCTTCGTCCTGCGGGGCCCGCGCCTCGCGGCCGGGCGGGCCGGCTTCCCTGTCTCCACGCGGGCCGGTCCGGCCACCGGGCCGAACAGGTCCGGCCCCGGGCCGGGCGTCTCCGGCTCCGGGGCCGCCGGCTGTGTCTCGACAGGTTCCGGCTCGACCGGGACCGGTTCCCTGACCGGGGCAGGTTCCGCGACCGGCGCCGGCGGTTCGACCCGGCGCACGCCCGGCAGTTCAAGGTTGACCACCGCCGGCGGCTCGCCGAACAGCCCCTGGTACGCCCGGGCGTAACCGCCCTTGCCCCCGGCCAGGGTCAGCGTCAGCGGCATCACATTCCGGGCCTGCTCCACCATCCGGTTGACGATGTCCCGGATATCCCACTGCGCGGTCGCGTCCTCGCGCAGCCGGGACAGGTGGTACAGCTCGCGGGCGTTGAGCGTGGCCAGCACCCGGCGCTGGTGGGAATTGGTCAGCACGTACTGGGCCGCGTCGGGGTACTGCTTGACCAGCTGGCCGTAAACCTCCTCGGTCCGCGCCAGCAGGTCCTTGAAATTCTTGTGCTCCTTGATTTCGGCCACCGACTCCGGTATCGTCCAGCCCACGTTCGGGCTGTAGCGCTGGACGGTCAGCGAAGTCATCCGGTGCCGCTTGAGCTGGGCGAAGCAGGCGGCCGAAATCACCAGCTCGAAACTCACGTAGAGATGCTCGAACTCGCGCAGCACCGCGTCGTAGGCCTGCAGGTCGCGCAGCGCCAGCTTCAGGATTTCCCGCTTGCGCGCGAGGGTGTGGCGCTCGACCCGGTTCAGACATTCCGCGAACGAAGCCTTCGAGACGCCGTGCAGCATCCCCGCCAGCAGCTTGTTGTCCGCGTTCGGGGTGTAATCGACCAGCGACACGTCCGCCGCCGAGTAAACAATGAAGTTCTTCGGCCGGCGCGGGAACGCCGGTGCCATGAACCCATCGGCGAACTCGCGCAGCCGCGGGTAGGTCGCCCGCTCGTAAGCGGTCGCGCCGGTGAACACCACCAGCGACGGCGCCACCGCCGAGACCGCCCGCAACAGCTCCTCGCCCAGCGCGCGCACCTCGGCCAGCGGGTGCGCCGAAAACCGCCGGACCATCAGCTCCAGGTTCCGGGCGTTGGCGGTCATCCCGAGCTGGGTCATCGTCGCCAGGCTGGTGACGTAGCGGGCATCCTCCTTGGCCGCGTTCTCCAGCTCGCCCGGCCGGCCGGCCAGCTCCGGGCAGCGCCGGGCGACGCATTCCTGCAGCCGGTCCTTGAGCAGGTGATAATAGCGGTTCTGCGCCCGGATGATTTCGTGGTAGCTCGGCTCCTCCTCGGCCCCGGCGAGCTCGGCCGGCACCACGTAATCGTCGGTCAGGGTCACGTAACGCTGGGACTTCTCGGTATAGGAATTCAGCCGGTGATGCTCCAGCGCCTCGACCGCCAGCCGCGAGACGCCGGCGATGTCGATGTTGAACACCACGTGCTCGGCGATCGAATGATGCCCCATCTCGAACACGATCGTCCGGTTCGAACTACGGGCGCCCTCGACCTCCTCCCGGGCCTCGCGCCGGAGCTGCCCCACGGGCCGGTCCGACCGGCTGACCCGGGCGTACGCGGCGGAGATGGTTTCGGGCGTCGGCCGGTCGCCCTCGTCCCCGAGCCGCTCGATCAGCTCGCGCTCGATGTTATACCCGGCGATGTTGAGTTTCATTACCGGCTGAGGATAGTGCCGCCGTCCCGGGAGTCAAGCCGGGCGGCCGCTCACCCGTCGAACAAGGTCGCGTCCTCCTGCCGGCCATCCACCACCCGCCGCTGCTCCGGGGACAGCGCCTCGACCAGCCCGAGCATCTGCTTCATCAACAGCGCGTTCCGCGCCGCCGCGCCCGCGTGGCAGTTATTGAAAAACAGGAACGTCTGCCGCGCGCCGTCGGCGACCGCCCGGGCCGGCTCCACGAACCCGGCCAGCTCCTCAGCGGAATACAGGTAATTGTACCGCTCGCTGCGCGAGGCGGTGAACCACTGCCGGTTCCGGCCGTGGAACCGGAAGTAGCCGGTCCCGGAAGTCCGGCGCGGGTCGAACGGCAACAGCCGCGGCAACTCCGGCTCATCCACCACGCAGGTGCCCAGCCCGCCCCGCTCCAGCAGTCGGAACGTCTCATCCCCCAGCCAGGCCCGGTTGCGGAACTCCACCACCACCTCCAGCCCGGCCAGCCGCTCCGGCAGCCGGGCCAGGTAATCGCTGTTCGCCGGGCCGGGCCAGAAGAACGACGGCAACTGCACCAGCACACAGCCCAGCCGGCCGGACTCGGCCAGCGGCCGCACCCCCTCCGCGAACCGGGCGAACGCCGGGCCGACGTCGACCAGCTCCTGCCGCTTCCCGTCGGTCCAGATATTGTGGGTCATATCCTGGTGCGACCGGACCGTGAACGCGAAACCCGGTCCGGTCTTCGCGGCCAACTGCTCCATCGTCCGCGCGACCGGCATCGAATAATAAGTATAGTTCAGCTCCACCGCGTCGAACCCCAGCGCCCGCTCGTAATACTCCAGCAACCGGGTCTTCGGGGTGCGCGCCGGGTACACCGGCCCGACCCAGTCCGCGAACGAAAACCCGCTCGTGCCCACGCGCATCACCGGCCGGCTCATGGACCATCATACCCCAGACCGCCCGGGTTTCCAGCCCCGACTCGACCGCCTCACCACCCCCGCCTGACACAGTATTTCGGAAGTGGAGATTGAGCCAGCGCTCAACCTCCGCAATCGCCGGATACTCAGCCAACCCCTTGATTGGAATGCTCTTAGCCCCAGCCGAATAACCCCCCTCCCCCATCCCGGGGGCCATCCCCGGGGCCGTTCCCCCCCTGGCCTCCCCTACGACTCCGGTGACCCCACCGGGGGTGGCTCCGGGGGTGGCCAGGATGACGGCCAGGGTGACGGCTACGGGTATGGCCAGGGGTACGGCCAGGGTGACGGCTCCGGGTATCGCCACCGGTATGGCTCCGGGGACGGCTACCCCGACGGCTACCCCGGTGGCCCGGGGGACGCGGGTAGGGGTAGGCCCTAAGCCCGGTCCGGACCCCGAAACCCGCTCCCCTCCGGCCGTACCCGCCCCGCCGCGCCCTGCCCCCTGCGCCCTTTAGGCCGTTGC
>JAWOIB010000047.1:0-15625 GCA_046484845.1 bacterium
AGGCGCTGTCGCGCCCCGGGCAAGCCTCAACTCCCCCAGTATCGCGCGGACGAATCCTCGGCAGCGAAGCTGCCGACGAAATCGCTGGTGTGGCAGAACGCATCACGCAAGGCAACCGCCCGCATGACTGGGACAAGAAACGGAGAGGGTGGGATTCGAACCCACGGTACCCGAAGGTACACACGCTCTCCAGGCGTGCCCGTTCGACCACTCCGGCACCTCTCCGTGAAATCCGGTCCGCGATTGTCAAAGAACCGAGCTTGTGAGAATAGGCGCTCCGGCCGCGGCTGTCAAAGCGGACCGGCGCGCGGGCTACTCGATGAAAACCCGGGCGCCCGGTTCGACCGCGTTGACAATCGCGGTCAGCGAGTGTGCGTCGAGTTCCATCCAGACGTGGTCCAGCGCCTCGATCGGCACCTCCTCCCGGACCGGGCCGTGAATCGTAATGCCCGCGCCCAGGAACAGCTCGCCCGGCCCGAACGCATCGGCCACGCGCCGGGCGGCCGAGTCCGCCGGCGGCTCGACGCCTTCCAGCCGGTACAGCCAGTCCGGCCGGTACCAGTCGGTCCGCACCCGCTTGCCCAGCACCTCGAGCCGGGCCTTCGGCAGGTCAAGAAACTCGCGCACGCCGTCCACCGGCCCCCGCAGTCGGTAACGCACCTCGAGCATCTCCTTGTCCCCGAGCATGAGCTTGACCACCCGCGCCGACCGGCGGACGACCAGGTAATGCTCGACCTTGGACAGGAAGGTCAGCCGCTGGTCGAGCAGGAGCCGGTCCTGCTCCAGGTGGTCGAGCTTCACCTCGAGCGCCTGCTGTTCGGCCCGGACCTCCGCCAGCTCCGTCTCGAGCTCGTTCGCCACGCGCATCAGCGCCCGCTTGCCCGTGGCGTCAACCAGCCGCACCGCGGCCAGCGCCGCGGCAACCACCGCCACGATCGCCAGCACCCGCCGCACCTGCTCGCCGCTCATCAGTAGATGTATACCCGGGCGCCGACCGGCACCGAATCGTAGAGCACTCTCAGGTCATCGCGCCCGACCCGGATGCAGCCGTGAGTCACGCTCCGGCCGAGCAGGTTCTCGTGCGGGGTACCATGGATGCCGATGCCGCCGCCGAGGTCGATGAAATACTCGCCGAGCACGCCTTCCTGGCGCCGCTCAGGAGAGTCCATCGGCGGTATCGGCTTGCCCTCTTCGAGGAACGCCCAGTCGGGCTTGACCCAGACCGGCTTCTCCTTCTTGCGCCAGACGGTCATCGCCCCGCGCGGGGTATCGAACACCCACTTGCCGCGGCCGTGCCGAAGCGTGTCGCCGGTGCCGGTTGATATCCGCGCCTCGCGCAGCACCTCCCGGCCCCGGCGCAGGTACAGCCGGTTGGCGCCGGTGTTGACCGCCACGTAGAGGTCATCCGAGAACGCGCTGGCGAGCTGGTCGCCCAGTTCCGCGACCGCGGCCGCGAGCCGTTCGGCCCCGTCCGCCAGGCGGGGCAGGGCCGCCTGTGCCCCGGCGATTCCCGCGCGGGCGGCGGAAAGCCCGCCCGCCAGCCGGAGCAGGTCCACCCGGAAGCTCTCGCGCAGCGGCAGGTAGAGTTCGGCCCAGCCGAAGGCGAGGCCGGCCAGAATGATCACCCCGATCGAACTGACCAGGCTCCGCTTCACTGTTTCCAGCGCATCCGCTCGCCGCGCGTGTCCACGTGCACGAACGCGGTCCGCGACCGGGTCCGGCGGTACCAGCCGACCCCGCCGACCAGTTCCGGGTGGCGCTCCTCAAGCTCGTCGATGTAGCTCGCCAGCAGCCGCGCGTCCTGCGAATCCGAACTGCCGTCGCCGTTCAGGTCGTCCAGCGTCCGGTCGCCGTTCTCATCCACGTAGATGTCGGCCGCCCCGCCGTAGATGTGCGCGCTGTTGCGCCCCCCGCCCTGCGCGTACTGCCGGGCCGGGGTCCGGTACCCGCTCATCACCGCCAGCCGGGTGCAGACATGCCCCTTCTCGACAATCAGGTCGGTGAGCAGTTCCAGCTTCAGAATCAGGTCCTCCCTGAGCACGATGTACTTCGGGTACCCGGCCGGAGAGGGCGGCACGAACTGCCCGAGGGTGTAACGCGGTGAAATCGGGGTGTCGACGTTCTCCGGGGTCACCTCGATGAACCCGTCGGGCGGCACGAACCCGGGAAACGGGTTGGACTTCGGGTAGTTGCCGACCCGGTAGTCGTTGAGCCGGCCGTTCTTCAGCCGCGCGTACGGCACCTTGACGAAGACGTTGACCCGCCTGACCGAGGAACCGCAGACCGCGACCAGCGGGTACAGCCCGGGGGCGTCGGGCGCGACCCAGTCGGCCCGGCCCGGCCCGGCTTCAATCAGCTCTCCCCCGTTGGCGACCCAGCCGGTCGTCGGCGCGTCGGGCGGCACCTGGAGCGTCAGCGTCTCGCCCGGCATCACGAAAACCGCGATCGTGTCCCAGGTCGTGGCCCGGCCATTCAGTTGGAGCGCCAGGACCGCCGGCGCCGCTTCGGCCTCCTCCAGGACGGTCTCCGGCTGGCCGGACACCACCGCCGCGACCGCCAGGCAGGCGGCCAGCGCGGCCAGGCGGCTACGCAACGCTGTCAGCAAAGTGTGCTAAGGATAGCTGCCACGGCCGGGGCTGTCAAACCAGCCCGGAACAGCAGGCGCGGGCCGGTCGGCCCGCGCCAAACTCATCCGGCCCGCGGCTACTCCAGCCAGACCTCGACGTGGTCGCCGTCTTCGTCGTCAACCTCGACGATCTTGCCGGTCATCCCCTGCTCCAGCGCTGCCGAGACCGTCTTCAGGTCGATCTCGGCGTCCGCGATCTTCGCCTTGGCCTGCTCCGGCGCCATCCTCATGCCCCACTTCACCAGCGAAATCGGCAGGGTTACGTTCACCTTCGGCTTCTCGCTGCCCCGCTCCCAGACCCGGACCTTCAGGAACCGGTTCCGGTGGCCGGTCTCGTCGTCGGACTGCCCGATCGCGTCCAGCAACCGAGCGGCCTCCTCCGCGGTGATCTTTTTCTCTTCGAGCAGTTTCAGAACCCGTTCCTTTTCGTCCTTCACGGTTTCCTCCCTTTGATACGGTCGATCGCTTCCTCTACATCCACCCTGCCCCGCTCGACATCGTCCAGGACGAAGCGCACCTGGCGACGACGACGACGGCGCAGCCCGCGCAGGCCGCGGCAGGTCACGTACCCGCCCAGCAGGATGAGCAGCACCGGCCAGTCGCGGCTGAAAGATATCCAGCTCACGCCCAGCGAGGACAGCCAGATCCACGCCCCGAGCAGGACCAGCGCGATTCCCCAGCCCAGCCGCCTCATCATCGCCTCCGGGCCAGCCAGCGGATGCCCTCGAACACCGTCAGCAGCCCGACCACGACAATCAGCAACGGCCAGTCCCGGCTCGCCACGATGCCGGTGGGCAGCACGCCCAGATTGGCCAGCCAGAGCCAGGCCCCGACCGCCATCAGCACGAGTCCCCAGACAATCCCGCGTCCCATTACGCTTCCTCCGCCCTTCGGACCGCGATATCGGCCACCCCGGTCCGCACCTTCAGTTCCTGCGTGCCTGCGCCCAGCCGGACCCTGAGCCGCCGTTCCGCTTCCTCAACGACCTCGTGCTCCAGCCCGGCGTCGAACTCGATACTGCCCTCCTCCTCGCACTCGAGGTCGAGCAGGACGTCCGCGCCGGCCGGGAACCGCAGCTCCACCCCGCCGGACTTACTCGCCAGGCTGCCGCTGACCGGGCCGGTGGCCGACAGCCCGATCTCACCCGATTTGCTTTCCACCTCCAGCCGGCCCGACACCCGGGCCAGCCGGACATCGCCGGACACGGTCTGGACTCTCAGCTGGCCGGAGAAGTCTTCCAGCGTGACGTCCCCGGACACGCCCTTCAGCCCGACCCGGCCACCCGTGCCCCGGACGGTCACGTCGCCGGACACGGTCGTCACCTCCAGCCGGGACTCGCGCGGCAACCGGATGCTGAAATCCCCGGATATCGCCCGGACCATCACGATGTCCTCCCGCTCGCGCACCCTGGTCATCGCGTCATCGCTCTCGATGCTGATGCCGTCCTGGTCCCAGCCCGTCGCGGTCAGGTCGCCGGACACGCTCTTCAGAAACAGGCTGCTCTTGCCCGGGAACTCGGTCCGGGTCTCCTCCCGGCTCCCGAACCCGGTCTTCATCGCGGACGACACCGCGCTGGCGACGATGTCCGGTATCCGGTCCAGCTCCGCCATCCGCACCCTGGCCACCCGGGCGGACCGGGACGGGCGCGGCGGCTCCGGCCAGCCCCCCGGCCCGGCGGGGGCCGTCCGGGAACGAGCCAGCGCCTCGATCAGGCGGGCCGCCTGCTCCGCGGTTATCTTGCCCTCCTCCAGCATCATCAATACCCGCGCACGCTCTTCACTCATCGCTTCCTCCCTTATCCTCGCCGCCGCGGAGCATTCGCTCCGCGTCCTCGGCGGTTATCTCGCCGCGCTCCAGCATCTCGATTACCCGGCCGCCATCCGCCGCCGGGGCCGCGCCCTCTCCGAGCGCGGCCAGCACCGCGTCCAGCCGCGAACGCACCGTCGGGTAGGAGATACCCAGCTCCCGCTCGACCTCACGGATGACGCCCCGGTTGCGCACGAACACCAGCAGGAACTCGTACAGCTCCCGCGGCAGCCGGCAGAGCACCGGCACCTCGAACCGGCCGCGCACCGAGATGTCGCAGTTTCCGCAGGCAAGCTCGGAAATCACCATCGGCCCGGAACAGACCGGGCAGCGGTGCAGCAGCTTCGCGGTCTTCATCATCCCTCCCTGTTCGCGCCGGTCCGCAGGCTGTCCGCCCCGGCCAGCCGGACCGGCCCTGTTGCCGACGGGGCCCGCACCTCGACCACCGGCAGCCGGAACTCCGGCCCGCCGGCCTCGACCCTCACCTCGGGCAGAACCCCACGCGGGCCCTCGGCCCGCACCTCGACCACCGGCAGCAACCCGGACGGGCTCAACCCCGCCCCGGCTACCCGGCCCTGTCTCGCCACGCCGGCCGCAACCAGCACCAGCGTCGCCAGCACCATCACCGCCAGCCCGTACCCGGTCACACGTTCCTTCATAACATCCTCCTGCTCTCGCTTGCCCGAACCATCAACCATAGACATAGACCTCAGGTTCGCTGAACCGCGTTCGAACCCGGACTCGGCCCTGTTGATCTCGTAGTTCACTATGTCCATTGTAATATCTTAGACGCATATGTCAATCAAAAGTTTCATAAATAATCATCATATTCAATATTAGTATTAACTATATTGATACCAATAGGCAAGACTGATCTAACCCGCTGTGTTTGTTTGCGTTACTGAGGACCGCCTCCGGCGCCGGGTGGCCG
The DNA here is from genome assembly GCA_046484845.1 of bacterium. Taxonomy (GTDB): domain Bacteria; phylum Hydrothermota; class Tepidihabitantia; order Tepidihabitantales; family Tepidihabitantaceae; genus DSBX01. The sequence continues at coordinate 5,364 of JAWOIB010000047.1, forward strand.
CCGAGCATCGAACAGTGGCGCTGCCCCCGCACAAACCTGCCTCGCCGGGCGCCAAGGGGGTATTGACAGTCGATACCCGGTGACTATCTTTCTTCTCGTGTTCCGGCGCTGGTCGTGTTGCGGTCTGCTCTCGGTGTCCCTGCTGATGCCGGCCTCGACCGCGCGCGCCGACGTCCTCATCGGCCGCTGTCCCCGGCCCGGGGTCGAGCGCATCGTCACCGGCCCCTTCGTGCAGGCCGACGTCAACGACATCCTCGGTATCGAATCGGCCGGCAGGCTGTCCGCCGCCCTGCGCCCCGGCCTTCCCCGGTCCGAACCCGGGCTGTTCCATCTCTGCCTGTTCCGGGCGTTCGGCGGAGAGGTGCGCGAGGTATGGCGCAGCGGGCCCCTGCTGGCCGACGCCTGCCCGCCGGCCCGGCTCGCTCCCAACGCCTGGACCCTGCTTGACCTCGACCGCAATGGCCTGCTACGGCTGCTGGTCTTCTCCGGCGACCGGTGCCAGGTCACCAGCTTCGGCCCGGACTCCATCACCACCCGGGGACTGCCCCTGCCCGGGGCCTGGGTCGTGGACGCGGTCGCCGCCGACCTCGACGGTGACGGCCGCGAGGAACTGGTCACGCTGGAAATCACCCCGACCGACACGCTACTGTCCACCCGGCTGCTCCGGGTGTACGCGGTCACCGACTCGGGCTTCTCGCCGCTGTCCGACTACCTCACCGGCCTGCTCTGGCAGGCGGGCACCGACCTCACCCTCGCCGGGCCGGTCCGGCTCGAAGGCTACCCCGGCCGGTTGCCGGTCCTGATGGGCACCAGGCGCGAGCCCGGGCCGACCGCGCTGGCAGTACTGTACCTCGACGAATCGGGCCGGCACCGGCTCACCACCAACCCCTTCCCGCTCCGGGAATGGTTCGACAAGGAAGAGGTCCTGCCCGGCGGCCGGCTGGTGTTCGCCAACCAGGGCGACTCGCTGGTCGGTTACGGGTTCTTTGTCCCGGGCTCCCGGCGGGGCGGGCCGTCGTTCAGCTTCGCCGGGCTGGAGGATGGCGCCTGGCGGCTCCTGCCGCTGGCCGAATCAGCCCGACAGTTCGGCTGGCCGGCCGCCCCGTTCCGGCACGACGGCCGCCCCGGCTGGCTCGAACTGCGCGAGCAGGTATTCCGCTTCCACCCCGACCCGGTGTTCACGTGGTAGCGCCCTCCCTTGCCCGCGCCGCGCAGTTCCCGCCCCGCGGCGGGCGCAGGACGACCGCCAATGCGTAAGCTGAGGGTGCTGGCCCGCGACCTCGTGTTCGCGCTGCAGGGCCGGGCCCAGGGCACGGTCCATTACCTCGACCTCGAAACCGGCGCGGTCATCCCGGTCTTCGGGTTCAACCGCGACCGCGTCCTCGCGACGGTCCGGGCGACGCCGTCGCGCTACACCCGGCTCGCGCCCCGGACCGGCCGGCGCGACTACGAAGTGATGGCCCGCTTCGTGGAAACGGTTGATGACGACGACCTGCGCGGGCGCCTACGCGCGGCCATCGCCGGGGAGAACGTCTTCTCCGGGTTCCGGTCCGAAGTCGATCGCGCCCCGGCCGAGCGCGCGCGCTGGGAACGCTACCGGGCGGAAAAGGTCGCCGACGGCCTGCGGGCGCGGCTGGCCGAGGCCGGCATCGCGCTCGAACTCGTCTTCGACTGAGCCGGCCGGCTCAGCACTCGCCCGGCGGCAACTCGCCCGGGGCCAGGATTTCGTTGGGCTGCTCGAACAGCTCCGCGCAGCACCGCCCCGCCTCCGCCAGCCGGTCCTGGCAGTCCGGGTCCAGGAACACGAAGAACTTCCAGAGCCCCTCCTGCCGCTTGCGCAGGTCCACGAGCTCCTGGTTGTGTTCCAGCACCCGGGCCGGCCGGCCGGGCTCCAGCCGGAACCGGGCATTGGCCTCGCGCAGCTGCATCCCCGCCGACGGGCAGTACACGATCACCGACTGGAACGGCACGGACAGCCGGCGGGCCAGCCGGCGCTCGGCCCGCTGCCTGGCCGCCGGGTCAAGGTGCAGCGGGGCGAACCGCTCGGTCGAGGGCAGGTTCCGCCGGGAAACCATATAGGCCTTCTTGTACAGCCGTCGGGCCAGGTAGTTGCGGGCCAGGTGCCGGGCCGCGGTCGGCCCGGCCGAAACCAACCTGAGCAGACCCTCGTCCCCGAGGTCGTACAGCGCGCGCTCGCCCAGCCTCGCCCGGGGCGCGGCCAGGCAGAGCTCCAGCGCCTTCGAAAGCATCGCCGAGGCCGCGTTCTTCGCCGGGTGGTAGTACACCCGCTCGCTCAGCACGTAGCGCATCCGGAGCAGGTTGGTGATTTCGCTCAGGCCGTCCATCCGGAACAGCCCGTTGCGCACCAGGTTGACCGCCAGCCCGCCCCGGTCGACCACGAAGTACTTGTAGATGCGCTCGTCGAACCGCTGGGACAGCCCGGTGAAATAGCAGTCGCGCTCCAGGTAATCGAGCAGGTCCGCGCAGATGGTCCCGGCCACGATGTCGTAATGGAATGTCGGGCCGCCCGGCACCAGACGGTGCTCGGTCATCAGCCGCAGCAGCGACTCCCGCAGTTCGAGCCGCTCAAGCACCGGGGCGAGGTCGGTCCGGGTCAGGAAATGCCGGATGCGCTCGCGGTTGCGGTCATGGCGCGGGAACACCCGCCGCTCGTCCTCCAGCGTGTGCCCGAAAGGGATGTGGGTGATGTCGTGGACCAGCGCGTACAGGCGTATCAGCCGCTCGTCCTCGGCCGAGACCGCAGCGCGGCCGCAGTTCTCCCGGATTGCCGCGATCATCCGCCCGGCGACGCCGCAGGTTCCCAGCGAATGCTCGAACCGGGTGTGAACCGCGCCCGGATAGACGAGATGCGCCGCGCCGAGCTGCTTTATCTGCCGCAACCGCTGGAAACAGCCGGTGTCGATGACCGCCAGCTCTTCGGCGGTGAAATCGAGGTCGCCGTGAACCGGGTCGCGGACGGTCTTGCCTGCCACCCGCTATCTTATGGGCCGGGCGCCGCCGGTCAAACCCGGGTCCTCGGGCATCGAAAACTCGCACCCGCAGTACCGCTGCCGGTAGAGCCCGAGCTCGCGCGCCTGCGCCACGCTCCGGCGGAAGCCGTCCTGCTTCTTCCAGTCCCCGCCCACGAACACCAGCCCCCGGGACCGGGCCAGCTCCTCGCCCAGCGGGTTGATGACCGCGGCCGGCTTCTTCGGTCCGAGCGTCAGCGTCGAAGCAAGATGGGTACAACCGTGGGCCACCGCCCGGTCGGCCGCGACCGCCAGCCTCAGCCGGTAGCAGGCGACGCAGCGCCGCCCACCCTCAGGTTCGGCCTCCAGCCCGGCCGCCGCGGCCAGGAACTCCTCGTGCGCGCAGGGCACGACCTCCATCGGCACGTGCCAGGACGCGGCCAGCTTCTCGGCCGCCACCGCCCGGAGCAGGAACTCCTCCCCGGGCGCGATGTTGGGATTCACGAAGCAACCGGCCACCGCGTACTCATCCGCCAGCCGGCGCAGCACTTCGGTCGCGCACGGCCCGCAGCAGACATGCAGCAGCAACCGGGGTTTCACGCTCACAGGCTATCTCCCGGTCACGCCCGGTCAAGTCCTGTCCCGGCTCCGACTGCTTGCCCCTGCCCCCGGCCTGCTGCCCGGGGCCGCCCCGGGGCGGTCCAGGCAGATGTCACCGGGGCCGTAGGGAAGCAGGGGGAGGAGAACAACCCCTGTGACATTATCGCTGTAGCATCACAATGGTCTCCTGCCGGGCTTGACAGCCAAGGTCGAGACACTAGAATGTCGCAAAAGGAGGACCTGCGTTATGCGTCGCTTCGTTACTGGCCTGTTTGTGTTTGTCGCGGTAACCGGACTGTTGCTCACGACCGGTTGCCAGCGAGAGAACTCGCTCCGCATCGTTTCGGTCAACCGGGGCGAGCCGCTGATGAGCGACCTCGTTGACTTCGGCGAGGTGACGATTCGCGAACCGGGCGAGGAACCCGAAACCTACCGGATTTCGGAAGTCCCGACCGATGTTGTCGACCTTGACCTCCAGTATGTCGAAATCGGGCTCGGCCTGCCGACCTGGACCCCGTACATAGCCAGCCTCGAACGGGCCACCATCAGCTACCTCAACCTCGAAACCGGCGAGACCTACGAGGCGGTGCAGGTCGCGATGAGCGCCACGGTCGAGGCGGACCCCAACGCCCGGCGCACCGAGCGGGTCCGGTTGACCATCGCCCCCGGGCAGTGGAAGGCGCGGGTGTTCGAGGAATACCTGCAGACCGACCCCGAGGACGACGATTACGGCCCGGTTGCCCAGGTCAAAGCCACCATTTCGATCGAAGGCTTCGACTACACCTCGAAGAACAAGGTCCGGGCCGTCAAGGAATGTGACATCATCTTCGGGAACTTCTGGGACGAGCCGAGCCGCCTCGGACAGTAGCCCGAACCGACACCAGGGCCTGTTCGTTATCCCGGGCTGACCCGGGTGATTTGTAGCGTGCTGATTGCGAAGGGAGCAAGCAATGCAGAAGACCATCACCATACTGACCATCGCCCTGCTGCTGCCGGGCCTGCTCGGGGCTTACCCGGGCATCGGCGGCGGCCGAGGCCTCTTCCGGGTGCAGAACGCGCTCGTCGAGTCCGAAGCCGGGCTGACCATCTCGTTCCATGTGCTGGGCCGAAACCCGGAAGGAACGAACTGGTACAACGAAACCTCGAAGGGCTGGGTCGCCGACCTCATCGCGCCCGAACTCAGCTATGCCCCGCTCGTCACGAAATGGGTCGGGGCCGAGCTGTTCGGGTCCTGGGGCGGCGTCTTCCAGTACTGGGAGGGACACAAGCCGGGCGCTGACCGGAAGGGATACGAGCAGGGCATGCACAACCTGAGGGCAGGCGGCAAGCTCTCCATCCTCCCCCTCATCCCGGTGCTCAAGCTCGGCGCTTTCGTCGACTACACCTTCACCTCGCGCGAAGTGAAGAGCTGGGACATCTGGCTCGACCCGACGGCGGTGCCGGGGAGAGAAGGCCTGGGGTGGAAGGCGCTCGCGACCTTCCAGTTGCAGGACCTCTTCCCCTCCCTGCCGAACGCCATGGTCAACTACGGCGAGAGGGACGAAGTCCAGACCTATGGCGCCGGGGTCGAACTCGCGGCCAGTGAGTTTGCGCTGTTCGCGGAACTCCAGTCGGAACAGCCCAAATCACCCCAGGCCGAGACACGAGTTGCCGGCATATTCGACACCGAGCAGGGAACGGTTCGTCTTACCCCGGGCGTCGCTTTCGGCAGCGGCACTTCGGGCTTGACCCTGAAGGCCGGCTACACGTTTGTCTGGGGCCCGACCGCGCCCGACTTCGAGGTCATCCTCGGGCTGGTCATCGCCACCCCGTTCGGCAGGCGCGCGCCGGCTGAGTACGGTGCGATTGCCGGCCGGGTCGTGGACGAGCGCACCGGCGCCGGCATCGCCGCCCGCGTCTCCTTCCCCGACAGCCCGGACCTTGCCTCGCTGAGCACCTCGGCCGGCGGCGTGTTCACGCTCGACCGGGTGCCGACGGGTGTCGTCGTGGTCGAGGTCGAAGCCGACGGTTACCAGGGCCAGACGGTACCGGTGGACGTGCCCGTCGACGCCACCGCCCAGTACGAGTTCAAACTCCGGCCGCTGTTCACCTACGGGACAATCGCCGGTAGCGTCACCGATGTCGACAACAACCAGCCGCTGGCCGCCACCATCGAGTTCCCGGGCACCGACCTGGCCGCGGTCGAGACCGACCCCGGGACCGGCGCGTTCCGGCTCGACAACGTCCCGACCGGCATCTACACCACGACCGCCTCGGCCGACGGGTACTTCAAGGGCTCGCTCACCGTCCAGGTCGAGGAAGGCCGGGTCGCCACGCCTGCCTTCGCGCTCCGCGTGCTGGCCGACCGGTCAACGCTCACCGGCAAGGTCTCGGACAAGAAGACCGGCGAGCCGCTCCTCGCCACCATCAGCTTCCCGGACGCCGGCGTCGATGCGGTCCGGAGCGACGGCGTCACCGGCGTGTACATGACCGAGCTGCCGGTCGGCTCCTACGCGGTCAAGGTTTCCGCCGAGAACTACCTCGACCAGACCGCGGCCATCGTCATCCAGAAGAACCAGCCGCTCGTCAAGAGCTTCGAGCTGGTCCAGGAAGGCATGACCATTACCCTGCGCGGCATCTACTTCGATGTCAACAAGGCGACGATCAAACCCGAGTCGCGGCCCGCGCTCGAAGACGCGGCCAGGATTCTCGCCGACAACCCGGAAATCCGGGTCGAGATCCAGGGCCACACCGACAGCGACGGCGCGGCGAGCTACAACCAGCAGCTCTCCGAACACCGGGCGCAGTCGGTCGTCACCTACCTGGTGCAGAACTTCGGCATCGCCGCCAACCGGCTCGTGGGCCGGGGCTACGGCGAAGACCAGCCCGTCGCCACGAACGCGACGCCCGAGGGCAAGACGCTCAACCGGCGCGTCGAGTTCGTCATCCTCGGCCGGTAGCCCGGCCGTCGGACGGACAATGCGGGGGAGCCTCAGGCTCCCCCGCCCTTTTCGGCCGGGCCGAGCCGGGTTTGACAGCCCGCCGCTGTGAACTAACATCTATTGAGGTCCGATTGCAGGAAAACCCTACACAGGAGGCTCGATGAACCGCAGACTGCTTGTCCCGCTGCTGGGACTGGTCCTGATTGCCGCCGCCTGGCCGGACGGAAACCGCCCGGTCATCCAGACCGAATCTGGCGACCCGTACTACGCCGGTCAGCTGATTGTCACCCTCGCGCCCGCCCTGCGCGGTGCGGTGGCCCTGCAGCAGGACGGGGAGCTGACGCTTTTCGGCGTCCCCGCACTCGATGAAATCTGCCGGCGCTGGCGGGTGGACGACATCACCGCACTCTGGCGCAACCCGGTGGTCTCGCCCGAGGCGGCGAGGCTCGGCTGCGACCTGCAGTACATCATCCAGTTCCCGGCCGACCAGGACATCGCCCCGGTCGCGGAAGCGCTACGCGCCCGCCCCGAAGTCGCGGACGTCTGCCCGAACGCCGCGCTGGCGCTCGACGACGTGCCCGATGACCCGCGCTACCAGGGCCAGTGGCATTTCCCGCCCCTGCGGGCGCCCGCGGCCTGGGCCATCGCCAAGGGCAGCAACACCGTCATCAATATGGTCCTTGACGACGGCCTCGACTGGGGCCACCCGGACATCGAAGCCAACCTCTGGGTCTGCCCGCTCGAGGACCGCAACGGCAACGGACGTTTCGACCCCGAGCCGTACCCGGACGGCGACCTCGACGGCATCGACCAGTCCGGCAGCGGGTACATCGACGACGTCATCGGGTTCGACTTCGTGTTCGGCGACCCGGACCCGGCGCCCGGCGGCACCGACACCCACGGCACCCACTGCTGGGGCATCATCAACGCGGTCACCAACAACGCGGTCGGGGTCGCGGGCGCGACCTGGAACACCCGGTCGGTGGCGGTCCGCTGCGGCGGCGGCGGGTACGTCAACCTCGGCGCCGCGATTGCCGCCATCTACTGGGGAGTCAACCACCCCAGCCTCAACGTCTGGGCGATATCGATGAGCTTCGGCGGCAACTCGCCCTACGCGCCGATGCGCGACGCCTGCCAGTACGCCTGGGACATGGGCCGCGTGCTCTACGGCTCGGCCGGCAACGACGGCGGCGAGCTCGTCCGCTACCCGGCCTGCTACGACGGGGTCGAGAACGTCGCGGCCAGCTCCTCGGGCGACATGAAGGCCTCCTGGTCCAACTACGGCACCTGGGTCGACGTCACCGCCCCGGGCGACGGCATCCTCTCCACGGTCAGCCGCGCCACCGGCAGCGAGTACCAGACGATGAGCGGCACCTCGATGTCCGCCCCGCTCGCGGCCGGGGTCGCCTGCTGGATGAAATCGCTGGACCCGGGCATGTCCAATCACGCCTGCACCGCCGCGATGCACGCGGCCTCCGACTCGATGCCGGACCCGCTCTACGCCCAGGGCAAGCTCGGGTCGGGCCGGGTCTCGATGGGCAACGTGGTCCTCCCCCGGTACTACTGCAACCTGACGATGACCGACTGGCGCTGGAACGACGCCGGCGGCAACGGCAACGGTCGGCCCGACCCGGGCGAGACCGCGGCGCTCATCATCACCTACGCCAACTCCGCCGGCTGGCAGAACGCCGCCGACGTTACCGCGACGCTTTCCACCTCGGTCAGCGGCATCGAAATCATCAAGGGCACCGCCCGGTTCCCGGACATCCCGGCGGGCGGCAGCGGCCACTGCTCCGCGGACAGCTTCGTGGTCCGGGTGCCGGCCAACGTCCCGCCCCAGATGGTCAAGTTCCACCTGACGGTGAGTTCGGAGCCCAACCCGGCCTGGCCGGACACGCACTTTGTGGTCCAGTCCGGGGACCCGCGGGTACTGCTGGTGGACGACGACCTCGGCCGGGACTACGAGAAGTGGTACCAGGCGGCCTGCGACACCAACGGGATTCTCTACGACCACTGGGACGTCCAGGCCCGGGGCGCGGCGCCTGGCTTCGGCGACCTGCGGCAGTATCCGGTGGTGGTCTGGTGGACCGGTCTCGACTCGCTGACCACGCTCACCGCGGCGGACCAGGCCGCGCTGGGCCAGTACCTCAACGACGGCAAGCGGCTGATCCTGTCCGGCCAGAACATCGCGAAACAACTGTCGGGCGAGTCGTTCCTGCGTGACCGGCTGCGCTCGGAGTTCGTGACCGGCAGTACCGGCAAGCCGTTCCTGCCCGGTCTGGCCACCTGCCCGATTGTCCGGGGCGACACGATGGTGGTTGGCGGCGGCGGCGGCGCGAACAACGGCCAGTCGCTGGACGGGGTGCGGGCGGTGAACGGCGGCCAGGGCTCGGCCTACTACCAGGACTACGGCGACACGACGGTCCATTCGATGGTCCGGTACCAGGAGACGGACGGCCAGGCGGTGGTATTCCTGCCGGTGCCGTTCGAGGCCATCAACCATTCGACCGCGCGCTACCTCCAGAAATGGACGCTGCTGCGCCGGATTTTCGAATGGTTTGGCGAGGCGGTGCCGGGAGTGGCGGACGAGTCGGGCGAACTGCCGCTGCTGCCGGACAAGCGGCCGTATGCGCTGCGGGTGACGCCGAGCCCGGTGACCGGCCGGGCCTGGGTGGAGTTCACCGCGCCGGTGAGCGGGCGGGTGGAACTGCGGGCCTACAACCTGAACGGCCGGCTGGTGCAGACCGGCGGGGCCGAGGTGAGCTTCGGCGAGCGGTCGCGGGTCGAGTTCGACGCGACCGGGCTGGCGGCAGGGACGTACCTTCTGCAGCTGCACACCGCGGCCGGGGCGTACGCCCAGCGGGCGACGGTGGTCCGCTAGCCCGCCGGACCGAGACATCGTGCGGCAGCGCCGTCCGGCGCTGCCGCACTCTTTCGGGCGGTCAGCGGGCTGGAACGGTGCTGACGAACCGCGAACTCAACGGCCGGCAGCGAGGCGATGAGCCAGGTACCCGGGCCGGCCGACACTGCCCATGCCGACCAGGCAGTTCGCCCCGGACCGCGGTGCTCGGCCCGGAACCCACCGAATACCTCTTCCTCGTAGCCCGGGGTGACGGTAGTCGGATCTTCTCCCGCACCCACCGCGAGCACGAACGCGCCCGCCGCCGGCTCAGCACCGGACGTTGAACCTGAGCGCGCCTCCTCGGGCGCAGGCCGAACAGCCGCCTACCGCTGAATCGCGACCATGCGGACGAAATCCCGGTCTGGAGACCGCTCCCACAAAGCAGTCCGTACGAAGTAGACTCCGGGTGCGAGATGCCGGACGTCGTTGTCGCCGGGCTGTAGCTCCATAACCTTCCGGCCGGTGGCGTCGAGGAGGAACGCGGGACATGACCCGCTTCGGTTCTCCGAACCGGGGTCGTGTCCCAAGTCCGTGAGGCTCAGACTGCCGCGCACGACCGTCGGGCCGCGGCCCACAGACCGCCGTTGCGCCCCCCGCGGTTCATTCACCCCGGTCAGCAACGAATCCCGGATGATGACCACCGAGTCGAGCGGCGGACTACTGAAGTACACCCGGCCATCGGCTTCGTTGATGCAGCCCTGGTATGCCCAGTCAAGAACCGGGAAACGTGCCAGTTCCAGGTTGGTCAAGCAATCAAAGACGACAACCCAGGAACTGGCCCGTTTCCCGGTTCTTGACTGGGCATACCAGGGCTGCATCAACGAAGCCGATGGCCGGGTGTACTTCAGTAGTCCGCCGCTCGACTCGGTG
>JAWOIB010000067.1:0-8310 GCA_046484845.1 bacterium
TAGCCGGCGAAGCGTCGCCGGGCGGCCTCGGTCAGCCCGAACTCCTCCAGCAGGGCCTGTGCCCGGGCCGCGGCCTCCGGGCCGGGGATGCCGTAGAGCGAGGCGCAGAACCGCAGGTTCTCGAACCCGGTCAGCTCCGGGTAGAGGTTGCTCTCGTCCGGTACCACGCCGATCAGGTGCTGGGCCGAGCGGGGCCGGCGTGTGCAATCAATCCCGGCGATGCTGAACCAGCCCGCGTACGGCCGGGCGAGGCCGGTGAGCAGGTTGATGGTGGTGGTCTTGCCCGCGCCGTTCGGGCCGAGCAGACCGAACAGCTCGCCGGTCCGGACTTCGAGGTCCAGCCCGTCCACCGCGACGACCTCGCCGAAGCGCTTGGTGAGGCCGCAGGCGAGAACCGCGGCCGCGACTTCCGCCATCCTCTCCCCCTGGCGGGGAGAGGATTGAGGTGAGGAGGGCACTACTTCCCGCAGGGATGTTCCTTCTCGTCCCCGTGGCACTTCCGAATCTGCTCAGGCGTGCAATCCTCGGGCTTGCCTTTCAGTTCTCCTGGGCACTGACACTTCCTGTCTTCGCAGCACATGGTCCGGCTCCTTTCTTCGGCTTCATGGCATCACTGACGGCCTTGCTCACCAGCGCGGCCGCGCCGGGCGCGAGCCGGTAGTGGACGAAGTAGCCCCGGCGCTCGGGCAGGACCAGCCCGACCGATTTCAGTACGCGCAGGTGCTGGGACACCGCGCCGGCCGAGATGCCGGTCAGGCGCGACAGCGCGCCGACGCAGAACACGTCGCCGGCCAGCAGTCGCACGATGCGCAGGCGGCTCCCGGTCGAGAGCGCGGCGAACAGCGCGGCCTGCCGGGAGGTTTCGTCGGTGCGTTTCATCCGATTAAGTATACGCTAAAACACTATCGGGTCAACGGCCCGGGCTCACCAACCCGGCCGGCGATGCGAGACGCTGTGTACCGGCCGATTCCCGGTCCAGACACGTTTACCGGATTTATCCCGTTGTGGTTGGCTCCCGGCCCCGGGAGTTCGCAGCGCTGACGGCCGGGGTTTTTCGTCCCATTACCAAGGCGTAGGCCACCGGCAGGAAGAACAGCGTCACGGCCAGCGAGTAGAGCAAACCGCCGATGACCGCGATGGCCATCGGCTTGAGCAAGTCGCCGCCCTCGCCAAGGTTGAGCGCAAGAGGCAAGAGACCGATGACCGTAGTCAACTGGGTCATCAGGATCGGTCGCAGCCTCACCGGCGCAGCCGCGAGCACGGCATCCACAGGCCTCATGCCCTCGCGCCGGTGCTGTTCGGCCAACGTCAGGAGGACCACGCCCTGGGACGTGATGCCGCCCATCATCACAACCAACCCGATGAGTACGGTGGTGCCGATTGCCGCGCCGGAAAGGTACAGGGCGGCAAAGGCGCCGGTCAGGGAGAACGGGATACCGAGCAGGATGAGCAGCGGCAGACGCAGGGATTCAAACTGGACGGCGAGAACCGTGAAGGCGAAGAGGAGGGCGAAGAGCACGAGCAGGGTCATGCTGTGTCGGTTCTCGGCGATCATCTGTGCCTGCCCGCCCATCGAGTACTCGATGCCGGCCGGCCGGACTAGGCGACGAACCGCTCCCTCGGCCCGGTTCACGGCTTCACCGACACTGATGGCTTCGGCGTCTGCCCGGACAATGACCTGCTTCACCTGGTCCTCACGGCTGATCTCGACCGGGCCGACCGCCCGGTGCACCTCCGCGATATCCCGGAGATGGACAGTAGCGCCGGTCGCGGTCGTGACCGTCAGATTTTCCATGTCGGCCTTGCAGGTGACGTACTCCTCGGGAACGAGGACACGGATGTTGTAGTACTCGTCGTTCTCCCGGTACCGGGTAGCGACGGTACCGGTCACCAGTGTGCGCAGGGACGTCGCGACCTGGTTCACCGACACGCCCAGGGCCGAAGCCCGGCTGCGGTCAATGTGAACACGGAACTCGGGTTTGGCAATCTCGAGGGAGATGCTGACATTGGTCAGGCCGTCGGCCTGGCGGAGCGAGGCGGCAATCTCCCGGGCAAAGGCATGAATGTCGGCAAGAACGGCGCCCCGGACCTTCACCTCAACAGCCTGCTCCCCGACCTGCCTTATGCCCCTTGTCTTCGGCTGCATCGCCATGACCCGGCCACCCGGGGCCGGTACCTTGGCGAGGACAGGACGCAACCTGTTGACGAACTCCGTAGAGGATACCCGGCGCTTGCCTTTCGGCACAAGCTGGATGTCAATCTGCCCTTCCTCGGCGATTTCATAGGTCGCCAGGCCCCGTGTGAGGCCGCCGGTAAGGGTGAACATGCTTGCGATCTCGGGGATATCGGCGATTTCCCTCTCGGCCGAACGCATGACGCTGTCGACGCGCTCGACCGAGGTGCCGGTGGGCATTTTCACCTTGACCATTACCCTGCCGTCGTCCACCAGTGGCAGGAATTCCGAGCCGGCTCGACCGGCCAGGAACAGCCCCAGCGCGAACAGCACGAGGAACACGCCCGCAACCGGCCAGCGGCCGCGCTGGACGGCAACGAGCATTCGGGCGTAGCCCCCGGTAAGAAACCGGATGAAGCCATCAAAGCCGCGCGTCAGGCGCGGAGCCTCCCCGGTACGCTCATGACGCAGCAGGCGATCGGAGATGAGCGGCGTTACGACAAGCGCGACCAGCAACGATATCACGACTACAGCCGCGATGACGAGGACAAGTTCCCTGAACAGCAGGGCGGTCAGGCCTGGGATGAAGAGAAAGGGCAGAAAAATGGCGAGGAAGGTGATGGTCGCCGCAACAACGGCGGTTCCGACCTCGCGCGTTCCCTCAAGCGCAAAAGCCCTGCTGCCGTCGGCCTTTCGGCGGGTCACGTTCTCTAGGACGACGATTGAATTGTCGAGTATCACGCCCAGTGATACGACCAGTCCGCCGAGCGAGAAGAGGTTGAGCGAGAAACCGGCCAGACGCATCACCAGGAAACACGCAAGGAGCGTAAGGGGCAGGGCGACGACCATCACGATGATCTGGCGCCAGCGGCCCAGGAACAGGTAAACGATGACCAGCACGAGCAGCGCGGCCAGCAGGGCCGACCACTGCACACTGTTGATCGCGGCGTTCACGTAATCTCCCTGGTTCTCGAGGATGGCAACCCTGATGTCGGGCGGTATGTCACCGCGCAGATCATCCATCCGGCGCTGCACGTCTCGGGCAACCTGTACCGTGTTTGCCCGGGCCTGTTTGAGTACCCTGAGCTTGACGCAGGGCCGACCGTCGAGCCGGGTGATGATCCTCGAGTCCTCGTGCGAGTCTTCGACCCGCGCGAGGTCGGCGACGCGGACCTCCTGCCCCGCAGGCGTGCGGGCAACGACGACATTCTCGATTTCGTCGATGCTCGTGAACTCCCCGACGGTCCGGGCGATGAACTCGCGGTCGCCAACCACGACCCGGCCGGCAAAGAGTTCCCGGTTCGATTCGAAAAGGACCCGGGCAACGCGAAATACGTCCACGCCGTATGCCTGGAGTCGGAGCGGGTCGAGCAACACGCGGATTTCGCGCTTGAGCCCGCCGAGCACCTCGACGCCGGCCGTGCCGTCTACCGCGGTCAACCTGTCAGCAAGCCAGTGCTCAGCCCAGTCGCGCAGCCAGACCGGGTTGCGTTCGTCTGAGGCGACCGTCAACTCGAGCACCGGCAGTTGAGACGGGTCGGCCTTGAAGACGAGCGGCGGGTCGATATCCGGTGGCAGGTTGCGCGTAGCACGGCCCATTGCCGCCAGCACATCCTGGTAGGCAACGTCCACGTCCGCGCCGTAGCCGAAGTTCACCAGCAGCGTGTACATCCCCTCGATCGACGATGATTCCAGGTAGTCAAGATTCTCAACCGTTGCCATCGCGCGCTCGACCGGTTCGGCGATACTGGTCTCGATGTCCTCGGGTGTTGCGCCACGCCACCAGACCTGGACCCGGATCAGCGGGTACGTCACGTCCGGCAGGTAGTCCACGGCAAGGGTCTGCAGGCTGAAGAAACCGATGACCGCCACGGTGACCGCCAGCACGGTGACCGCAACGGGGTGACGAAGCGATATCTCGGTCAGCTTCATGGCCGGGCCGGTGGCGTCGGGCCCTTCTCCCCTTCGACGACAATGACCCGTTGACCGTCCTTCAGCGCCTCCTGCCCGGCTACGACAACCATCCCCCCCTCGGCGAGGCCGGATTTGATCTCGACCCCGTCCGCGGACTCGATTCCGACCGTCACGCGACGGCGGCTGGCCGTGCTGTCGGCGACCACGAAGATGAACGGCGAGCCGTCCGGTGCCGTAAGTAACGCCCTTTCGGGCACGACGACTGCATCCGCGGCCCGCCCGACGGGCAGGGCCACCCGGGCGAACATCCCGGCCTGAACGCCGGCGGGCGCAGAGAGGAGGTCGATCTCGACAGTGCTGGTCCGGGTCTGCTCGGCGACGAACGGATGGATGCGCCGGACCACGCCTTCAAGTACACTTTCGGGCAGGGCGTCGAGCGTCACCCGGACTTCGATGCCTTTCCGGAGGGCAGACAGGTGTAGTTCCGAAACCTCGACCTCGACGTGGAAACGTCTCGCGCTCTGGACCTCGTACAGCCTCTGCCGGACCGAGACCATCTCGCCCGGGTCAACCAGTCGTCGGGCGACGACGCCGTCGATCGCGCTAACGACCGGTGCCTCCCGGTACGCATTGACAGCAAAATCAAACTGCTCTCGCGCCGTCATCGTATCCTCACCGGCCCGGCGTCGTCTCTCGAGCTCAAACCGCGCAGCGTTGACGATTTCCTCGCGCACCGCCGGGCTGACCGTGGCCAGGACACTGCCGGCGCGGACCCGGTCGCCTTCCCGGGCCAGCATGCTGGTGACCCTGCCTTCAAACGGCGCCGTCACGTCGGCCGTGACCGCGGGACGCAGGCTACCGGGCAGCTCGATAGTGCTCACCAGCGTACGGCGATGCGCTGCGGCTACGTTGACCTTTGCCGCCGGTTGGCGCGCGTCTGCCGCGGCCGGCTGGACGCGGCACGAGAACAGCATCAGGGCGACGGTCGCGACCGGGAGCCCCAGACCGAGAACGCTGAGGCGACTGGAACGGATAATGGCTGTCATGGCTCTGCTCCCTGTATCCGGTACTGGTAAGCTGCCGCGGCCGCGTGGCGGGCGAACCGCGTGCTTCATCTAGAGTATCCCGATGAGATGGCGGGCCGTTGCTGCAAGGTCGGCCTGCCGCACCAGCTGCCGGCTGAGTCTAAGCTGACTCTCCAACAGCCCTGCTCTCAGTTGCAGCACGTCGGTGCTCGAACGGCGGCCGGCCTGATATTCGACCAGCGCAAGGTCGAGATTGCGCCGAGCGAGCTCCGCGGCGCGGCGCAGGAATTCAACCTGCATCTCGCCGGCCGAGATGCTGCCCAGCGCGCTCGTGATGCGGACATAGAGGCCCTCGCGGAAGTACCCGGCGTCGAGCTCAACCGAGCGCTGCCGCAGCTCCGCGGCCAGCACGGACCTGTCCGTCCGCAAACCGTCGAAAAGCGGGACGCTGGCGACGAGCCCGACCCCGTAGCGCCTGTTGTCGTCGAACGAAAAACCCGCATCCCATAACTCCCAACCGTACCAGGCCTGCAACGCAAGGCTCGGCAGCTGCGCCGCGCGGGCTAGGCCGATGCCGGCCAGGGCTTGGTCAAGCTGGGCGTCCCAGGCCGCAAACAAGGGTTGATTCGAGTCGGCCAAGGCAAGGGCCGAGACAAGATCGATATCCA
The DNA here is from genome assembly GCA_046484845.1 of bacterium. Taxonomy (GTDB): domain Bacteria; phylum Hydrothermota; class Tepidihabitantia; order Tepidihabitantales; family Tepidihabitantaceae; genus DSBX01. The sequence continues at coordinate 5,781 of JAWOIB010000067.1, forward strand.
ATCCCGACCAGCCGATTGAGTCGGCGGGTTGGATCGCGGTGCCGGGCGCGAGCCCGGCCAGATGACATAGCTGGAGTTCGGCTGTCCTGCGTTCGACGCGTGCGCCGGTGATGCGGGCCTCAATCTCGGCAAGTGCGGCTTCGTGTCGTCCCGCTTCGACCGAGGAAACCCTGCCGGTCCGGACAAGCAGGCGCGTAAGCTCCAGTTGCTCCCTGGTGCCGTCCCGGTTCTCATCCAAGACCGCGAGTTCGGCATCGAGCGCCTGCAGGCGATGGTAGTTCAGAGCGACCTCGAGTTTGAGGTCCAGCCGTGCCTGGTCAAGCAGGAATCCGCTCCGCTCCGTCGCCGAACGGCGCAGGCGCACTTGCGCCGACCGCCGACCGCCGTCGTACACGTCCTGGCGAAGGTTGAAGGTACCGAGCACGTCGTGCGGCTGGTTGCCGATGAAGGGGATCTTGGTCGCGGGGACGATATCGAGATAGGAGTAGCTGGCCTGAGCGGAAAGCTCGGGGAAGTAATTGCCGTACTGACTCTTAAGTTCGGCGGAGTCGGCGGAAAGCGCACGCCCGCGGGCAAGCAACCCCTCGTTGTGCGTGAGACCGATTTCGAACAGGCTGGCCATCGAGGCGAACAGCGTGTCGCCGGCGCGGGCGGCGCTGACGAGCAACACCAGACCAACGAACAAGGCGATGTGCCTGGAGGTTTCGTCGGTGCGTTTCATCCGATTAAGCATACGCTAAAACACTATAGAGTCAACGGACGCGGCCGGCGCGTTGACCGCGCCTCACGGGCCGGCTAGACTGACTCATGAAGGGCCTCGCGGTGCTTCTCGCCTGGCTCGGGGCGGCACTCTTCTCGATGTGGCTGATGTTCCGACTCCTGGCGGTCCAGGGCCGGGCACATCTCCTGCCCCGCACCTTCGGACTTGCCGACTGGGTTCTCGTCGCGCTGGCGCTCGGCTACGGCGCGTTCCACCTCGTCCGGCTTGCCCGCCGCCGGTCCGCGCCCGGGACGGCGGCGGACGAGTCCCTTGTCCCCTTCGTCCGCTTCTGGCAGAACTGGCGCACCGCGCGAGTCCCGCAGGACTCGGTCCGGGTCGACGACCTTGACTGGACGATACGCGTCACTTACCCCGACGGCCCGGGTGCCGCGTCCGGCCCGCCCGGTTTCGTCATCGACCCGACCCCGCGCTGTCCGGAGTGCGGACTGCCCGCGGGCGAACGGCGGCAGGATGGTTCCTGGCTGCGCTCCTGTCCATCCGGTGCCTGCAACTGGCACCAACTCCGGCGCGAGTCACTCTCCCGGACCCTGACCCGGCTCGACCGCGCCGCCCGCAAGGCCTGGGCCATCTCGCAAACGCCCGGAGCTTAGGTCTCGGGATTACAGGACCGGATTCCGCGCCCCTCCATCCCGGGCTATCCGTACTGCGGCAGTCCCTGCTACGGGCTCGCCGGCAGTCTTATGCTGCGCTGTGGACGACAAGTCCGCAGACAGCATTACGGCAGGGGCGACTCTGCCCCTGCCGTCTGGAACGGACCTGGCGTTTGCCCGCTGATACTCGTGCGGTCTGTCGCTGCCGCCGGCTATGGAGCGGCCGGCAGTCTGATGCTGAAGACGTCGTAGCTGATCTTCCCCAGCAGTTCGGCCGAGAGGCCCCGGGCCGCCCATTTGTCCCGGAGAATCTTCGCCTCCACAAGCGCGGCCGGACCGTTGATACGGTTGGTCAGCCTCCACATCTCGCGGCCGAAGTCGAAGTAGTAGATGTACGAGCTGAGCGACGCGCCGGCCGCGTTCAGCACCCTGTCCTCAGTTGTGCTTCGCAACCCGGTCCCGGGTTTCCCGGCTCCATCCCCGCCCGCACTCCCGGCGCCGCCCCGGTAGCCGCTCCCCCGGCCGCTCCCGGGGCGGCCCCCGGGGCGGCTGTCCCGATGGTTCCCGGAGCGGCTGCCCGGGCGGCCCGGGTAGCGGCTACCCCGGCGATCTCCGGAGCGGCTCCCGGAACCACTACCGGGACGGCTACCCTAACGGTCCCCGGGGCGGCCCCGGGGATGACCCCGGGGATATCCCCCCAGGTGGGGCAGGGAGCGAATTCGAAGGTGAACTAACGGTATATCCTGGAATGGATTAGCTCAATATCTGGAGAGGTTGAGTGACCGCTCAACCCCCTCGTGTGAGACTCTGTGTCAGGACCGCCGGAAGCCGGTCGGTCGGGTCAGTTCTTACGGGGCCGGGCGCGCAGGCGGCGGATAACCGACCGGCCCTTGAGGATGATGAGCGAGCCGAGTGCGCCGAGAATCGCGGCCCCGCCCCAGCCCACCTGGCAACCGCTGTGACCACAGCAGGGACAGATAGCGCCGGGTAATGAGTAGAGCCCGGTTATGCCCACCCAGAGCCCGAAGAAGCGTAACAGCCCGGCCAGCACCCGGGCGAACCGGCCCCGGGGAACGGCGGGTGCGGTTGCCCCGAGCGGAGCGTCAGCCACCAGCCGGTTCAGCTCCCGCCGCCGAGGAGCTTCTTGAGTTCGTCCTTT
>JAWOIB010000099.1:0-4263 GCA_046484845.1 bacterium
CCCGCCCCATTCTCGCCGGAGATGCATGCCAGGCTGAAACCCGAAAAATCCAATACCACTGGCTGGCGATAAGACAGAAAACCTTCAAGTCGAAGTTTTACCCCGAAGTCACGCTAATCACCAACAACAGCAACAGAGGGTTTTCGGTGGCATGCAATCAGGGTTTGTACGCCTCCTCGGGCAGGTACGCATTGATACTCAATCCAGACACAATGATTCCGCCCTTAGCCTTAACCTCCTTTATTAAATTCATGGAGGAACACGAGGCAGCCGGAGCCGCGGGACCGCGACTCGCAGACAAGGGAGGCAGGTTTTTGCCGGAATCAAAACGAGGAATACCCATGCCGGCCGCGGCCTTCTTCAGGTTTTCGCAAATTTTCAGGTTCTTCCCGCAGTCGGGTTTTATAAACAGGTACTACATGGGGCATATCGATGAGAACGAGACGGCAGTTGTCGAAGCGGTAACCGGGGCATTCCTTTTCATGCGCCGGGAAGCTGCGGAGAAAGCCGGGTTCTTTGATGAAAGGTACTTTCTGTTCGGTGAGGATATCGACATATGCATGCAGATAAGCGCCGCAGGATATGAGGTATGGTACTACCCCGAAGTGACGGTAACCCATTTCAAGGGGCGAAGCGGCTCGATGACCACTTACCGGGGCATTACCAACTTTTACCGCTCAATGCATCTTTTTATCGAGAAGAACCTGAGAAGAAAATATATCTTTCCCCTGAGGGCACTGTTTCATGCCGGAGTTTTTATTGCCTTCCTGTTATCGGCAGTATTGAGGGCACCTGCTGTTGCGGTCAGAAACATGAACCGTTAATGATGGCCCCTGGTTCCGCCAGAAACATTGAGACACAGGTGAAGGAAAGAGGGAACTTATTTGAAGTTTATTTGTTATTCGTTAAAGAAAAGAGAATAAACAATAAGATTTAAAAATGGCAAAGATTGAAGTTTTTCTGCCTGCAATGGGCGAAGGTGTGATAGAAGCTACGGTGAACAGGTGGCTTGTGCCTGAGGGTGCTAATGTTAGTGAAGACGATTCGCTGGTTGAGGTCGCAACCGATAAGGTTGACTCGGAAGTGCCGTCGCCTGCCGGCGGGATACTGGCAAAAATTGTAGCTCAGGAAGGGTCTGTGCCAAAGGTGGGTGAACTTATTGCCATTATAGAGACTGAGGGTGAAGATGCACCGCAGAAGCCAGAATTGGTTGAGAAGGAGGTTGAGAGGGTCAGGGAAACGATTGAGACCGTGAAGGCCGAAAAGAAGGAAGTTGAGCAGAAATCGGGTGAAATGAAAAGCCGGACACCCTCGGGAAGGTTCCTCTCACCGCTGGTGAAGAGTATTGCCGCGGCTGAGGGCATCAGCTACGAGCAGCTTGATACTATTGAAGGCACAGGTATGGACGGCCGTATAATCAGGGATGATGTACTGCTGTGGCTTAAGTCAGAGCAGGAGAAGAGTGAGGCTAAGGAATCTGAAGAGGTGAAAGCAGAAGCATCGGGCGGAGACACAGGCAGTAAAAAAGATTCTGCTGCCTCTGCGGCTGTGGCTGCGCCAGAACCACACCGACTCGCCGCAGTTCAAGGTCATCGAGGTCGAGTGCGCGCAGGCGCGGGTCGAGGCAATCGCCCGGCTGCCGTACGTGCTGAGCATTGAGGAGGCCTACGAGCCGGAGCCCGAGAACGTGGACGCGCAATGGGTGCAGCAGACCTGGGCGCAGAACGAGCGCCGCATCTGGGACCAGGGCGTTGTCAGCGTTGACGAGGTCCTTGGCTTCACCGATACCGGCCTGGATGTCAACCACCACGCCTTCCGCGATCCGGCGGTGCCGCTTTCCGATACCGGCGAGTTCCCGACGCACCGCAAGGTGGTGGTGTTCAAGCATTACCCGCCCGCGGGCGGGGTCGGCGACCCCAGCGGTCACGGGACGCACGTGGCGGGCACGATCGCGGGCGACGACTCGATCAACGGCGGGGCCAGCGTGAACGATGGCCATTCCCGTCACGCCCGGATCGTGCACCTGTCCCCGATTCCCGACCCCCCGGGCAAGGATTTCACCGTGCCGCTGAACATGATAACCAATGACCTGCGCAACCCGGAACTGCGGCCCCGGACGCTGTCCCATTCCTGGTGGACGCTGGTCAAGGGTCAGTACACGACCGCGGCGGCCTCGTTCGACAACTTCGCCTGGTTCAATCGGGACATCGTGCTGATCAAGTCCTGCGGCAACCAGGGCCAGTCGAGCCAGTACCAGATTACCGAGCCGGGCAACTCCAAGTCGATCATCGCGGCGGCCTCGGTGCGCAACGGCACGAACTCGACCGTGCTCTCGACTTTCTCCTCGCGCGGGCCGGCGCCCGACGGCCGGATGAAGCCGGATATCAGCACCCCGGGCGAGGCGATTTACTCCGCCCAGCGCAATACCACCAACGGCTACACTCGGATGAGCGGGACCTCGATGGCCGCACCGGCGACCAACGGCGCGGTCGGACTGCTCCGGTCGTACCTGCGCAAGGGCTATTACCCCTCCGGCCAGGCCAACCCGGCGGACAGCTTCGGGTACGTTTCGGCCGCGCTGCTCAAGGCGATGGTGCTGGTTTCGGCGGACCCGAACGTCGGCAGCTATACCGTGCCCAGCGAATACATCGGCTGGGGCCGGCTCAACCTCGACTCGGTGCTGTTCTTCCACGACGGTGAGCCGGACGCCCGCGGCCTGCTCGTCTACGACGATACCATCGGCCTCGCGACCGGCGAGTTCGTGGACTACGTCTTCGAGGTCGGGGACGAGATGCCGCTCCGGGCCGGGGTGGTCTGGACCGACACCGCGGCCGCCCCGGGCGCGAACCCGGCGCTCATCAACGACCTCGACGTCCGGCTGGAAGGGCCGGACGGGACCTTCTACCTCGGCAACCATTACACCGCCGGCCGGTCGGCCGAGAACCCGGGCGGGAACCCGGACCGGCTGAACCCGCTCGAGATGTTCCGGGTACACGACCCGGAACCCGGGACCTGGACCCTGCGCGTCGCGGGCTACAGCGTGCCGGCGGGCGGGACCCAGCCCTACGCGGTGGTCATCACCGGTGGTATCGTCACCGGCGAGCGGGTTGACGTCGGGGTGACCTCGCTGCTCGCGCCGGTCGGCGAGGTGGATTCGGGCGAGGCGGTGGTGCCGGCCGTGGTGGTGCGCAACTTCGGCACCGCGGAGGCGACGTTCCCGGTGTTCTTCACCATCAGCATGTGCTACTCCGATTCCGCGGAGCTGACGCTGGCGGCCGGGGCGAGCGATACGGTCCGGTTCAGCGAATGGCAGGCCGGGCCGGTCGGCCGGCACGAGGTCGTGTGCCTGGCCGCGCTGGCCGGGGACGAGAACCCGGCGAACGACCAGGCGGTGGACACGGTCGAGGTGCTGCCGGAGGTCGGGGTGGCCGAGCCGGCCGGGCTGCCGGTCGCGTTTGCGCTCGAGGGCGTCCGGCCAACCCCGTTCCGGGGCGGGACGATGCTCCACTATGCGCTGCCGCGGGCGGCCGAGGTCGAGTTGGCGGTGTACAACGCGGCCGGGGTGCAGGTTCGGACGCTGGCCGCAGGCCGGCTGCCTGCGGGCCGGTACCGCGCGCAATGGGACGGCCGGGACGACGCGGGCCGGAAGCTGGCCCCGGGCGTTTACCTGGGTCGTTTCGAGGCCGGTGGGGTTGTCCAACTGCGCAAGCTGATCAAGCTTGACTGAGGAGCCGGGCCAGACCACAGGCCCGGGATGATTGTGACAGGAGCTGAGCCGGCGTCACTGCTACTGGTGAACGTCGGCCAGCTCCTGACGTTGACCGGGCCAGGGCTGGGTGTCATTGAGGGCGGGCAGGTCCGGGTCCGCGACGGCATCATCGCGGAGGTCGGGCCCGGGCTGGGCGCGGCGCCGGGCGAGCGGGAGCTGGACTGCCGGGGCGGGGTGGTCCTGCCCGGGTTCGTTGACCCTCATTCCCACCCGGTGTTCGGCGGCTGGCGCCACGAGGAGTTCGAACAGCGCCTCGCCGGACGCAGTTACCGGGAAATCGCGGAGGCCGGCGGCGGCATCCTCAACTCGGTCCGCCAGACCCGCCGGGCGACGGAGGACGAACTGGTCGCTTCGGGCCGACAGCGACTGGACGAGATGCTGGACTGGGGCACGACCACGGTCGAGGCCAAGTCCGGGTACGGGGCGCCCAGGAGGACGCCTCCGCGCGCGGCGCGTAGTCCTCGAACTTGCGGTAGACGACCTTGTTGCCGGGC
>JAWOIB010000008.1:0-3336 GCA_046484845.1 bacterium
ACGCACACTGGCACCACCTCTGCGTTTCCTCTCACCACATCCAACTTCTACCCGATTTCGCCCCTGTGTCAAGCCGCCTGACCGGCCTCCGGTCCATCCCCCACCCGCATTCCCCTGGCCACCGGGGTAGCCGTCGGGGTAGCCGTCCCCGGAGCCATACCGGTAGCGATACCCGGAGCCGTCACCCTGGCCGTACCCGTAGCCCTACCCGTAGCCGTCACCCTGGCCGTCATCCTGGCCACCCCGGGAGCCACCCCGGAGGGGGTCACCGGAGCCGTAGGGGAAGCCAGGGGGGGAACGGCCCCGGGGATGGCCCCCGGGATGGGGTGGGGTGGGTCGCGCCGAGCGGGTAACTCATCTATATCTCGTTGGATAGCCGGTTCGGGCCTCGATAGTTTGCAGCCGGCCGGAAAGCCGGCCGCCTTGCCGGTGTATAACTTTGCGAGCCCGGCCGGGCGCAGGCCGGTCCGGGAGGTCCTTTTGTGTCCGCAACCGCGGGAACACCCGCAGGCAGATGATAGGATGAGCACGCATGCAGGACCGGCCGGGACCGGGTGGGGCAAGAGCCGCAATCGTGGGGGTCAGGCCGGAGGGGGTTTGACCCGAATGCGGGTGATGCGGATGGGTGGGCGAGCGAGGGTCTGGTTGAGCGGGGCTTGGCGGGCCGGGTTTCTTGACCGTCTTGAGCATGGGGATATACTGAGCGCGATGAAAGGCGTTGTGCTTGCCGGTGGTATGGGTACGCGGCTGATGCCGCTGACCAAGATTACGAACAAGCACCTGCTGCCGGTGTACGACCGGCCGATGGTGTTCCACCCGGTTGAGAAGCTGGTCGAGGCCGGGGTGAGCGATGTGATGGTCGTCACCGGCGGCAACAGCGCGGGCGAGTTTCTGCGCCTGCTGGAGAACGGCCGGGAGTTCGGGCTGCGCCGGATTCATTACACCTACCAGGAGGGCTCGGGCGGGATCGCGGCCGCGCTGGCCCTGGCCGAGGATTTCGCGGAGGGCGACCGGGTGATGGTGATTCTCGGCGACAACCTGTTCGAGGACAGCCTTGCGCCGTTCGCGGCGCGGTTCTGCGCGCAGGAGCAGGGCGCGCGCATCCTGCTGAAGGAGGTTCCGGACCCGGAGCGGTTCGGGGTCGCCACGGTCACGGACCGCCGGGTGGTGCGAATCGTGGAGAAGCCGGAGCGGCCGGAGACCCGGTACGCGGTGACCGGCTGTTACATGTATGATTCGCGGGTGTTCGACATCGTGCGGACCCTTGAGCCGTCTGCGCGCGGCGAGCTGGAAATCACCGATGTGAATAATGCTTACCTGGCGGCGGGCGAGCTGGCGTATGACCTGCTGTCCGGCTGGTGGCAGGATGCCGGGTCGTCGTTCGAGGCGTACGCCCGCGCCCAGGCGCTGGTCCGGGAGCTGCGGCTCCGGTCCAAGGCGTGAAGCCGCGGCTGTTGTTGATTGACGGCCACTCGGTGGCCTACCGGAGCTACTTCGCTTTCATCCGTGCGCCGCTGCGCGATTCCCATGGCCGCAATACTTCAGCGGTGTTCGGGTTCGCCAATACCCTGCGCAAGTTGCTGGAAGAGCAGAGGCCATCGCATTGCGCGGTGGCTTTCGACGCGCCCGGGCCGACCTTCCGACACGAGCGGTACCGGGACTACAAGATCCAGCGGCCCGCGACTCCGGATGAACTGGCGGAGCAGTTGCCGCTGGTGAAACGGCTGGTGACGACCTGGGGAATCACCGCCTGCGAGAAGCCGGGCGTGGAGGCGGACGACCTGCTCGGGACGCTGGCGAAGCGGGCGCAGGCGGAGGGTTTCGAGGTCGTGATTGTGAGTTCGGACAAGGATCTGCTCCAGATGGTCGGGCCGGGTGTTACGGTCAACGACCCGTGGCTGGGAGTGAGCTACGGGCCGGAGGAGGTGCGCGGGAAGCTCGGGGTCGGGCCGGAGCTGGTGGTGGATTACCTGGCCCTGACCGGCGACGCGAGCGATAACGTGCCCGGGGTGCCGGGTATCGGTCCGAAGCGGGCAAGGGCGCTGCTGGAGCGCCACGGCGGGCTGGACCGTGTCCTCGAACAGGAGCCGAGGCTCGCCGGCGAGCGCGAGAAGGCGGAGCTGAGCCGGGAGCTGGTTCGAATCGATACCGGGGTGGAACTGGCGGTGGCGGTTGAGGGTTTGCGCTTGGGGAAGAGGGATGACGAGGCGCTGCGCGGGTTGTTCGAGGAGCTGGAGTTCCGGAAGCTGGCCCAGGAGCTGAGCCCGGCCCGGGTCGCGACAGTGATTGAGCAGCTGGACCGGGCGCAGGTCGAGGCCGCGGCAGCAATCGGGGTGAGCCGCGACGATGGCGGTCAGTGGGAGCTGGCGGTCGGTCCGGCCCGGGCGATGGCGGTGCCCGTCGCCGAGATGTCCTTCTTGTCCGGGTTGCTGGCGAGGCCGGGGGTGTTGAAGGTGGGCTGCGGGCTGAAGGAACTTATGCGGGACCGGGATCTTGCCCCGCCGATGTGCGACGTAGGCATCGCGGCCTGGCTGGTGGACCCGAATCGGCGTGATTACAGCCTGGTCGCGGTGGTGGAGCAGGCGCTCGGCCGCGCGCTGCCGGCCGATGCGCCGGGCCGGGCCGCGGCCGTGCTGGAAGTTCACGCGGCGCTGGCGCCGCAGCTGGATGCGGCCGGCCTGCGGCCGGTGTTCGAGGAACTGGAGATGCCGCTGCTGCCGGTGCTGGCGCGGATGGAGCGGCGCGGAGTGAAGATCGACGTTGGGCATTTCCGGGCGCTGGAGGCGGAGTTCGACCGGGAGCTGGCCGTGCTCGAGCGCGAGGTGCAGGAGCTGGCCGGGCAGGAGTTCAACGTTGCTTCGCCGCGCCAACTGGGGGTGGTGTTGTTCGAGCGGCTGGGGCTGGCCCCGGGCCGCCGGACCAAGACCGGGTACTCGACCGACTCGGCGGTGCTGGCCGGGCTGGCCGATGCCCACCCGGTTGTGCCGAAGGTGCTCAGGCACCGCGAGCTGGCCAAGTTGCGCGGGACCTACATCTGCCCTCTGCTGGAATGTGCGGACCCGGTCAGCCACCGCGTGCACACGACTTTCAACCAGACCGGCGCGGCCACCGGCCGGTTGTCTTCGTCGAACCCAAATCTCCAGAGCATCCCGATTCGGAGCGAACTCGGGCAGCGCATCAGGGCTGGCTTCGTGGTCGACGAAGGGATGGCGATGGTCTCGGCCGACTACTCGCAGATTGAGCTGCGGGTGCTGGCGCATCTCTCCGGCGATGAGGCGCTGCGGCGGGCGTTCGCGGCCGGCGACGACATCCACATCCAGACCGCGGCAGCGGTAT
>JAWOIB010000175.1:0-3393 GCA_046484845.1 bacterium
AGATCGTGCGCCTGGGCGAGAATGTGGAATGGGCTGGCTACCGCACCTTTTTCCAGGCGCTGCGCGCCCGCTCCCGCGAGACCATCTCTGCGCGCCAGGCGCGCCAGGGATACCTGGGCCCCCTGCTGGAAGGCTATTCTTCGCGCAATGCGCTGCCGCTTTATCCCACCCCCGACCTGGTCCCGCTGAACCCGGAAGAGGTCGCCTCCATCCTGGAATATGGCGGTGAGTTTTCGCGTCATTTCTCGGAATACGAATACCGCCCTCAACAGGTGGAGATGCTGCGCGGCGAACTGCGGCTGCGAAACCTGCCGGGGATTCACGCGGGCCTATCTCCGGCACCTGTTTGTCGCCGGCGAGGCGCTGGGGCCGAGGCTGTTGACAGCGCACAACACCCGCTTTTTCCAGGACCTGATGGCCGGGATCCGGGACGCGATCGCCCGCGGCGAGTTCGAGGCCTGGGCCGCCGCGTTCCTGGACCGGTACCAGTCTGCAGAGACCGTTGAGATTCAGTCTTGAGTGAATGGAGGACAGGCTCATGAAGCTCGTGAAGACCGCGTTGCTGCTCGTGACCGTGTTTCTGCTCGGGTGCGGGGGCGGTGAAAATATCAGGGTCGGCGTCGTCCTGCCGCTGACCGGGTCGCTCGCGACTTTCGGCGAGTCGGCCCGGGACGGGGCGCTGCTGGCTTTCGAGGAGGTCAACATCGCCGGGGGCGTGCAGGGGCGGCAGCTTGAGGTGCTGTTCGTGGACGACCGTAACGACAAGGGTGTGGCGGTGGCGGCCGCCCGGCGCCTGGCCGAGCGGGACGAGGTAATCGCAATCGTGGGTTCGGTTTCGACCGGCGTTTCCGAGCCGCTGGCAGCCTGGTGTGAAGAAGCCGGGGTGCCGATGATCGCGCCGAGCTCCACCAACCCGTTCGTGACCGTTACGCGCGACGGCGTCAGGCGTCGGTTCGTATTCCGGTCCTGTTTTACCGACTCGTTCCAGGGAGCCGTCGCCGCCCGTTTTGCCCGCGAGCAGATGAACGCTGCCAGCGCCGCGGTGCTCTATGACCATGATGACGAGTACTCGACCGGTCTGGCTCAGTTCTTCTCGGCCGCGTTCGAGGACCTGGGTGGAGCCGTGGTCGGGACCGAGACATACGATGAGAACACGGATGATTTCGGACCGGCGCTGGGTCGGCTCAAGAACCTGCGCCCGGACATCCTGTTCCTGCCGGACTACTACACGAGGGTCGGGGTTATCGCTCGTGAGGCCTGGCAGTCCGGGCTCCGTTCCGAGTTGCTGGGCGGCGACGGATGGGATTCGCCGGAGATGCTCGACCTGGCCGGTGACGCGGTCCGGGGCGGGTACTTCACCAGCCACTTCGCCCCCGACGACCCGAGGCCGAAGGTGCGGGACTGGGTGGTGCGTTTCCGGGCCCGCTACGGGCGGGACCCGGACGCGCTGGCAGCGCTGGGTTACGACGCCGCCCGGTTGCTGGCCGCTTCGCTTGAGGCGGCGGCTAGGCTGGACCGGGATGGGGTTCGGGAGGCGCTGGCCCGGACCGACGGGTTCGTCGGCGTGACCGGGACGATCAGTCTTGATGAATACGGTAACCCGGTCAAGCCCGCGGTTGTCCGTCAGTTCGATGCCGACGGGCCGAGGTATGTCGCAACCGTTGGAGACGAGAGTCAGTAGCAGGGGAACGCAGGGGAGGCAGTAGGCCGGGCGCTCCCTCCCTGGCGCTCTCCATGAGTCTCACCCGGGAGGTATAATGACGCAGCAGCGTACGCAGTGGGACAACCGGACCGCCTTCGTCTTGGCCGCGATCGGTTCGGCAATCGGGCTGGGGAATCTCTGGCGGTTCCCGTTCAAGTGCTACGAGCATGGCGGCGGCGCATTCCTGGTCGCCTATCTCGTTGCGTTCGCGACGGTGGGCATCCCGTTGTTGCTGCTCGAGTTTTCGGTCGGGCACCGGTTCCGGTTGTCGGCACCGGCAGCGTTCCGGAAGGTCGGCCGGGCATTCGAATGGGTTGGCTGGTGGGCGGTGCTCGTCGGGTTCGTTATCGTCACGTACTACGCGGTGGTAATGGCCTGGGCGGTTGTCTATACCGGCTTCTCGGTGACCCAGGCCTGGGGAGCGAACCCCGGGGGATTCTTCTACGGCGATTTCCTGGGTCTCACCGAAGGGCCTTTTGAGCTCGGCGGTCTGCGCTGGCCGATACTCATCGGGCTCGGGATCAGCTGGGTGCTGATCATCCTGGCGATCTGGAAGGGCGCGCAGACGGTCAGCAAGGTCGTATACCTGACGGTCGTCCTGCCCTGGGCGCTGCTGCTGGTCTTCATCATCAGGGGCGTGACCCTGCCCGGCGCCGCGGTCGGACTGAGTTACTACCTGAGGCCGGTGTTCTCGCAGCTGCTTGACCCGGCCGTCTGGGCCGCGGCCTACGGCCAGGTCGCCTACTCGATATCCATCGGGTTCGGCATCATGATCGCCTATGCCAGTTTCCTGCCCCGGAAATCGAACATCACCAGCAGCGCGGTCACCATCGGGGTCGCCGATGCCCTGACCTCGATTGCGGGCGGCTTCGCGGTGTTCGGCACTCTCGGTTACTACGCCCAGATCAAGGGAGTGCCTGTGACCGAGGTCCTTAAGGGCGGCCCGGGGTTGGCGTTCATCACCTACCCGGAGGTGATATCGCAGCTCCCGCTGGCCGGGCTGTTCGGTCTGCTTTTCTTCCTGATGTTGCTGGCGCTGGCGGTTGACTCGGCATTCTCGCTGGTCGAGGCGGTGGCCGCGGCGGTGCGCGACAAGTGGGGAATCGGTCACCGGGCCTCGAATTTCCTGGTTGGTGGCGCGGCCGTCGCCCTGGGGCTGATATTCACGACCGGGGCCGGGCTTTACTGGCTTGATATCGTGGACCGCTTCATGGAGCATTTCGGGCTGATCGTGGTGTTGTTGGTCGAGTGCATCGTGCTGGGCTGGTTCTTCAAGACTGAGGATCTTCGTCGTCACCTCAATGCCGTGTCCAGTACCCGGCTGGGCGCGTGGTGGCCGTGGTTCATCAGGATCGTTTGCCCGGCCATCCTGGCGGTTCTGCTGGTAATCGCACTGGTCCGCGAAATCAGCCGGCCCTACGAGGGCTACCCGGTCCGGGCGCTGCTCATCGCCGGCTGGGGAGTGGCTGCGTTCCTGCCTTTGCTGGCGATACTCCTCTCGGTCGTGAGAGGAAAGCGAACAGGGGAGGAGCAGGTCGAGGTTGACGACCGGGATTGACCGTAGCCGCGGAGGACTCCGCAGCACTCGGAGCAAGCGGGTAGGCGCGGCTTTGCTTCTCGAGTATGAGGAGGGGTCGTGTCTGCGGGCTTCCAGCACTGCCGTCTGGAGATGAAGCCCGGACAGCCGGCAG